>CAZURN010000001.1:0-66601 GCA_964623165.1 uncultured Syntrophobacteraceae bacterium
GATGCCAGGTCCGGCCCATGTCTGTCAGGTTCCCGAAGAGAGGTCCCCCCTCTCGCGCCAATTGAGTTCCTATGGTGAGATACGTGGATGATTCGGTTTTCCCTGCCGCATTCAAGGCCGCATTCAAGTATACATATTCCTTGACTTTCAAAGCCCTTGCTGTTACTGAGGGAGCCAGTCTGGGGGGGGTCTTTCACACCGCTTGGATCCTGTTCCAGGGACCATGACGAAAAGACCGGCTAATGAATTTGCAGCTTTGAAGAAATGAGTTCCTTACTTCAAGGGGAGCCTTCCTGACTGCAGTCTCGAAGGCTCTTTGGTATTTTTGAGTCTTGATTCAATGAGGAGACTGAAATGCGCATCATCGAAAGCGTGACCGAGATGCAGCAACAAGCAGACACATGGCGTCGCGAAGACAAGCGGATCGCCCTGGTACCGACCATGGGCTACTTCCATGAAGGACACCTGACCCTGATGCGGGCAGTCCGAAACCATGGAGATGTTTTGGTCGTCAGCATCTTCGTGAACCCGGCCCAGTTCGGCCCAACTGAAGACCTTGACAGCTACCCGAGAGATCTGCAAAGGGACTTGCAGTTCGCCCGTGAATTGGGAGTGGACGTGGCTTTCGTGCCCCGAAAGGAGGCAATCTACCCGAACGGCTTCCAGACCTTTGTGGAGGTCAAGGAAATCACTCGGGTTCTGTGCGGAAAGAGCCGACCAGTGTTTTTTCGCGGCGTGGCCACGGTGGTTGCCAAGCTTTTCCATATCGTGAAGCCGCATGTGGCCATTTTCGGCGAAAAGGACTTTCAGCAACTCATGACGATTCGCCGGATGGTTGCCGACCTCAACATGGACGTGGAGATCCTGGGCCACCCGACCGTCAGGGAAGCTGACGGCCTGGCCATGAGCAGTAGAAACGCGTATCTTTCCCCGGACCAGCGTGTGCTTGCCCGCCGCCTCAGCCAATCCCTGCGGGAAGCGCAAGGGCTTGTGAATCAAGGCGAAAGAGGAAGCGATGCCATCTTGAAACGTGTCAGGGAGGTGTTGGCGGAAGGTGGCGATGTGCGCATCGACTACGCCGAACTCCGCGACCCTCGTACTTTTGAGGAGGTGAACCGGGTCGATTCCCCCACATTGCTGGCTCTGGCGGTGTTTGTCGGCATGGCGCGACTCATCGACAACTGCGTACTGACAATTCCATCGTAGATATCCCAATGCATTTGAAGCGGTTGATCGAGTTTTTGCGAACACGGGAGGAAGCCATGCAGAGGATCATGCTTAAGTCGAAAATCCATCGAGCCAGCGTAACCGACGCCAACTTGGAATACGAGGGAAGCTGCACCATCGACGAGGAACTTCTCAGAGCCGCCAACATACTGCCCTACGAACAGATCAAGATTTACAACGTGAACAACGGAGCCAGATTCGACACATATGCCATGGCAGGTCCAGCGGGAAGCGGAGTGATCTGCCTGAACGGCGCTGCGGCGCGGATGGGGGCCAAGGGGGACCTCATCATCATCGCCACTTACGCCAACTATGACGATTCGGAGTGCTCGGATCACCACCCCCACATCGTCCTGGTGACTTCGGGCAACAAGCCGTCGAAGACAACCCCGGCGGACATTGCTTGATGACAGACCATTCTGGGGGGACTGCACCCCCGCAATCAAAGGAGGTAACTCTCACCATGTCCATGCACAATTTCCTCTTCACCTCGGAGTCAGTGACGGAGGGCCATCCCGACAAGGTGGCCGACCAGATTTCGGATGCCATACTGGATTCCATCATTGCCGAGGACAAAGCTGCGCGGGTGGCCGCGGAAACCCTCGTCACAACGGGTCTGGCCTTTGTGGCAGGTGAAATCACCACTTCTTCCTGGGTGGACATTCCCAGCATCGTTCGCGAAACCATCAAGGAAATCGGATACAACGATTCGGCCATGGGGTTCGACTGGGAAACCTGCGCCATCATCACGAGCATCGACAAGCAGTCCCCAGACATCGCCATGGGCGTGAACCCCGGCGAAGGTCTCTTCGAGGAACAGGGAGCCGGTGACCAGGGCCTCATGTTCGGCTACGCCTGCAATGAAACCCCAGTTCTGCTGCCCATGCCCATCTATTACGCACACAGGATATGCCGCAAGCTTGCCGAAGTGCGCAAGAACGGGGTCCTCGACTTCCTGCGCCCTGACGGGAAGAGCCAGGTCACCGTAGAGTACGAGGACCACAAACCCAAACGGATCGACTGCATCGTGGTGGCGGCTCAGCACACCCCAACCGTCTCCTACAACACCATCCGGGAAGCCATCATTGAAGAGGTCATCCGCAAGACGATCCCCTTGGAACTCATGGACGACAAGACCAAGTTCTTCATCAATTCCACTGGACGTTTCGTTGTGGGTGGCCCCATGGGCGACTGTGGCATGACTGGCAGGAAGATCATTGCCGACACCTACGGCGGGCAGGGAAGCCACGGTGGTGGCGCTTTTTCGGGAAAGGATCCCAGCAAGGTGGACCGCACGGCCTCGTACATGGCGCGCTATGTTGCCAAAAACATCGTCGCCGCAGGCCTCGCAGACCGCGTGGAGGTCCAGGTGGCCTACAGCATCGGAGTGGCGGAACCTGTATCACTCATGATCGACACATTCGGCACGGGCAAGATTGCGCCGGAGCGTATCGCGGAAATCGTCCGCGAAAACTTCAGCTTCAAGCCGGCCGAAATGATCAAACGCTTGAGGCTTCTGCGCCCAATTTTTAAGAAGACGGCCTGCCACGGACACTTTGGTCGAAACGACCCGGACTTCACGTGGGAAAAGACCGACATGGTGGACATGCTCCGCGAACTGAGTGGCATCTGAACAGGGCCCCTCGCAATAAGGCGTGCGCTTGCGCGGGGAAACCTTGCGGTCATTCCGGCGAAAGCCCGAATTCAGGGCCCCTCCGCCCCCATGCTGTCACCGGTGTATCGGTTCGAACTGGGGCATTCTTTTCTGTGGGTACTGCCAAGGTCTGCACTTTTTTTGAGTCGGGCGTTTATCTCGATCATCTTGAACGCCTGCAACAACACACAGGAGATTTCATGGATTTTGACATCAAAGACAGAGGACTGGCGGAAAAGGGCCGATTGAGGATCGAATGGGCTGCCCAGTCCATGCCCGTATTGCGCTCCATCAAGAAACGTTTCGCCAAGGACAAGCCCCTTGAGGGCCTCCGCGTCGCTGCATGCCTCCACGTGACGACGGAAACGGCCACCCTGGCCCAGACCCTTAAAGCCGGAGGCGCCGATGTGCGCCTCTGCGCCTCGAATCCGTTGAGCACCCAGGATGATGTGGCGGCATCCCTTGTCGAGCATGACCGGATCGCCGTGTTTGCAATCAAGGGAGAAGACAAGGATACATACTATCGCCACATCCATGCGGCTCTTGCCAACGCTCCCAACGTGACCATGGACGACGGAGCCGACCTGGTGAGCACCATTCATTCGGAGCGCAAGGAACTCATCGAAGCCATCATCGGCGGTACTGAAGAAACCACTACCGGTGTAATCCGTCTGAGGAGCATGGCGGAAAAGGGAGTCCTCCAGTACCCCATTGTCGCAGTGAATGATGCGGACACGAAGCACCTTTTCGACAACCGATACGGGACGGGGCAAAGCACCGTGGACGGGATCATCCGCGCCACGAACCGCCTGGTTGCCGGATCCAACTTCGTGGTGAGCGGCTACGGTTGGTGCGGGCGCGGAGTGGCCATGAGGGCTGCGGGCATGGGAGCCAAGGTCATCATCACCGAAGTGGACCCGCTGCGGGCCCTGGAAGCGGTGATGGACGGCTACCAGGTCCTGCCCATGGAATCCGCTGCCCGGTTGGGCGACTTCTTCTGCACGCTCACCGGGGACATCCACGTCTTGCGGAGTGAGCATTTCGAAGTCATGAAGGACGGAGCCATTGTGTCCAACTCAGGGCACTTCAATGTGGAAATCGACCTGGACGCGCTGGCGGAAATGTCCACCAACCGTCGAGAGATTCGCGACTTTGTCGAGGAGTTCACACTCAAGAACGGGCGCAGGATTTACGTCCTGGGCGAGGGCAGGCTCATCAATCTTGCGGCCGCCGAAGGTCACCCCTCCAGCGTGATGGACATGAGCTTCGCCAATCAGGCATTGTGTACGGAGTATCTCGTCACCCACGCCGCAACCCTCAAGAAGCAGGTCTACCGGGTTCCGGCGGTCATCGACCGCGACATCGCCCGGTTGAAACTGGCCAGCATGGGAGTCGAAATCGACACCTTGACCGAAGAACAGGAAAAGTACCTGCACTCCTGGGAGATGGGCACATAAGTGAGGAAGGGACTCCTGTGCTTCCTTTGTGTCTTTCTGTGCCTGAGTTGCGTTGAGCCGCCCGATAGGAAACCCGCCGGGAAAGAGGAGAGGCATCCACTTTTTGAGCGCGTGGAGCCCGGCGCAGCCCCCGATTTTGTAGACGACTCGGATCGGGAGTCCCTTCGAAAGGCCCTGGAAAAGAGCCTGGAATACTATGGTCGAATTCCCGAAGACCGGACCTATCCGTTTGGCGACATGACGGTGACGGTTCGGCAACTGAAGGAAACGCTGGTGGAGTTTCTCCGGCTCTTGGACGCAAAACGCCTTGACAGGCACTCCATCGCAGAGTCCTTCGTCATCTACCGTGCATCCAGCACGGCTGCAGAAGCGAAACCCCTGGTGACAGGCTATTATGAGCCGGTGCTGGAGGGGCGCCTTGAAGCAAACAGGGAATTCTGTTACCCTTTGTATGAAATTCCGTCAGACCTTTTGACCATTGATCTCGGGTTGTTCGATCCGGCACGTTATATGGGACAGCGCCTTGTTGGGCGGATCAAAGACAGGCAGGTAGTGCCCTATTACACCCGGGAGGAAATCGACGGCCAGAAGAAGCTCGATCGGCGGGCTGCGGTGCTGGCTTGGCTCCGGGACCCTCTTGACGCATTCTTCCTTCATATACAGGGATCAGGCATCATCGAGCTTCCCGACGGGCGGTCTCTCCGCATTGGCTATGCCGGGGCCAATGGGCGTCCTTACAGGAGCATCGGGAAGATTCTCATAGACATGGGCCTTTTGACTCCGGAGGAAACAACCCTCCAGTCCATTCGGTCCACACTGCGATCGAATCCGCAGATCCGAGATGAAGTGCTGCGGCAAAACGAAAGTTACGTTTTTTTTCGCTGGGTCCAGGACGGCCCGCTGGGAAGCCTGAACGTCACTCTCACCGGTGGGCGCTCCATCGCATCCGACCCGCTTTACCACCCGAGAGGGGCCATTGCCTTTCTCGTTTCAAAAAAGCCTCGCCTGGGTACCAATGGGGAGGTCCTCAATTGGGAAAACCTGCATCGCTGGGTACTCAATCAGGACGCAGGAGGAGCCATCAAAGGCATCGGGCGGGTGGATCTTTTTTGCGGCAGTGGGGAGGCTGCCGGGTCGATGGCGGGGCGGATGAAGCATCCCGGTGAATTGTATTTCATTATGAAGAGGGAAGGGGCTCCGGAAACGTAGTGCATGGCCGGCGGCGATTGCTCTGCACCGGATGCAATCTTTCCTGCATCTCCTCACGTAATCCTGCAGAAGCCGAGTTCGAGCATTGATGAGACTCTGGAGCAGGGCTTCCAGCGGGGTGGCGCCGCGGAGATAATACCGGCAGTTGACGCCAGCTGGCGTCGCGTAAGGGATGGGGTGGGAAAGAAGCTGGGAAGCCACCGGGTGTTCAGAGGCTTGGTTCTCATACGCAGTTGCGTTCAAGATCCAATCGAGCGCCGTTCAAGATGTAGCGTTGCCCCTTGAGGGCACCCCGAAGCGGACGGCCACAAAGCCGTGGGCTGTAAAAGCTCGACAGCAACTTCGTATTGTTCATTCTTTGGAATGATTTAGCCGTTCCAAAAGAACCTGACACAGGATTCGCATTTCATCAAAGCAACGACACAGGACAGTCAGGGCTTGGAGGCAGGTCTGCCCCTCCGTCTCACTGGACTCGGGCAATATTGAAAACATTGCGTGCTGCGCGCCTCTGAAACGGTCGGTCGTGCGTTCTCCGAGGGCGCCAAGTTGCTGAATGAACTCTTCATGGGGCAAGTTTCTGGTGAATGCTTCCAGGTCGGCGAGTTTTGCCTGGTATTCGGCCGCCAGTTGACCCAGGATCTGCAGGGGCTGACTGAAGAGGGAACTTGATTCGTCTTTCACGCTGGTTTGCTCCTCGGTTTTTTTGCCGTTTGATCTGACAATGGCCCTAAAGTGCTTACAATGCCGATACGATAAGGTTATTGACTAGTTCTTTCAGAGTCAGACTATTCTTCGTCTCCACTTTGAGTCAAAGGGAATTTCAAAGGCGTTGTTGCCTGACTACTTGATGCACTGCCATTCAATGCTGCAGCAGGATTCGGCTGGATGAATCGCTCTGGACTCTGTGCGGACGACAAACGTTTGGAGCGCTTTCTAGAATGCAGAAAGGCCATCACAAATGCTCACCAAAACACTGAGTATTCTCATCGCTGAATGGATCAAGATCCCTTCGGACGGTTTGCAGCCCCTCTTGGAGAGAAAGATCCACGACCGGCTTGTCTTCACGAACCCTGATTATGAGCTCCGTCACAATCGCGGTGAGTGGATTGGGAACATTCCGCCACAAATCAGCTGCATCAAGCAGAAGGGACGAAGCATCCTGCTCCCCAGGGGGTTTTTCGAACAACTGCTGGAAATGTGCAAGCGTTTTAACCAGCCGTTTCGGGTGGTCGATCGAAGACGGATCTTTGCTCCAATCGACATGGAATTCCACGGGGAATTGAAGAACTATCAGCAGGAAGCGGCCGAGGCCGTCCTGGAGAAGGATTTCGCAACCCTGATCGGCGGACACAAGAGTGGCAAGACGGTCATCGCCCTTAACATCATCGCCCAGAGACGCCAGCCGACCCTGATTCTTATTCCCAAACTCGATCTGCTCCAGGGATGGCTGACGAAGATCGAGAATTTTCTCCAGATTCCCAAATCCGAGGTCGGTGTCTTCGCGGAAGGGTCCCAACAGATTGGAAAGAGCATTACCATCGCCCACACGGGAGAAGCATTGAGGCACTGGCGAAGGATCTATGAGCGGGTGGGGTTCGTTGTCATGGACGAGTGTCAGCGGTGTCCGTCCAAGGTCTTGACTCAACTCATGCCATGTTTCGACTCCCGTTACATGCTTGGACTCACCAGCGTTGCCCAGCGAAAAGACCGCCTTTCCCGCCTCGTCTATTTCTATATCGGGGACGTGGTCTACACCATCGATGAGAAGGATGCGAGAGAGGGGCGAGGCATCATCCACGCCCACGTGGTGGCGAGGCCCACAGATTTTGAATATCCCTATCATTCCAGGGCCGACTACCCTCTCATGCTCGATGCCTTGATGCGGGACGAGAAGAGAACCCGAATCATCGCCGATGACATCCATTCAGAAATGCAAGGCCGCGACCAGCCCCTATTGGTCCTTTCAGGAGGAGAGGTTCAGGACAGGATTCTTGGAGCCGAACTTGACCGGCGAGGAGTCAAAGTCATCTCCCTGAACGAGGAGAGATGCCATTCGGGAATGACGGATCCCGGGCAGGGCAATGGAACCCCAGAGTACCGGAAGTTCGAGATTCCCGAAGGACCGGCCGCTGTCCTTGTTTCTCCCCAGATCATGCTCAAGTGCCTGCCAAAATTGAATTCGCGGATTCTTTTCCTGGCCGTTCCGCTCTATTTCCGCCAGCATCTGGCCAATAGCATCCGGGAGCTCAACCAGAATGGAGGCTCCGGAGAATCACGTCTCAAGATCTATGACTACGTCGATCAGCGGGTCGGCCTCTTTGAGAACTATTTTCGCATGAGGAGTTACAGCTACGGCGTGCACCCCGATCTGCTCCTTTCTTCAACCAGCAATTGATTGCGAAGTTCTTCTGAACCGTAGAACGCTTCACTCCAGAACTGGAGCTGATCTATCTGCGACAAATGGTGCACTCCCGAAGCCCCACTAAATGAGACCCGCCAACGTAGCCCTCGCACCCTTTCTTCGTTCATGCCCCAATGTCATCACCTTGGGGATCCGGGCTCTCATGGGTGATTACTCGGTTGAGGAACGGGCGCTCCTCGCACGGGCCCGTCGAATCTTCTACCCTACCATCCGCTTCGTGGATGTCTTTCATGCGGCTGGAAAGATGTGTTTTCCCAGTTATTTCAACTACAGGATCCAAAGATCCCGCATTCTGCAGGCGACACTGCTTGGATACTCCGGTTGTCCTCACCCACCAACGCGCATCTATTTCGGCCCCAAACAGAAGTCGCGAATCCCGATGGATTTTGCCTACCCGTTCGTCCTCATGGGACCCGTTGCCAGGACAGAGACCAGGCACTTGGTGAACGACGCGATCACGCTCCGGAGATTCGCCGCTGCCTATAATCCGATTATCGTCCAGGCTCACGAACCATGGCGGGAAACCATCCGTCTGACATGTGTGGCTTTCGACTGCCTCACCGCAGTCAGAACCCGCTTCACCGTCGCAGAGCCCGCACCCGCCGCGCCCATACCTGGGCAAGAGCTCCGTTCCATGGATCTGTGGGACAGGACTAGGAGGCTGCTGACCACGGCGCGGCTCGATGACATTGCTGTGGAATGGGGACTGGGAAAGGACGGTTGGCAACTCATCGATATGGGAAGACCATCCGTCCTGATGGAATCTTCAGAGGGCGTTCTTCACAGGCACCATCATGTCTGTCGATTAATCACCGAAGGCCTTCTATGAATTGGGCTTCCAGCGGTTAAATGACGGTTCCAAGTGTTTTCCTTCACCCGTCGGCACCCAACCGTCCTATTCCGGGGGTGTCTTGAAAACTCACGGTACGTTCTTACCATGAGGCGTGTGACGATGGCGGTCCTTGACACTCAGTGCCCATTGGAGGGCGATGGTTTTCGGCAACGCAGGCACCTTTCCATAACAGCAACGAGAGAGAATTGATCATGACACACGCAATGCAAAGGTTGAGCAGCATATTGGTCTTTTTGTTGATTTCGGTTTCGGCTCAACACGGTCAAGGTGATCAGGTTCAGAGGGCCCTTCCCACACTGCCCCGGGATGCCCAGGTGGCCGTGAACAGGGCCCTCCCATCGAAACCTGGAGACACCTTTGTCATTCTCAGGAATGGCATGACATTACTCATCCGAGAGAATCCAGGCAGCGAGGTGGTGTCCGCCCGCGTGGTGGTCAAGGCCGGCTCCATCTATGAGGGAAAGACCATGGGGGCGGGCCTGTCGCATTACCTGGAGCACATCGTCTCTGGTGGAACCACCAGGTCCTTCACTGAGGATCAGGCCAAGGAACGACTGCAGCGGATGGGCGGATCCACCAACGCCATGACCACATATGACAGGACCACTTACTACATCAACAGCTCCGCCGGCAATTGGAGGGACGCCCTCGATCTACTTCTCTCATACGTGAGCGAAAATGTGCTGGATCCCCAGGAGGTCACGCGGGAAAAGGCCGTGATTCAGCAGGAAATCAAAATGGGTGAGAACAGCCCGGACAGCGAACTCTGGAAACTCTACATGAAGACGGCCTACCGGGTTCATCCACTGAAGCATCCCATCATTGGCTATGAAGAAGTCTTCGTGCAACAGAACCGCGAGTCTCTGCTCGACTACTACCTTCAGCGGTATCAACCCGAGAACATGATCGTGGTGGTCGCAGGTGGGGTCAAAGCGTCGGAAGTCATCCCATTCACAGCAGAAAAGATCAGAGACTTCCCTCGCAGGTCTCCAGAGACTCTCGTGCTGCCGGAAGAGCCAACCCTTGTGAGCCCCCGCAGGGAAGAAAGGGAGATGCCTATTGCCCGTCTCACCCAGGCCATCATTGGATTTCCATCCTTGAGCCTCCATGATCGAGACCTCTATGCGCTGGATGTCCTGGCCCTCCTCATGGGCGACGGAGAGACGAGCCGGCTCAATCAGCGGCTCAAGGACCGGGAGAAGAAAGTGCTGAGGGTGAGCGCCTCCAATTGGACTCCTTCGTTTGCAAAGGGGCAGTTCATGATTTCCCTCACCCTGCCTCCCCAAAACTGGCCTGGAGTCATGGATATCGTCCAGCAGGAGATCGAGCGTTTTAAGAAGGAACCCGTGAGCCGCGAAGAACTGGAAAAGGTGAAGAAGTCCATGATCGCCCAGCGGATCTTTGGCCTGGAGACAGTTTCTGCTCAAGCCTCGTCTCTTGCCTCATCCTATTTTGACACAGGAGATCCCTATTACGATGAGGCATACGTGGAGGGAATTCGCCGGGTGACGGCAGAGGAAGTACGGGATGTCGCACGGAGGTACCTCTTACCTGAACGCATGACAGTGGCGGCCGTGCACCCTCCAGGAACGGCTGAGAGGAATGCCGTTTCCCAGGCTGGCCAGACTCCAGCGGTGAACGAATCAATTGTTGAACGCCATCAGCTGAAAAACGGCCTCAAAGTTTTCCTCAAGCAAGACACGTCTCTCCCTTTAGTGACCATCAAGCTCTACGGCATCGGCGGACTCCTCATGGAGGATCCGGGATCCCCCGGCATATCCGCCTTCACGGCGTCTCTTCTCACGGCGGGGACCAAGACGAGGAGCAAACTTGATATCGCCAATGCTATCGAGAGAGTAGGGGGGGCACTTGTGAGCAGCTCTGACAACAGCACCTACCATGTGGCGGTGAAGGTGCTGAGGGAGGACTTGGACCTCGCCCTCGATCTGCTGGCCGATGTGATCCAGAACCCGGTCTTTCCCAATGAGGAGATCGAAAAGAAGCGTCAAGAGACCCTTCTCGCCCTGCAGCGCATGGATGAAAACTGGCAGGCGGAAATCATGCGGATGATGAAACAGAATTACTTCACTGATTCTCCCTACCGGAACGACCGCATTGGCACAGTGGAATCAGTGAAGGCATTCACCCGGGAAAAGGTCGCGGAATTCCACCGCCGGATGGTGAACCCAAACCACTCCGTAGTGGCCGTATACGGCGATGTGCACCCTGACCGAGTCCTGGCCGGCCTCGAAAAGAGGTTTCAGGGATGGAAGGGAAAGGCCTCACCTCTGCCCGATCCCAAGGTCGAGACGAGGCCGCTGAAGACTGATCGCACCGTGGAGAAGAACAATGAAAAGAGTTCCTCGGCGCTGCTCGTCGCCACCAATGGCTTGAGTGTCAATGATTCGGACCGCCCGATTCTGGAAGTGATCGATGCCATTCTCTCGGGTGCGGGCAATCCGAGCGGACGCCTCTTCGATGCACTGCGGGGAGGCAAGGAGGATCTGGTCTACGTGGTGGGGGCTTTTCCGTTCTACGGCATCAGGGCCGGCTTCTTCGGGGTCATTACCCAGACAACCCTTGTGAACCTGGAGAAGGTCCAGGGAATCATCGTCGAAAACCTGCGGCGCCTCAGGGAAGAACCGGTTTCTGCCGGTGAACTGGAAACGGCCAAGAACATGATCGCCACAGCCCACCGTATGGGACTCGAAAGCCTCGACGCCCAGGCACAGAGTGCCGTGGTCAATGAGGTGCTCGGTCTTGGGTGGGATTATGACCAGAAATACGTCGGGCTCATTCAGGCAGTGACGCCGGAAGACGTGCAACGGGTGGCCAAGGAACTCCTCGCCCACACTCTCATTGTGAGGACAATTCCCGAAAAGCCCGTGGAGATCCTCACTCCACCGCCCCAGGCGAGCGACATTCAGGCCAAGTGAACAGGGAGGCGATAGAGCAAGTCAAAAACCTGACACCAAGATGATCGATCCCATGGCAAACGGGGTGTAAAGAGCGGTGTGATTAACCTGTTCGCCCTCACCCAGGCTCTCCCGCCCATAAAGAGCCGGTTTGTGATCCCCTCCCGTGGCGCGAGGGGCCCACGGAGGGGAAACCGAATCGTTCATCTTGGTTGAACGGCATTGAGTTCAAACGGCACCCTCAATCCCTTTTCCGGTGGCAGATGAATTCCTGATCCTGAAGGGAGTAACGGACGATGCGGTTGGATTGCTCAAGCTTGCGCAAGGTGAACCGGGCCTCTTCCTCGGTCACTCCCAGGGACGTCGCCATCTCAACCACCGTACACGGACGCCTCCGCACCATGTCCATGATTCTCCCGGCGAGAGAGGCATCCGATTTCCTGCCCCCAGTCCCGTGGAAGACCCCGATGATCCTGGTGATGTCCGGTGGAAAGAACGACGAGGCTTTTCGCATGGCTTCAGAGGAAAGGCTTCCCGCACCGTAATCTGCCGGTGGGCGCACCACTGTGTTGAGTTCGACTTCATCGACACCCAATCGATGGAGACATGCGCCGATCTCCTGGAGTTCGCCGGGATGGTCATTGACCCCGGCAACGATCATGACTTCCACGTGGAGTCGTCCTCGATACTCTCTTCTGAACGCTCTCAGACCTTCGAGGATCATGGTTGTCTCGATTCCGGGGTGCGGCCGGTTGATCGATCGAAAAACGTCGTCGCTCACGGCATCGAGGGAAGGAACGACCCGGTCAGCTTCCAGCAGGTCCCTCCTGACCTTGGGGTCAAAAAGGAGTGAGCCGTTGGTCAGGACAATGAGTGGGAGGTTCGTGAATCGCCTCTTGATCGCCCCGATGAGTTCTCCAAGAGGCTCGTAAAGGGTCGGTTCTCCCGCGCTCGAGAAGGTGAGCGCATCCACGCTGTCCGGGTACCTGGCGAAGTAGGTCTCCAGATCCTGCAAGACCGCCCCAGGTTCCACGAATGCCTTTCGGGTCACTGTGAGACAGGTGGTGCGGCCCGACTCACAGTAGATACAGTCATACGTGCACGTCTTCGGTGGAATCACGTCGATCCCGAGAGAACGCCCCAATCGGCGCGACGGCACCGGACCAAAGATCGTCTTCATGGACTCTCTCAATTCTCTTGGCAATAAGACAGCACAACACCTTTCAGCGGTAACCGCTTGTTGGACGCGGAGTGCCTGGGAATTCACCGCAGTGCGCACGCTCAATTCTAAAGGTTTTGGGCCGCATCGTCGATACACCCGTCCCCCTGCACGGCGATCATTCATAAGGTTCACTTGACTGACTTGAGCAGATATTTGGGTGACTCAATGTAGCCACGGCGGAAATAGAATCGGTGAGCCGCATTCCTTCGTTGATCGCAATGGAGCTCGATGCGATCACATTTCCTCTGTCGCGCGATTTCCACCGCTCTTGCCTCGAGCAGACTGCCAAGACCTCTCCCCTGGGCCGTTTCGGAGACGCAGAAATAACTGATCCGACAGAAGTCGCCGGCAAGCGCCAGTTGCGGAATGAAGTGGAGAGAGATGACACCGAGGATCTCGCCGCCCTCCACCATGACCAGGAGTTCAGCGTCGTCGTGAGCCAGCAGTTGCGATACTCTCGCTTCGATAAACGGTTCCGTGCCCGGATAGCCGAGCTCGGTCATCAGACTGGCAATGGCGGCACTGTCCCCCATCCTTGCTTTCCGAATCTCAATCATTGGTGCCTCGCGAATCACAAGTTTCATACCTGGGGAGAGGCTTAAATTGCCACTGGATCTCTCCTTGTGAATCGAGGTGGACTTGCAGGTGGCCCGTCCAGGCTGGGTCGTCCTGTTCGGGGAAGTCTTCGCGGAAATGTGCGCCGCGGCTCTCGCGCCGTTTCCGGGCAGCCTCGAGAACGAGGCGTGCCGCGCGCAGAGCCATGCGCAGCCGAAGACTCTGCAGTAACCTCTCATCCGTGGCCGCCTCCCGGCAGCCCCGGTTGTCCTGTTCCAGTTCGCCCACCACAGACAGCGCCTGTGCCAGTCCATCTGCGCTTCTGAGTATTCCTCCATACTCCCACATGATTTGTCGAAGCCTCCGGTGGTGATCGACCTTGCTCGCACCTCGCAGCCTGCGGCCTGATCCCCCGGAATTCCGGTGGAGATGTTCCCTTGCTGCCTTGCAGTCACTGAACTCACTCCCCTCAACCCAATCTGCCGCCCCTTCACCCGCCCTGGCACCAAACACCAATGTCTCTGACAAGGCATTGCCTCCCATGCGGTTTGCTCCGTGAAGACCTCCTGCGACCTCGCCGGCCGCAAAGAGCCCGGGCACTGAGGTTGCCCCCTGGGGGTCGATCATGACGCCCCCCATGATGTGGTGAGCCATGGGTGCAACACGCACGGGCCTCCGTGACGCGCCATAACGGTCTCCCAGCAGTCCGACAGTGGACGCGGAAAAGGGATCGATCCTCCACTCCCTTGGGGAAAGCCCCCGCAGATCCAGCAGCACCGTTTCCCCATTGCGATGGATCTCCGTGAACAGTGCTCTGGAGAGCCGGTCGCGCGCCCGCTCAGCCGCAGGCCTCTCCGTGATTCCGTACTTCTCCATGATGTCTTCTCCACGGCTGTTGACCAGCTTCCCGCGATCAGCCAGTCGAGGTGGAATAAGGAATGGCGGAAGACCGGACTCGGCAAGCCCCAGGGGATAGAACTGCACAAACTCCATGTCCTGAAGCACCGCCCCAGCATCAAGAGCCAGGACATACCCTTCACCAACTATTCCCCTAGGGTTGTCGCTCCTGAGGAAGAGCGCTCCTGCGCCGCCCATGGCAAGCACAGCCGCTCTCGAAGTGATCTCGACGAACCTCCCGCTCTTGCCCTCCCAAGCCACTACCGCAGTGCATCCGTCCGAGACTTTCATGTCACAGACCGCAAATTCCCCGAGGAACTGAGTTCCCAGCGCCATATTCATCCCCAGCAGGCAGCGGGTGATCTCCTCACCCCACACGGGCGGCCGCCCCTGTGCATAGAGGTACCCCTCCTGAAACTCCCCTTTCATTCCCCATTGTACAAGCTCCCGAAGTCTCATGGGGGCCTCTTCGACGAGGACCCTCACAAGTTCCACATCATTGAGCCCACGGCCAGCCATCAGGGTCCGCTCCAAGTGCGACTCCCGTGAAGCTGCTAGGGGAGTGCCCGCCATGACCCCACCACTGAAGACCGTGCAAGTGGCCTTTCCGGGTTTCCCCTTCGAAAGAGCACACACCCTGAGTCCCCGCCTCCTGGCTTCCAGTGCGGCCCTCAGTCCTGCCGCCCCTGTTCCGAGCACGAGCACATCAAAGGAGAGTCTTTCAACAGTCAATCCATTTCTCATTGACCCTCACCCAATTCCCGATGTCCAGCTCCAAACCGGGTTGTTCGATTTGCGCACAACCAGAATGTCCTTCCGTCTCGAGATCGCTCAGTTCCGCGGATGTAAATATTTCCTCAAAGCCGATCTTGAAGTATATGATTCTTGCGCATAACCTGCTGGCAAAAATGGAGATTCAGCATATGGCACAGCCAATACGGCTTTTCCGATAAAGCAGGTCCACCTGATCAGTAAAGGAGATTCCATGGCAAGTCTGCTGCTTTGGTTTATGGAAACCCGACCTCAATTCCTTTCTCTCTCCGTTGTGCTTACATTTCTTGGAACCACCATTGCCTGGTACCATGGATCCTTCAATCTCGGATATGCTCTCACTGCAGGTTTGGGACTGTTGCTGACTCACGGCAGTGTCAACGCGATAAATGACTATTTTGATTACAAGAGCGGAATCGACCTAAACGTGCAGAGGACCCCCTTCTGCGGGGGAAGCGGGCTCGTCCCCGATGGGAAACTCCCCCTGAGACACGCTCTCTGGGTTGGCATCGTCACCTCGCTGGCAGCCGTGATGATTGGCGTTTTCTTTGTCATCGTGAAGGGTTGGCAGTTGATACCGCTCTTGATTGCAGCGGCTCTTTGCATGGTTCTTTACACGCCGGTCATATTACGAACGCTCTGGCCCGAGTGGTCACCGGGGTTGGGGCTGGGCATATTGCCCATATTGGGCTTCTATTTCGTTCAGACGGGCAAATACGATTGGGTGGTCCTGATCGCCTCCGTACCCAGTGGCATCCTGGTGCACAATCTTCTCCTGTTGAACGAGTTTCCCGATGTGGAAGCAGACAGGATAGGGGGAAGGAAGACGACCCCCGTTGTATTCGGCATGGAAGCTGCCGGGAAATTCTTCAGGATCGCCACGATCTCTGTTTACATATGGATTGTCGGGTGTGTCCTCGCCACTTTCATAACCGGCAGTATGGTCATGCCAGTCTACTGTCTGATCGCTCTATCGACTTTCCCTCTGGCCACAAGAGCCATGAAGGGATCGAAGGAATACAACGACAGGAGCAAACTGGTCCCTGCTCTGGGCAGCAATGTTATGTTCATCCTGGCGACTCAGGTTCTGCTGGCCGTCGGATACATACTGGACAAGGCAATTCCCATATGATGCACGGCGCCTCGACATGACACCCCACGTGATCGGGCGGGTCATTTCCGGGGACCGAGTTCTTCTCCGGACTGTCTTCTCGAGGACCATTGTTGATCGCGTCTGGCGTGGCGAATTGAGCGATTCCGTCTCCCTCTCCTCGACCATGGGCAGGTGAACTCGCGCTCGCCTCGACAAAGAGCACTTGGCCCCGGTCAGTCGAGAGCGCGGTAGATGGCGCTGCGCAGATTCGCCATGGTGTATGGCTTTTGAATGAATCCTGTGAGTCCCCTTCCTGCAAAACGCTGTGTCACGTCCTGTTCATTGTAGCCGCTGGACAGGATCACTGGTATGTCGCTCCGCAACTTGCGTAACTCCCGAAATGTCTCTTCTCCACCCATCTCGGGCATCATGAGGTCAAGGATCACGCAAGTGATTTCAGATCCATGTGTTCGGAAAACCTCAAGCCCCTCGAGCCCATTGTTCGCGGTCAGAACCCGACAGCCCAGCTTTACCAGCATTGCCGATGCCACTTTGCGGACATCTGGGTCGTCCTCAACCAGGAGGATGATGCCTCCGCTCTTCAGCGGCTCATTCTCCCCGTCCGTCTTCCCCCTCTCGCCCGGCTCCCATTCCACGGCTGGCAGAAGGATCTTGAAGGTCGTCCCTCTGCCCACTTCACTATAGACCTTGATCGCCCCCTTATGACCTCGGACGATGCCAAGCACCGCTGCCAGGCCCAGTCCACGCCCAGTGAACTTCGTGGTGAAGAAGGGATCAAAGATCCTCCTCCTGGCGTCGGCGTCCATCCCGCATCCCGTATCCGATACTTCGAGGAAGATGTATGCTCCTCCGGGCAGCCTGTCGTCCAAATAGCTTTCGGACAAATAGGTCTCATCGCACTCCATGAGTCCGGTTGCGACGGTGATGACGCCCCTTTCCTCGCCCAGAGCCTCGGAGGCGTTGGTGATCAGGTTCATGATCACCTGTCGAATCTGGGTCGCGTCCGCTTCCACAGCCGGAAGGCCTTCGGCGAGAGAATAGCGCATCATCGCCTTCTTGGAGATCGACACATCCAGCATTTGCCCCATCTCACGGACGATCTCCGAGATGTCATACCGGCTGACAACGAAGCGACCCTTGCCCGAATAGGCAAGCATCTGCCGACACAGATCTGCAGCACGCTGCGAAGCTCGCACGATCTCCTCGATGTGATTTGCCGCGGGGGACACAGGGGAGAGCGCGAGTTGTGCCAGGTCCGCATTTCCGAGGATAGCCATGAGCAGGTTGTTGAAGTCGTGGGCGATCCCTCCCGCAAGCACGCCCAGGCTCTCGAGCTTCTGGACTTCACGCATCTGATTCTCGAGCTTGCGGTGTTCCTCCTCTGCACGCTTGCGGTCAGTGATGTCACGTATAATGCCAACGTCTGCAACCCTTCCACGATACTGAATGACGCTCCCTGAAATCTCTGCCTCGAGAATGGTGCCATCCTTGCGAATCAATTTGGCTTCATAAAGCTGAGGGACATTCTTTCCCTCCAAACGCTCCTTGACACGTTCCGCGATCATTGCGCGGCTCTCAGGTGCCACATACTTCAGATATGGTGTGTTCTCCATTTCTCCAGGCGCATATCCCAAGATGTCCCCCAATGACTGATTCGCAAACTGGAGCTCCTCATCCTGTATAATGAGGACTCCGTCTTTCGCTTGTCGTACCACGGCAGAATATCTTGCCTCAGACTCGAGTAGCGCCTCTTCAGCCCTCTTCCGCTCGGTGATGTCTTGCAGATGCACAAGATAACCGGTGACAGAACTTTTCGTCATATCTCTCAAGGGGGTGATCAGAGCGTCGAGGTAAATGGTCCCGCTTTTAGACGTTTCATACAACCTGAGTGCCTTTACCCTCTCAAAATCAAAAGGGGTCTCGTAGCGCACGTTCTCACCCCTGCGTAGCTGAGCCTTGAGTTCCTCGCTCAGGTTGGGGTCTTCAAAGAGCTTGAACCCTTTGACTGCCGCCCTGTCGGAAACGCCGAATATGTCGAGGCAGGCTGCATTGGCATCCAATAACGTCCCTTCCCGGTCATAGAGCTCAATCCCGATGGGCGACTCCTCATAGATGCCTCTGAATTTCTCTTCACTCTCCCGGAGTGCCTCCTCCGCCCTCTTTCGCTCAGTGATGTCCTGAACTGTGCCCAGCATGGCAACGAGCTCCCCGTTCTCATCATATTTGCCCTGGAAGCTCGACATGTAGTATCCGACACTATTGTCCGGTCGAAGGAACCGCTGCTCATAGGTTCCCCTCTCATGGGATTCTATTGCCTTCCGGATCAGTTCCTTATCGCGGCGGTGGTCCTCGGGCCACGGTGACAACGCCATGATTGAGTCAATCTGGGGAGTGAATGAATTCGGATCAAGCTGGAATATTCTGTATACCTCCTCCGACCACTTCACATGGCCTGTTCTCACGTCCCATGACCATTGGCCCATCTGGGCGATTCTCTGAGCTTCGCTCAGTCTTCTCTCGCTCTCGCGGAGTGCTTCCTCCGTCCGCTTGTTCTCGGCGATGAAACGTGCTTGCTGGATGTTCTGATACGCCAGAGTTGAAAGCTGATTGGCCAAGGCAAAAAGGGAGTGCGCGATTTGCTCAAACGTCTTCTGCTGCATGACGGGAACTCTGAGGAAGGCTTCCAGGAACGCGGCCTCGTCAGTGCCGATCACGCGGGCGTATTCTTTGATCCGCTCCTCGCTTTGCGCTTCGTTCCGAACCTGGCCGATCAACCAGCTGGCGATGTGGCGTCCTCCCACAGTGATGCTGGCTCCCGCACCCCACAAACCGGCACTCAAACACTGTTGAATGATCGGTCCGGACGGATTGTGCCGTCCAAGCGTCGCATCGGATCTCTTGCAGTTGCTGTATCCCTTTTCGTTCTTGCGAATGAATTCACTGCAGAAATACGTAAAGTTGCTCGGCCTGGTGATGGGCGTGCCGTCCGGACCGGTGATGATAGCAGCAACGCCCCAAACATCCGCGAACAGGTCCTGGGTGCGCTGAAGGTCGTGCAGGTTGAACAGCTCCTCGAAGGCAATGCTTTCGACGGCGTCCAGGGGGTGAGTCAACGCCACGATGCGCCTTTCAAGCGCTTCTTCCGCCCGTTTGCGCTCGCTGATGTCGACTGCGATGCCTCCGAGCAGAGTGGGAACCCCCTCACCCTCAATGGGGAATTTGTAAGTATCGAAGAAGCGTTCTGCTCCATGAACGTCGGTAATGCGTTCCTGAGTGACCAACGGTCCCTCAGTCAAGGCTTTCAGGTCATCTGCAATCATCAGCTTGGCGACTTCCTGAGGCACCAGTTCCTCAGTGGTTTTCCCGACGCATTCCTGCCATCCCAACAAATCCTTGAGGTACGGGTTGGCAAACAAGAGTCGCCCTGCCTGGTCTTTAATGAATACAGCGGCCGGCAAATGCTCCATGAACACTGAGAAGCGTTTCTCGCTCTCCGCCAGCGCCGATTCCGCCTTCTTTCGTTCTGTGATGTCGCGACAGGCGGCAAAGACCAACTGTTTCCCCGCTGTTTCAAACAAGCGGGCGGATATCTCCACTGGAACCAATGTTCCATCCCGCTTCCGATGAACCGTCTCAAACAGATGATGCCCCTGCGTCTGCAAGATCCTGATTCGCTCGGGCAACAATGCGGCTTGATCTGCAGTGTCGACGTCCACGACGCCCATCTTCAGAAATTCTTCATGAGTATAGTTCAACCGTTCACAGGCTTCTCGGTTTACCATCAGGATACGGCCTTCAAGATCAAGGATGAAAACCGCATCGTTGGCAAACTCGAAAAAGGCTCGGAACTTCTCCTCCCTCTTGCGTAGCGATTGCTCCTTCTGATGTCGCTCCACAATCTCTCCAATGACTCGCGCCGCAGAGAGAATGTGTTTCTTTGCCGTTTCAATGATGAAAGGGGGACGCATGTTGCGGGCTTCCGCCTGCTGGCGAAGATCGCCCGCGCTGACGCCGTAGATGGTCGCCACTTCATTCAGTATTGCCGGATCGCGGGGCGGATCCCCGTAACCGACGCTGATGCCGCCAACCACTCCCTTGCTCGTGCAAATGGGGGCGGCAAACACCCGGATCCCTCCGCGACACGGCACATCCACAGGCGCCTTGGTCTCGATTGAACGGAGCGTCGCCTCTTTCCAGCACGATTCATGACAGTGCCATTCGCCGGATTCCAAGGCCTTTTGATTATCCGGCGTGTCGCATCGCCTCCTCGATGCTTCGTCCATGAACCGGCACCAATTGGAAGAGAAAATGCTGAACGCAAGGCTGCCGTCCTTCTCATAGACCGAACAGGAGCCATCGAGCAGGTCCACAGCACCCTTGACAATCTCGGCTAGAAGGGGCATCCCCACTGAATCGAGAATCAACCGGGAGGTATTCAGAGAGGTCAGATCGCCATACGAGGGAGCCTGTCGTTCGATTCCGCCCTGCTGATCGGTATCCCCTGGCAGTTTGCCGGTCAGCATCCACTTGATGCACTCAAATGTCTCTTCGTTGCCCATGTGACCCCGACCGAGCCATTTGCCAACCATCCCGGCCTCCTATGCCATGCCGTCCACCTGCCTTCGCGGTAATGCACACACTCGTGCTGCTTTGCCCCAAGACCGAGCCTGAAGCCTCCGGTGACTTCGAGCGTCCACCAATCCGGCGTTGACTCGAGTCCCCTGTGCCCTTCGTCGGCTCAACTGAAATCGGAAATTTCATGAATTTCTACCAGGAGGATCTCAAGTGGCTTGGTCTTGATCCGCCAGCCCTCCACGGGGCACATTCTCGTGCCCGCATGACAACTCCTGGCCCCCAGGACCCTTTGACACTTATTCTGGAGGCGCACTCCAGCCGCTCAACCGGAGGACCGCGCTCCTCCCTTTCAACCTGTCTCAGGTCATGGCGCCTGTCATGGCAGACTCTTCCGGGACGTTGACTCCCCTCGCCACCCAGCCGACAGCGTCACGTCGTTAGCCCTTCGCGTTGAAACCTTCATGAAATAGGACGGTGCCGGAGGAATTACTGGCGTCGAACGGCAATGCAAGAACATACTGTGGTGGAACACCGTTGACAGCCAAGTACGAGATGCTCCTGAAGCCGAACCGTTGATAGTATCCCGGATCTCCCACGAGCACGCAGCCTTTCGCACCAAGTGCTCTCAGGGCTGACAAGCCCGCAAATACCAGAGCTTCTCCAATCCCCTGCCTCTGCAACTCAGGCAGGACGGATAGAGGACCGAGACCGAACCAATCGGGGCTGCCATCGGAAATGGTCACAGGCGAAAAAGCTATGTGCCCAACCACTCTGCCGTCAACTTCTGCCACAAGCGAAAGCACAAGCGCGTTCGCTTCCCTCAATGCCTCGATGATGAACTGTTCTGTATGGTTACTGATTGCAAGGGTCTCAAACGCCGCTCTTGTGACATCAGATATCACTTGGGTGTCGGACTGGACCTCTTTGCGGATGATAATGCCCGTGCTCAAGGGTCACCTCGGGTCTTGTGCGCTTGTTTTGTCTTCTTGCGAGCCTTGGGCGTCCGATCTGCCGATGGAGCGACGGAACCCCATCTGAACAATCGGCTGGAGGAAGGGGGTTCAGGTGTCCACTTGCGGCCGCGCTTCTGTTCATGCTCAGGTTTAGAAAAGTACTGCGCCGACCTGGTGGAGTCCCATTCCTGGAATACCGCAAGAATCTGTTCCAAAGACACAACACGGGATGACCTGGAATCACGCCGTGAGCACTGTTTGCCCCCAACACCAGGAACCATTCTGGACACGTATACTTGGCCACGATCATACGTGCACAGGGAAACGCTGTCAATGACTCGTACGCCCCGGCTCCTCGACGAAGTTCAGGATCTGATGTGACTCCAGCACTACCCGATCCACAAGGAAAAGGCATATTGCCACTGGATCAAACGCTGCGTGCTCTTCCATGGAATGGCGCCATGTGACGACCTTCTGAACGGCGAGCGGTGAGGCGCCATCACATCGAACCACAAGTATTGTGAAAATGGCGATCAAGGCATCAGCGCCCAGGGCCGGGATCACCAAGAGAATCAGGGCGGACGCGTCTTGTCACAGCTTCGCGACCCATCTTCTTCAGCACGGAACGGATATTTGCACCATCCAGGAATTGCTTGGCCACTAAGCTCCGACTCATCCTCAATGGCAGAGCATGTTCCCTGTCATCCCGGCCTTGCAGGTCCGCTCTCAGGCAGGCACGGGTTTGCCCTTGCCAATGCCCCGGACGATCAAGTAATTTGATTGACGTTCCCAGGAAGACCCTGCAGACACCGTGTGCTGCGCGGGTCCGGCTCCCTCCGGGGCCGTTCATTTCAACCATCGCAGTTGACCGGCATCTGGCCCGGGATGCATGCACTTCCACGGAGGTCTTGGCAATGAGAAGCGATCTCATGAAGAAAGGACCTGAAAAGGCTCCGCACCGATCCCTTTTCAAAGCAATGGGGTATACGCAGGAAGAACTGGACCGTCCCATCATCGGGGTGGCCAACTCAGCCAACGAGATCATCCCGGGGCACATCCATCTGGACAAGATCGCGGCCGCCGTCAAGGCGGGCATCCGGCACGCCGGGGGCACCCCCGTGGAGTTCAGCACCATCGGGGTCTGCGACGGCATAGCCATGAACCACCAGGGAATGCGCTATTCCCTTGCCAGCAGGGAGCTCATCGCCGACTCCGTCGAGATCATGGCGATGGCCCACCCCTTCGACGGCCTGGTTCTCGTGCCCAACTGCGACAAGATCATTCCGGGCATGATCATGGCCGCCCTCAGGCTCAATATCCCGGCCATTGTGGTGAGCGGCGGTCCCATGCTTGCCGGACGGGCAGGAAGCAAGCCCGTGGACCTCATTTCCGTTTTCGAGGGAGTGGGTTCCCTCAAGGCCGGGACAATCACCCCCCAGGAACTGACTGAACTGGAGGAGAGCGCCTGCCCGGGCTGCGGTTCCTGCGCGGGGATGTTCACCGCCAATTCCATGAACTGCCTCACGGAGGCGCTGGGCCTCGGCCTGCCCGGGAACGGCACCATCCCGGCCGTCACCGCGGCCAGGATCCGACTGGCCAAGACGGCAGGCATGAAAATCATGGACCTCGTCCAGAGAAACATCCGACCCAGGGACATCGCGACCCAGGCCGCCTTCGAGAATGCCATGGCCGTGGACATGGCCCTTGGATGCTCCACCAACACGGTCCTCCATGTGCCCGCCATTGCCCATGAGGCTGGGATCCACCTGAATCTGGACCTCTTCAACACGGTGAGTGCCCGCACACCGCACCTCTGCAGCCTGCGACCCGGCGGCGCCCACTTCCTGGAAGACCTGAACGGGGCTGGAGGTGTTCAGGCCGTCATGAAGGAGCTTTCCGCACGCAACCTCATCCACCTGACCCCTCTCACAGCCACCGGCAGGACGGTGGGCGAGAACCTCGAGTCGGCTTCCGTCACGGACCGTAGTGTCATTCGATCCCTGGACAACCCGTACCACTCCGAGGGAGGCATCGCCATTCTCTATGGAAATCTGGCTCCTGAGGGAGCCGTCGTGAAACAGTCGGCCGTCGCCCCGGAAATGCTGCGCCGTACGGGGAAAGCCCGGATTTTCGAGACCGAATCCTCGGCTGCTGAAGCCATCCTGGATGGCCTTATCCGCCCCGGAGATGTGGTGGTCATCCGGCATGAGGGACCCAAGGGCGGACCGGGAATGCAGGAGATGTTGACCCCAACGGCGGCCATCATGGGCATGGGGCTGGGGAAGGACGTGGCGCTCATCACCGACGGCCGTTTCAGCGGCGGGACCCAGGGTGCTGCCATCGGCCATGTGTCCCCGGAAGCAGCGGTTGGGGGCCCCATCGCCCTTGTGGAGGAAGGGGACGAAATCCTCGTGGACATCCCAGCCAAGAAGCTTGAGTTGCTCGTGGACGAAACAACCCTCGCCGCCCGTCGTCAGCGCTGGACTGCACCCGCCCCTCGTATCACAGAGGGGGTCATGGCCAGGTACGCTCACCTGGTCACTTCGGGATCCAGGGGGGCCATTCTCCAGTTGGGTTGATGGGGAGCCGAACTTAGTGATTCCCATCTTTCAATCCTCGTCCGTGATTCCTGCGAAGGCAGGAGTCACGAAGATAGTAGTCACCCAAAGGATGCCGGCGCCTGCCCCGGACTTGATTGGGGGTTCGCCTGCATGGCAAAGGGTTAGCGTGGGAATCGCTCAATCGAGGTGAGGGATTCAACCTGAGGGGCAGTCGCTTGGGCTACGTGTTCAACCGGGAAGATGCGAGAAGGTACAGCGAGTGGTTCCTCACCGATGCGGGCAGTTGCGCCTTGGCCCTTGAAACCGGACTCATCCGGCGGATCTGGGCTTCGGACGCCCCCCAGAAAGTCCTGGATGTGGGCTGCGGTACCGGCATCTTCACGGGTTGGTTCGCCGGACTCGGTCACCAGGTCACCGGCCTGGACCCCTCCCAGGACATGCTCAGCATCGCCCGATTGCGCCTGCCATCCCGTATTCCTCTGGACCAGGGATACGCGGAGAACCTGCCTTTCGACGACAACTCCTTCGACACGGTTGCCCTCATCACGACCCTGGAGTTCGTGCGGGACCCGGTCCAGGCGCTCGGAGAGGCCTTTCGGGTCGCCACGCGGCACGTGCTCCTGGGAGTCCTCAACAAGTTCTCCCTGATCACTCTCCAAAGATTTGTCGCGCGGCTTTGGAGAACATCAGTCCTGGATCACGCACGGTTTTTCAGTGTGTTCGAACTGCAGTCCCTGGCAGCCAAAGCCATCTCTCCGTCGGTTAAGACCCGCTGGGGCACGTGCCTGGCGCTGCCCCTGGCCGTGTCCCGCCATCTTCACTTTCTGGAACGGTCTCCCTACTTCCAGTGGAACCCCTTCGGCCATTTCATCGCCATGTGCCTTGACGTGGAATTCACTCTTCGCTGCCTCCAGGATCCTCTTTTTTCGGACATGTCCTCCCATCTGGCCCAGGTCCGTCCCAACGCCTTCTGCATACGATCCTTAAATCGCTGTAATTCGGGTTTCCCGGAGTCGACAGGGGACCACACCGTTGGCTCTTCCCTGAGGCCGAGCCGTGCTTCCGATTTTGGGGAAACCTCTACCAGCGGGCAGCCGGTGGTCCCCACGGACCTCCTTCGCCCTGTACTCGTGGGAGACCCCGCGGCTGAGTCTGGCTGACCAATTCCAGGAGCCTGCGCCCCATGAAAGGTCTGCAGACATGAAGGAAGCCCAGTTTTACAAACGGCTCGATCATGGAGATGTGCATTGTTTCCTCTGTGCCCAGCACTGCCGCATCAAGAACGGAGCGAGGGGGAAGTGCGGCGTCCGGGAGAACCGGGAGGGAACCCTCTATTCCTTGGTATATGGGAGACTCATCGCCAGAAACGTGGACCCCATCGAAAAAAAACCCCTCTTTCACTTCATGCCCGGCACCCGGAGCTATTCCATCGCGACGGCCGGGTGCAACTTCCAGTGCATGTTCTGTCAGAATGCGGACATCTCCCAGGTTTCCCCTGGACAGAAAATCATCCACGGCATTGATGCGGCCCCGGAGACCCTTGTCCAGGAGGCGCTCCGATCCCAATCCGCTAGCATCTCCTACACCTACACGGAGCCCACCATATTTATGGAATACGCCCTGGACACGGCCAGGGAAGCACAAGCGGCGGGCCTGCGAAACGTCTTCGTGACCAACGGATTCATGACCCGTGAAGCCCTCGATGCCGTGACTCCCTACCTGGATGCTGCCAACGTCGACCTCAAAGCGTTCACCGAAAGGTTCTACGCCGACCATTGCGGCGCCCGCCTGAAGCCGGTCCTGGACACACTCCGGTCCATGAAGGAACGCAACGTCTGGGTCGAAATCACGACCCTCCTCATCCCCGGACTGAATGATGATCCCGGAGAACTGAGGGGTCTTGCTGAATTCATCCTCTCGCTCGGCCCCGAGACCCCGTGGCATGTGACCCGGTTCCATCCCACCCACCGCATGACGGACAGGCCGGTCACGCCCCTGAAGACGTTGGAGCGGGCGAGGGAGATCGGCCTGGAGGCGGGCCTCCGGTACGTCTACACCGGCAATGTGCCCGGCAGTGAAGGGGAGCACACCTACTGTCATCAGTGTCATGCCCTGCTCATCGAGCGCTATGGATTTTCCATTCGGAGGCGGGAACTCGCAGGCGGGGTGTGCGCTCGGTGCGGAACAGCGCCGGCGGGTTTCGGAGTCTAGGGGGGCAGCCGCAAGGAACGTGCTGCACAGTCGTGAAAGGCCACACTCTCATCCACCGGGCGTGAATGCCACGGTCGGCATAACCTTCCACGGCAACACGGCACACGGGGCGGTTCCAGCAGGATTTCCCGCCTTTCGATAGAACTGAAAGCCTGATGCTATGGGTCAAGATCGTGTTGCGCAAAGTCACACGCGCAGCACGGCTTGTGGGCTTGGCGAAGCGGATGGACACAAGGCCCCAGGCTGTATCAGCTTGACCGTGACTACCTATGAGAGGGCAGGTTTGCGGACGCGCAAAACGTAGCGGGCTGGTTGGACCGGGAAGAAGCATCGGCTTCGTTGCAAGGCTGTTGAACCATAGAGACTGCTTCTCTTGAGCTTTCAGCGCTGCTCCTTGACCGATCCGGTTCGCCGGCTCGCCATCCTGCCGCTACCCTTCTTCACCGGCGCTCCCGGGTCGGCCGCGCTTTTCTTTTCCCGCTGGTCCTGAAGGTACTGCTGAAGTTTCACAGGGAGTCCGCGCTTTTTCGCGGATCGGCTGCGGAGCTTTGTCAGGACCTTCGCCGCAAGGGCCTGTTTGAGGGGGAAGCCCCACTTGCGCTTGTACTCCCGTGGGGTCAACTGATGGGTGCGCAGATGATTGGCGGTGATCTGTCTGAACTCGGCGCCACACTCCAGGCACTTGATTCTGTCCTCCTGGATCGAACCGTGGGGGTCAGCGCTCCCCGAGACATCCAAGTGAATGGCGGACCCTTCGGAGGTCACACCGGTCAATGGAATGGGCTTGCCGTCTTCCTCTGCCCGGCGCAACCTGTGCAGCGCATTGTAGACCCTGATGAGGGCCGCCTCCAGCTCCTCCCCGGACATCCTGTTCACACTCGCCTGAGCCTTGACTAGGTCCACGGCGGCTTGCAACAAACTGGTCTCCATGGGGTCCCTCCTGTTTGAGTCTCCAGCAACGCATGCCACCATCGGAATTGTGACATCCATTACTCAATGGTGAGGCAGTCTGTATGGCTATCGAGATCGTCTAACAACTCATTGCAGTATGATTGTTTATCGTTTGATTGTAAAGGTATGAATCAGGAATACACCGAGAAATTTCTGAAGCTGCTGTTAGAGTGGAGAACAAGAGACTTGGTGGGTATGGGTATCAGGAACGTAGAGCTGACTCATCCGGAGCATCAACAACACCTGTCGATGCTCATTGCAGCAGGTTCACTCTACGTTCCAAGAGGCAATTGGCATGTGTCGAGGAATGAACTTTACATCGGGTCCTGTCGTTCCCGGCTGGCAAGAACTTTCCTAAGTCATCTTGAAGAGCTTTTCCGGGGGGCGCCGCTCCGGGATATAGACGTACGGCAACTTTCCTTCGTTCCATTCTTTTGAGACATACAAATTGCAGTAGCAGCTCCCATACTCCTTCACGTCGGGTTCCCTATACACACATGGGCAGATGATGTCCCTGTCCCACTCCCGGTCGTGGGACGCAAGTCTGCAAGGACAACACATGTATCCGTAGCGGTCTTTGTTGATCAGGAGACCTTCCAGGAGTTCGAGAACCTTTTGCTTGTCCTTGTTGAAATAATAACCCTTGGGTTCTTGAATCCTTCTCAAATTCTCGTACAGCTGCTCGGCGTCCATTACAGGTTCAGCGCCTCCTTGATCTCGTCCTGCCGGAAACCCACGATGACCTTGTCGCCAATGATGAGGGTCGGGAAGGAGCAATTGGGATTGACCTGTTTGACCTCCTCGATGATCTTCTTTCGCTCTTCTCCTTCCAGTTTATCCACGTCGATGCACTCATATTCCACGCCGCAACCTTTCAGGTATTCCTTGGTGCTCTTGCAGTGGGAACAGGTACTGAGCGCGTAGAGCTTTATCTCGCATTCCGCCATTTCAACATCCTCCGTTGTCTGGTGCTCCTCCATTGTGGCCCTGGCCATCGGTCCTCCAGCCCGGACGCAAAAAGGGACGACCCCTGTCTGACCGGTTGCAGACGTTACTCGCCCGCCATTCGTCCTCGGCACTTTACCATGAATTCCCATGCGTGTCAGAGCGAAGTCGTACCGAACCGGATCTTTCGGTGCAACACGTCTGAAGCCTTCAGTTATTTCCTCGGCAGCCTGCAGATCCGCCTGCTTCCTTCGCGTGAAGCCCAGCAGCGACCCGATGCGGTGCATGTGTACGTCCACCGGCACGAGTAAAAGCCTGGGAGCGATCCCCGTCCACACTCCGGGGTCCACCTCGTCCCGGCGGATCATCCAGCGGAGAAAAAGATGGAGACGCTTGCATGCGCTGCCCCTGTTCGGAGAAGGGATAAACATGGTGTCGTGGCAGTCCATGTCCTCCCTGAGTTCTCCGGCAAATCGGTTCAAGGCATTCTGAACGGTCGCATCTTCCGGCTTGAGGCCATCCATGAAACAGGCCTCCAGGCTGCCATACTTCTCAAGCACCTTCCGCATCGATCCCAGGAGCGATGCCAATTGCAGGTCAGTCGTGAAACGGTGCTTGAACCCACGGAAACATACTCTGAAAGGACCTGCAGAATGCTCCAGAATAAACCGGCGCGGAGAGGGGCCCATGCGTGTCAGTACTTTCGACACGCTCTGATGGATCTGGGCCACTCTGCCGTAGGCGAGGGCAGACGCAATGAGCCCCACTACTTCCTGGTCCAGTGGGTCATCGTAACGGAGGACAAACTCCAGGGGATCCGGGGGAATGTACCTTCTGCGGTTGTACCGCTCGTAGAGCCCTTCCAGGAATTCCCTCGTGGGCGTTCCGGATACGGAGTTCTTGCTGAAGTGTTTCTCGTTATCCATCACATGGGCCTCCAAGCATCCGCCAAGAATCCGCCGCGCCGGGAAGACTAACCGGCAAACTTGACTCAGGTCAAGGTCGCCTCTGCCAAATATGGTCAAAAGGCACTTGTAACACGAAGTCAAGGTCAAGCTGGTGGGCCTCACCGTGGTACCCGTGCGCTTGGCGGCGCCCTCAAAGGGGCAGGCTACACCTTGAACTCTGTGCGATTCCATCCTGAACACTACTGTGCGCCAGGGACCGTTCAGTTGTGGACGCATTTCCGTGCAGCTCATTGGAGGTAAACGATGCAATGGTCCAGAGAGGCCGAGGAAGCCATTTCCAAGGTTCCCTTTTTCGTTCGCAAACGAGTGAGAAAAGGGGTCGACGAGGAAGCCATCCGATCCGGGGTTAGTGAAGTGGGCATGGAACACGTGAATGCGTGCCGCGGACGGTTCTTTGAAAACATGGAGGATGAGGTCAAGGGGCACCAGATCGAACGCTGCTTTGGGGCTAGCGAATGCCCCAATCGAGTCACGCCTGAAAATGACCTTGAAGAAAAGATACGGCAACTCATGGAACAAAGGAATCTCAAGGAATTTTTGAAGAAAAGAGTGAAGGGGCCGCTCAAGGTTCACCATGAATTCCGCATCTCTGTCTCCTACTGTCCCAACGCGTGCTCACGTCCACAAATCGTTGATGTGGGACTCATCGGTGCGTCCAAGCCACAGCCCACATCAGTCCAGTGCACTGAATGCGCGGAGTGCATCCAGGTGTGCAGGGAAGGGGCACTCACCCTAATGGACAATTCTGGTGGGCCATCCCTCAATGAGAGCCGTTGCCTAGGCTGTGGGCAGTGCATTCGGGTGTGCCCGTCAGGAACTCTTGAGGAGGACCGCAAGGGCTATCGGGTTCTCCTGGGAGGAAAGCTGGGGAGGCATCCTCAGTTGGGTCTGGAACTGCCTGGAGTCTACTCCGAGAGACAGGTTCTAGAACTTCTGGAGAAGTGTCTTGATCACTATATGAGACACAACGAGACTGGTGAAAGGTTCGGTGAAGTCATCAATCGAGCGGGCTTGCCGCAGACAATGCGGGATGGCTGAGCCTTGGCTTGCGGGAACCGGCTATCGTATGTCGGTAACACAGCAAGTACCGTTTGCCATTGCGGTGGAAGTCGGCATGCACACCCCCGCCATTTTCAACGCCGTGAACACTCAAGAACAAAAATTCCTTACTGCAGCTGGCAAGCCCGTTAACCGTGCCATTCGAAATATTCTTATGCGGCACAACTCTCAACCCCATTTTGATGTGGAAATATACAACCTCCTCACCGTAGTCTAGGGCCTTGTGTTCGTGGTGTCGCGTGGCTGTTCGCTCGCAACGACGGGCACAAGGCCCTGGACTAAAACGTCATTCCAGATCTCATGCCAGGTTGAGGTCAAACTGGTGTGGCGTAGGGTCTTGTGCCTGTCTGCTTCGTGGCGCCTACAAGGGGCTATTGAATGACTTCAATGCGGGGTGCCATCCGAATCTTCTCATGGACCGTGGATGATGGGGGATCAAAATGACCGATATCAAAGCGAAAAACATTGTCTGGCACAGTACTCACGTTGAACGATGGGAAAGGGAGCGCCTCCTGAGACAACAAGGCTGCACCATATGGTTCACGGGACTCCCGGCATCGGGCAAGAGCACCACTTCCTTTTCCCTGGAACACGAACTCATCAAGCGGGGTTACTTGGCATACGTCCTGGATGGCGACAATGTTCGTCATGGGCTAAACAGGAACCTGGGCTTTTCCCACGAAGACCGAGAAGAGAACATCCGGCGCATCGGAGAAGTCGCCAAGTTGTTTGCGGATGCAGGAGTGGTTGTCATGACGAGCTTCATTTCGCCCTACCGCAAGGATCGCAAGATGGCGAGGAAGCTGCATATGGATGCAGACCTGCCCTTCATCGAAGTTTTCGTCGATACTCCCGTAGAAATCTGTGAAATGCGCGATCCGAAAGGACTCTACAGAAAGGCAAGACAGGGGGTTCTCAAGGGATTCACTGGGGTGGATGATCCTTATGAACCCCCCAAGGATCCGGAAATAGTCGTAAACACGATGGACTGTGGTCCCGAGGAATGTGCGGAACAGGTCCTGGCTTATCTCATGAAGAATGGAATCATCAAACCCAAGAGCCAGTAACACGAAGTTGCAGTCAAGCTGGTGTGGCATAGGCCCTTGTGCCCATGGCATTCGCCACGCCCTCGACGGGTTGTGCTACGCTTGTAGATCTGCTGGGTAACTCCGTTCAAGGATCTGTCGAAGGATTCGTCACCCTGCAAGATGCGGTCATCAAGGCAGCCGATAAGCAACCGGGTGATTCATGGCGTTATGGGATGATACCAAAGGATCGCACGGGGGGCATTGCGGTGAGGGACCCTCCGACGGAAGACATTCCCGATCAACCGCAAACCCAATCCTTCTCCGAAGAGACTGCTAAAAACCCACATCCTCCATCGATTCAATTTCCGGAAAGAACTGCTTCATTAAAGGGGTGCAATATTGTCGCGCTTTCGCCTCAATGTAATGCCGGTCCATTCGACGAAGTAACCCGTACTTTTTCGGATTCTTGAAAGTGTGGGATTTCTCGAGGACTATGGTGTCGTCGGGAAGGCCGGCGAATTCGGCAATTTCGGATGCGCTCTGTGAGATACGGTCGGTTCTGACGATGAGGAGTCGTTCTCCAGGCACGGTTGAAAGGACCTTGCCATTGTGATGGGCCCAATAAGAAAGATAACCGTCAAGCGTGTACAGCCCCTTTTCCTTAAGAAGTTGCTCCTCTGGCGGATGGTGGAAGAAATCCGCCCTGAAGCGCAAATTTCTGAGTGCCACCCAATCTCTGCTGGTATTGCGGCGAAGTGAGTCGTTCATGAAAGAATCCAGCCAGCTGTAGCAGTCTCGAATGGTCAACAGAAAGCGAGCGGTGGGGAACTCCTCCAGGAGCATATCCAGAATGAAGAAATTGAGTTGTGACGAGTCAACATCCAGATTCAGTCGCTTGTCTCTATCTCTTATGTAAGACCTGAGTTCAGTCTCGCCAACCCGTCCTTCGGAAACGTCAAGAATAAGTCTGACTAGGGCCTTGCTGTCTGCTTCATGTTGAGAACGGATATCCTTGCCAAACATGGAGGCAATTGAGTGAGTGCCGCTCTTGGCTGTGCCCACACAATAAAGGTGAGCATTACGAGATCTTCTCAGATAGTTGAAGCAGACCGCCGCCCCATTGACTATGCTGCCAAGTGTTCGCTTTAAACTCATTTGCTGGTGTCCCGACTCCTGGATCATGCGATAAGAATCAAAATAATTCGCAGTGTTGTTCCGACGCGATGAATCCTTCGACCCGAAAATGGAGGCTGCCCCATGATATCAAGAAAGGGCACATCATCATTACCGAAAACTACTCTCCAACAACGACTGAGATCAGAAGTGGACTGTGTCGAATACACATCGGATCATGGCAGTGAGTACGGTCACAGGATCTCAGTGCTCACATAATTCACGAACATTTGCATGGTATGATAATGGTGCAAGTTATTCGCACGATAGTGTTCAAAATCATAGGAGAGATATCGATCCAGGTTCCTGTGGTCGCAAACGGGAAATCCATACGCCTGTGCAAACCCTTTCATTCGGCCATCGACATATGTGAGGAAGGATCTCTTGGCCTGACTGAGGAAGTACAGGTGTGCATGCAGTCTGCTCCCAATATGAAGATCAAAGCTTCGATAGAAATCCTGGCACTCATCAACATCTTCGGGAATGTAGATTTCAAAGCCCCTTTCCATGGCATATCTGTGCAATTGCGATGGAGTTCTGAGCGACTTCCTCCCGGAAGCCATCCCGAACAATGCCTTGACTGAAGACTCCCGCACTTGTGAATCGAATGCCTGATGGAGCGAAAGGACTCTGGTGGATCGCTCGAACCGCTCCGCGACGTAATCAATGGTGTTGGTCTCCCTTTCCCAGAAATCATCCCGCTCAGTGACGGTAACCACAATCCTGGCCAAATTCGCGGAGAATGGAGTCCCGTTCAGGATGCTCTCATCGTAGGCCACAGCGCAGCCGGTCATGAGATACTTCGTAGAGAATTCCGGAAGGTTGTCGCGGAGATATTCGATGGTCATCGGGCATCTCCAGGCGGAGAACTTGATCCGGCTGTGAAGCTCACTCAGGATGGTCTTGGTGCTTCTTGACATGCTTCTGTTCAGTTTCTCATGCCCGTCAATTCCGATAGCGAAGGGGATAATCGGGACCTTTATCTTCTGGACTCCACGTAGACCAAGCTTCGGGATCACCGAATAGGTGTCGGTCAGCTGATTGGCACCCGCAAGAATCAGTGCCTTTGTGGAATTGATCTGCTGGATCTGCTCTTCCGAGGGTTCATCGCGCGACGTAAGAACGACGCTGCATTCATGGGGATGTAGAAGCCTTTTGATAGACTTCAGTATGAATCCATCGCCGATATTCCTCTTCTTAGTGGACTGAAGGCGGAAAGGAACCAAGTACGGCGTCAACACAGAGTAGGACATCGACTCGGCCTCGGCGATCATGAAGCGAAAGACCTGCTGGAATTCAGCATTGTCTCGTAGAGCGTCTCCATGTGATGCATCATGGAGGAAGCGCTGAATCGCTCTTGCACCACCGCCAGCCCCTTTTCACCCAACTCCTTGCGGAAGCCCGCGTTCTCATGGAGATATAGGATCGAGTCGGCTAGTGCTCCTGCATCCGAAAAGGGGACGGTCAGTCCGTTCACGCCATCCGTGATGATTTCGACGACACCGCCGGCAGGGGTCGCAACCACGGGAATGGAACAGGACATGGCCTCCAAAAGACTCAGGGGCAGCCCCTCCCACAGGGACGGAAAGGCGAAGACATCGAAGGTTCTCAGAATCTCAGGAATATCCCGTCTGGAACCGAGAAGGAGCACGCATTCTTCAAGACTTTCCTCTTCAATGGCTTTCTTGAGGTTTGGCAGCAGAGGTCCGGCGCCAACGATGATGACTCGGAGGTTAGCAATGGCATCCTTCAACCGTTTGGCCGCATTCACCAGGAAAATGTGGCCCTTCTGGTCTGTCAGTCTGCCAACAGTGCCGACTACGAAGGCATCCCTCGGGATGCGCAGTCTGTCCCTGGCCTCCTCCCTTGTCAGTAGGGAGGACTGTCCGTTCAAATCGATGCCGTTATGGATCAGTTCGATTTTCAGTGGGTCCAGCCAGTCCCTCTTGGTGATGTAGTCCCTGACCATTCCCGATACTGCAATGACTTTGTGTGTCTTCTTTGCCAGCAGCCAGTTGATGACACGCCTTTTGAACTTATAAGTCTGGTACACATTGTGTTCGGTTGCAACAACTGGGACACCGGTCATAATGGCAGCAAGACGTCCATATAGATTGGAATGATATAGGTGGGTATGTATGATATCAATTTTATACTTGTGAATGATCTTGATAATTCTAAAACAAATGAATATATTGAATGACTTGCTGAAATTCCCCAGCTCTATTAATTCAAAACCTAGAGATTCTATCTCTTCCCCGATCTTCCCTTTATCTCTTATGCAGCAAACAATAGGTCTGTATCGGTTTAGATCCATATTCATCAAGGATGTCAAAAGAAGTTGTTCGGCACCTCCAATAGGTAAAGAAACGTAAATATAAAGTATATTTATATTTTTATCCTTGAATTTCATGCGACATATATTCATCTTAATATAGGTTCATTATTACATATTTTTCAAATAAGTACACAGCGGTAATGTGGTCAATTTGATGGAAATTTTATATGCAATCAGTTGAGCTTAAATAGTATATCTCCAATTGTCATGATGGAAGCAAATTACGAAAGAGAGAGCATAGGCACAAAATAAAAAAGTCTTTAGTATAGAAGGTATATAAATGTCCTTCATATCTATATATAAACGAATCGCATGACTCAGGAAAAAAGCCATATGACCTATAAGTAACTAATACATTAATCTTTGACAAATCTGTAAATATTGTGAGAGTTCCATTCATCAGTGTGGTCTATCCTGAAGCCGTTTGTCTCGAAAATCTTTTCCAGTTCAGCAGAGCTGTAATCATTTACCCAACCATTGGCACGTCTATTCATTTTTTTAGGTCGATGGTCCGTAACGGCATAAGAGACAACAATCGCATTGACATATTTAGCCAAGTGAAGCACCAACCGTGGGACATCGTTGATATACTCCAGAACTCCAATCAATACGGCGACGTCATGCTTTGGAAAGTCTGGCAGGTTTCGCTGATTGAGATTGCAGACGATGGTCCCGTTTCCTCTGTCGATGAGATCGGATGGCGTGTAAGTGCAGCCTTCTCCAAGGCAATCCTTGAGCACCATTCGCCCCGCACCGAATTCCAAAACAGACTTTCCATGCGGTATCAGCGAAGCTATGTACCGGGTACGAGAATCCCATTTTGGGGACAAGTTTGAAAGCCCGTCCCATTTTTGAAAATCGGCTTTGCCCAAACATTTACGAAGAGAGGTCTTATATGCGTCGATGACGGTTTTCAAGAAAGGCACATCGTATCCTTGGTTGAATTCATGCGACGATTACAGTACGCTGCAGAAGTTCACCTTTCAGAATGATCTTGCAACGCGAGCATACAGACGGAAAACGGGCATGTCAACGTCGGGAAGCGCACGCGGCGGTCAGGATTGGTGATAGGCAGGACAGTCCTTGGGAAGTCTTGTCGATAGTGCGAGGCATGCGAGTGGGGGAACATGACCTATCGAATGCACGCTTCAATACATGCATTGGGCAGGGTAATCAAGCGAGGCCTGCGCTACTCGGTATTCCTTTACCGACAGGCTGCAAATCGATTTCGTGCCTTGCCCCACTTCATAATTCTTGGAGCACAGAAATCTGGAACCACGAGCCTGTTTTCCTATTTGTCCCAGCATCCCCAAATCTTTCCAAGTCTTACAAAAGAAGTGCATTTCTTCGACGGGGGACTGAATCCCCATGTCGACAACTATGTGAAAGGAATCCGTTGGTATCGAGCCCACTTTCCCTACAACAGCAGCTTGTGCAATGGTTGTATAACTGGAGAGGCATCTCCGCTGTATCTCTATAATCCACTTGCCCCAGGTCGCATTTTCAATCTGTTGCCGGACGTCAAACTGATCGCCATTTTAAGAAATCCAACTGAAAGAGCAATCTCTCATTACTATCACGTGAAAAGGTTGAACATGGAGCCCTTACCCATCATGGAGGCGTTCCAGGAAGAGGATTCGCGATTAAGGCCAGCAATGAGAGAAATGAATTATAAAAGTATTGAGTATATGTATTACTCTTATAAGATGCGTGGACTTTACAGACAACAAATAGACAGATACTTACAGCATTTTGATATGAATCAATTGCTCATTCTTGACAGTGAGACTTTCTTTAGTGATCCTGCAACCACGTTGAAGAGAGTCTTTGACTTCCTCGGAGTCGATGGAAAATTTCAAGTGAGAGATCTTAAGCCGAAGAACGTTGGATCAAACAAGACGAAAGTCAGTTCACGAGTTTATGAATACCTTAACGCTTATTTTTCGCCTCATAACGAGGAATTGTATCAGTTGCTCGGCAAGGCACTGAGTTGGTAACGGGGGCCAATGTGTTTGTCCTGCCCTGGAACGCGAATTCCTAACGGTCGATCTGCTCCATGGATATCCATCGAGACTTTTCAGTCTTCTCCGAGCCCCAGACGGGAGTACAGGGCCTCGATCGCATCGAGCATGATTTCTGTGGTGTGTTTTTCACACACGTATCGGGATCCGTTGTGCCCAATTCCCATCCTTCGGTCAGGCTTTTCCAGGAGGGAGGAGATGGCTTTGGCCATGGAATCCGGATCCCGAGGGGGGACAAGCAGCCCCGTGACTCCGTCCTTGACTGCTTCAGGAATGCCTCCGACGCACGTGGCAATGACGGGTTTTTCCGCTGCCATGGCCTGGAGGACAAACTGAGGAATTCCCTCTGAGGCGTACGATGAGAGGACGGCGATGTCAAACCCACGGATGACCCGGGATATGTCCTCCTGATGGCCGATCAGTCGCACGTGGCTCTCCAGGTTCAAGTCTCTGACGGCAGTCTCAATGGCTCTGCGCAGCGGGCCATCGCCGGCGATCACAAGCAGAGCTTCTGGATGGGTGGAAACCACCGCCTGAATTGCCTTGAGCAAATCGAGGTGCCCTTTCCAGCTTCTGAGCACCGCGGCGATTCCTATGACCGGCGTTCTGGGCGATATGCCCAGTTCCCGACGGAAGGCTTCTCCGTCTCCTTGGCGGAAGCGCCCTGCATCAATTCCAGTGGGAATTGGGAAGATCTTCCCAGAATCGAGATTGAGCTCTCTTGCGAGCTGTGCTTTGATGAAGTGCCCCGTGGTGATGATTCCATGGCACAGGTGCCCGTAAACCAGCCGGGTGAGGGGGCTTGAATTGAGTTTGGAGGAGATGTGGCGGGTTCGCAGCACCTTGATGCCGGAAAGCCTGCCCGCGATGCCTCCGATCCAGCTGTCCCTGGAGCTGTGGGTGTTGACGAGGGAGACCCTGAATTGTCGCATCAGGTTCATGAGCTGGACAATGCCAGGAACGAAATGAACCACATCCATGGTCACGGGAAAGGTCTCGAAGCCTGCTGCCGATGCTCGGCCGAGGATTTTCGCGGATGGCGGCGCAGCGAGGAGCATCCGGTGCCCCCGGGCCTTCATCCCGAGCATTTCGTTCAACACCCGGATTTCCTGGCCTCCCCAGCCGTTGGAAGCCTCCGTGTGCAGGATGGTCAACGGTTTCATGGTCTTGCTTTCCTGTGAAGATTTGCTGCCTTCCTCCAATCGGTCATGTCTTTCAAAGGGCCGTGAGCCTGTGCGCAGAGGGGATGCCTCTCGTTCGCCCCTCCTGAACGAATTGTCTCAAGAGAACGAACGACCAGTCGTTGCTGTGCTTGGCCTCTCCGAAGCGGGAGGGGCCAGATAAGAAGCTACAGCCAAGCTGGTGTAGCATAGGGCCTTGAGCCCGCCCGCTTCGCAGTGCCTACAGGGGTTTGTGCTGCTCTTGAACTCTGCTCGCTTCGATCGTGAACCCAACTCCGTATGCCTCGCCACGACAAGATCTTGAATGCAAGGCAGCCTGAGCACCATGCCATGACTGGTCTGACGGAAGGTCGGCTCGACCACTGGCTCAGTTTGGGAGTCTGCGGGGCCGGTCCCCCGTGAGTATCTCTCTTTCGAACCATGAGTATTCATGCCGTTTGCTGCGGAATGTGCCCAGCGAAGCCCCATGAGAGTTTTCAAGACACGGATATTGCCATACAATGACGCGCCTGCAAACGGCCCCATGATTTGAGGGGCTGAAGTCGGCGCGGTGTCATTCTCTGAGGTGTTGGTCCCCAGAGCGGGTGAGGAATTCAGGGTCAGGATGTCGTCATGTTCAAAGGTGCAGATCCATCGCACAGCCGTGACGAAGAGCTCAAGGTGATTCGAGCCGGAGGATTGACGTGGACGGTGCGAACTTCCTTCCTCTCTCCGGAACTTCTGTGCCTGTTGGAGAACCCCGACCGCCACTTGCCCAACGTCGATTCAATGTCCTTTCATGAACGGCCTTCGACCAGCATCAAACGGGGGTCGACCTTCTTTCTTAAGCGTTTCAACCGCCCCAGCGGGCTCAAGATGTTCAAGAGCGTGTGGCGGAGGTCCGCAGCGGGACAATCCTTCTGGTCGGCCCTGCGACTCGAACGGGCCGCTATCCGCACGGCGCGGACAATTGCCGTGGCGGACCGCCGTTTTGCGCGTGTGCTGGTGCGAAGTTACCTGGTGACCGAGACCATTGAGCATGCCAGGAACCTTGACGAGTGGGCCGTACCTGAGCGAAAGCGAGCGCGCGAGACGGCAGTGCTGGTCGCCCGGTTGCACCAAAACGGTTTCATGCATCGGGATCTCAACCTGAAAAATATCCTGGTCGACGCACACGGTGAGCTGTTCATAGTGGACCTGGATCGGATGCGTCGCCGACGGATCTTGACGAAGTCCGAAGCGATCGACGACTTGGCGCGGTTCGCACGCAATTCGTTGAGATTCAGCCGGCTGTCCCGGATTGAAATTGCCTTGTTTCTGAAGACCTACTGCTCCTTGAGAGGTTTCGGCGATTGGAGGCCGGTCTGGAAGGAGATCGTGGGTTTGAATGAGATCGAATACGCCCGGCTGATGCGGAAATCTAATGTTTCCTCGAACCAGGGATAATCGAGATCCCGGCCTCTTGACCCCTTTCTTCAGTTTTATCGGGCAACCAACTGTGATTCCGGCTATCTGGGGTTCATTGCGCAGGCAGTCATGACGGCCTCGAAGACTTCTTCCACAGAAATCGCCTGGAGGCATCGACTCTTCTTGCTCCCTTGGCACCCATCCTGCCTGCACGGGATGCATTCATACTCCCCCGTTTTCACGATGATTCGGCCACGCGGAGTCAGTGGACGCCACACCTGATGATCCGAGGGGCCAAAGAGGGCCACGACAGGAGTCCTCAGGGCTGCCGCCATGTGCATGGGGGCCGAATCCACTCCGAAGAAGACCGAGGCACCTTTGATGAGGGAGCCAAGCTGCTTCAGTGTAAGGTTTCCCGGGAACACCAGGGGATTGGATCGAATGGTGGAGAGAATGGTCGAGAGTCTCGCCCTTTCCTTTTCGTCCGGCCCGCAGGTGAGGATGATCCCCAACCCTTCTGCCTCGAGTCTGTCGACCAGTTGTGCTACTGCTTCATCCCGCCAGCACTTGAAAAGCCATCGGGAGGTGGGATGGATGACAACGTAGGGGCTTTCAGCCTTCAACCCCTGTTCCCTGAGGAGGGACGCCACGGTGGCATCGTCCTCGGGAGAAGTGAAGAGATCCACCTCCGGGTTGGACCCCTCGATGCCCAAAGGGCGGAGGATGTCCATGTCCATGACTGCCCTGTGGCGGCCGTCATAACGCGGTTCAACGAGATGAGTGAAAAGATGCCGTTTGCCGAGGAAACCTCGTCCCCTGGGATCAATGCCGATGCGCCACCGGGCCCCGCTCACGGCGGCAAGGAATGCTCCCCGGTCCCCTTCCGTCATGTTCGCTGCGAGCTCAGGGTGGATTCTGCGAATCTTGAGAACGAATTGGATTTGATTCCGGAGAGACTGGTGTTTCTTGAGGGGAAGGATCTCATCGACCGAGGGGTTCAGGGTGAGCATCTCCTCTGTGCCTGCGGGTACAACAACGGAGATGCGGACCATGGGATTCACCTTCTTCAGGGCTTTGAAAACCCCGGCGGCCAGGAGGATGTCGCCAATGTGACGCAGCTTGATGAAAAGGACTCTATGGATTCTACTTGGATCGATCATGGTCGCCATTGCCCAGACTTCCGGCCAGGGTTAGTGCCCTGCTGGGCCTCCGGTCCTTCCGTTCTCTTCCAGAACGCGCCAGTACTTCAAAAAAGTATAGTATGCATAGGACGTTGCCAGGAAAAATCCTTCCCGACCGTCCAGAAAACCCCGCTTCAAAACATACATTTTGAGAAATGTAAAAAGAGGTCTCAGAGTGGACCTGGTCCATGAAAAGCCCATTCCTCGCTTCTTAAGTTCCCGGGCAGCCAACCCGCTGTATCTGTCCATCCTTTCAATGTAGTCGGAAACAGACCCGTACGTGTAATGATCGATAGAATGCTTCAGGTGCTCGGTCTTGCCGGTGACCATGACGCGTTCATGGACATCCCGCTCCTGGAATTTACCGAACCCCTTGCGAAAGAGCCTCAGGGTGTAATCCGGAAACCAGCCTCCGTGACGTATCCACTTGCCGCGGAAAAAGTTCCGGCGCGAAATGAAATAGCCTTGGATGTCCCTATTCTGGGTGAGAGCGGTGGCGATTTCCTCCCGGAGTTGTGGGGATACCCGTTCGTCGGCGTCGAGGCTCAGGATCCAGGGTCCCAAGGCTTTCTCCACGGCCAGGTTCTTCTGGTGGGCAAATCCGTGCCAAGGCTCCGTGAAGACTCTCGCACCGAGATCCCTGGCCATGTCTGCCGTCCCGTCTTCGCTGAACTGGTCGACCACGACGACTTCATCGGCCCACCCGACGCTCTTGACGCAATCGCGGATGTTCGATGCCTCGTTACGCGTGATGATGGTCACGGAAAGCTTTTCCATGGCATTTCCAACTGTGCGCTGGGTTCTCCAAACACGAAGAAGCAGACACTCGAGCTGGTTCGCCTCTTCCTTGATTCAAAATCCCCCTGAAGCGGCACGGGTGTCAGTTCCAACCCGAGTCTTGGATCAATGCCAGCACCCTGTCCACTGTCACCGCGTCCATGCACCGCCAGTCTTTGCAGAGTTTTCTCCTGTAGCAGGGAGAACACTCCAGGTCACTCCTGACAACAGTGTGGATGTCTCCATAAGGTCCTGTCTTCGCGGCACTGGTGGGACCAAATACGGCAAAGACCGGGACACCGACGGCGGCCGCGATGTGCATGGGGCCCGTGTCGTTGCATACCACGAACCGGGCTCCGGCAATGAGAGCGGCAAGGCCCTTGAGGCTCAAGCGGCCTGCAAGGGATATGGCCCTGTCCCCGGAGGCGGTCGCAACCCGTTCTGCACATTCGGAATCGACTTCGCCAGCCACGATAAACGCAGTCATGGAAAGCCTCAATGCCAGTTCCCCGAACCTTTCGGGTGCCCATCGCTTCACAGGGGATCCAGCCGCTGGAGCGATGACAAAATAGTCCTCGGGCATGGCAGGGACCAGGGTTTGCGGATCCGGAAGAGGAGGGAAGGGGTGTCGCACCTCCGACACGTCACAGTCAAGCGTCGCCGCCATCCTGAGGTACCTCTCCACGGCATGGATATCCCTTCCTCCCTGCACGGTGTGGGTGTAGAAGACACGGCTTCCTTCCCTGGCTTCCTTGAAGCCGATTCTATGTCTCGACCCCGCAAGAAAGGTGATGATGCCGCTCCTCAGGAGGCCCTGCAGATCCACGGTGACATCGAAGTCCTCGCGCCTCAATTTACCGGCCAGCCGGCAGATTTCACGGCAGGTCTCGGCCATGTTTCCAGGCCGTTTCCAACGGTTCTTGTCAATCACCCAAAGTCTGTCGATCATGGGGTGGTCTTGGAGGATTTCATGGATACCTCTTGCGACCACCCAGTGGATCTCCGCTTTGGGGTAGCGGGTTTTGAGAGCATTCAGAAAAGGAAGGCTGTGAACGACATCTCCAAGAGCGCTCGGCTTGACCACGAGAATCTTGCTGGACATCTCCAGTGACATGGGGTTCTGCAAGAGGACACCTCACCGTTCCATCATTGTGCCCGGGGATTTGAACACCAGCCAGCGCTGTTTCTTCAGGGACTGCCTGGGCCATAGCTGGTAAGGCCGCGTTTTCCAACGTTGATGGAGCCAGAGCCAATGATCAGGATGGCGCCGTATCTCGCTCTCGATGATTCGATTGAACTGGGCTGTGTTCTCTTCGATGTCCCTCGTTGTGTCCCCGGTTCGGATGATGGGTACCTCGGGACCGAAGGTTGCGGCGTACCGACCATCCTCCATGCGCACATTGTGCACCGGAACGACGGGTGCATGAGTACGCAGGGCCAGAACGGCCAGAGCCTTGTTGGTGCAGGCAGTCTCATTGAAAAAGGGAACGAAGACACCATCATACCAGTCCACATTCTGATCGACGAGCAGGGCCACCATTTGCCCGTTCCGCAGGAGTCTCAGGATCTGCCTTACGGATCCCTTCTTCGGGATCATGGTGCTTCCGCCCCGGGAGCGGATCCTGTTCACGATGCGGTCGAGAAGAGCGCTATCCAGTGGCCGAACCACAATATTCAAAGGGTTGTACTTGAGAGAGAAGGCGAGGGACATGAGTTCCCAATTCCCAAAGTGGGAAGTCATGACCAAAACGCCTTTTCCCTTTGCCATGGCGGTTTCCAAGTTCTCAACGCCAGAGAATTGGATGAGCCTGTCCTGGTTGTCCCCGGTCAAACCCGGCAGATAGGACAATTCCAGGGCAACCCGCGTGAGGTGCTCAAACACCCCCCTGCAGATCCTCCTCCGGTCCTCGGCGTTCAGTTCATCGCCATAGGCCAGTTCCAGGTTGCGCAGGGCAATGATGCGATGCCTGGAATCCATCCTGTGCCACAACGCGCCAAAGACCCGTGCAAATGAACTCAAAGTCCTGGGAGGACACCGTCCAAGAACTAGCAGAAGATTTTCAGCAATCTGGAGCGCCTTGCCCTCCAACTCCATCTTTCTTGACTCCCTCCGGACATGACTCCGCTAATCGCGGGCGGCTTCCTCATTTGTGGAAGTGGTGCTCGAATCGAACTGGGACAACTGGAGTTCATAAAGCCGCCGATACTCGCTCGCCGTGCGCATGAGGAGTTCATGACTCCCTTCCTCGACGATTTGCCCATCGGCAAGGGCCACGATGCGATGAGCATTCTGAATCGTCGAGAGCCGGTGGGCGATGACGAGGGTGGTCCTGCCCACCATGAGATTCTCGAGTGCCTTCTGCACCTCGAGTTCCGATTCGCTGTCCAGGGAGGAAGTGGCTTCATCCAGGATGAGTATAGGCGCGTTCTTGAGGATCGCTCGGGCAATGCAGAGCCGCTGCCGCTCACCGCCTGAGAGCCTTACGCCCTGTTCGCCAATCATCGTTTCGAACCCCTGGGGCATCCTCATGATGAAGTCATACGCATGTGCAGCCTTGGCTGCCGCCTGGATCTCCTCCTCTGATTTTCCACTGCTGCCATACGCGATGTTGTTGCGCACTGTGTCGTTGAAAAGAAAGGGTTGTTGGGTGACGAGGCCGATCTGGCCCCTCAGGGAAGCGAGGGTCGCCTCACGGATGTCCGTGCCATCAATGAGAATGGCCCCCTGGTCGACATCATGGAATCTTGGGATGAGGCTCACCAAGGTGGATTTGCCTGCACCGCTCACCCCGACAATGGCCACCACCTCTCCAGCCCTGACCTTCAGATTGATGCCCGAGAGAACTGCCTTGTCTCCATAACAAAACGTGACGTTCCTGAATTCGATGTTTTCTCTCATGGGGGCGAGGGTGACGGCGTTGGGCTTCTCCTGGATCTCTGGCTGAGTGTCCAGGATTTCGAACACCCTGATCCCGGCAGCCAGACCCTGCTGTATGGCATTGTATACGTTGGTGAGGCGCTTCACCGGTTCATAGAGCATGATGACCGCAGCGAGAAAGGAAAAGAAGTTGCCCGGCGTGGACTTGCCTTGAATGACGCTGTAGCCGCCGTAAACGATGATGGCCACGATGCCGATCCCCCCGAGGAACTCCATGAGGGGGGATGAAAGGGCCCGAATGGAAACGGACCTCATGCTGTGCTCGAAGAATTTCCTATTGTCCTCCGCGAACCGCTTCTTTTCGTAGTCCTCCATGCAAAACGCTTTGACGATGCGATGCCCAGTGATGGTCTCGTGCAGGATCACGGAAAGGTTGCCATACGTCTGCAGGGTGCTTGAAATCGTGCGCCGCAGCATACGGCCGAACCTGACCAGGGGGAGAAAAGCCACTGGGAGCACCGCGATGGCGATCATGGCCAGTTGCCAGTCCCTGTAGAAGACCACCACAAGGAGCCCCACTATGCTGAAGCAATCTTTCAGGAGCCCGGTGATGGAATCAGACACGGCGGACTGCATCTGATTCACGTCATTGACGATACGGGCCATGATGGAGCCGGTTTGAGTCTTGTCGTAAAAAGAAACGGAAAGATCCTGGAGGTGATCGTAGAGATCCTGACGCAGCTGCGCCACGATGCTTTGACCCACGTGGCTCATGAAGTACGTGTTCCCCCAAGTGCACAGGCCCTTGACGATAAAAACAACCAGCACAGCCAGGGAAAGCAGTTCAAGCATGTCCATCTTCTTGTTCACGAAGATGTCGTCCAGGACGGGTTTCACCAGGTAGGCGGATGCTCCGCTGGTGCCCGCCACTCCCAGCATGCAGACCATCGCTAGCATGAGCCTTCGCCAATGGGGCTTGGCAAGCTTCAGCAGTCGGGTATAGACTCCCACCAGTTCCTTGTTCATTCGCGCGTTTCTTCCATGAGCTCTTTCGCTGCAGAAAGCACGTCCTCCACCGTGATGGCTTTCATGCACCGGTGATCGGTAGGACATACCCTTTTTAGGCAGGGAGAACAATCCGCTGCTTTGCGCACCATGCGCCACCTGTCCGTGAAGGGAGAGGTCGTGGTGTGGTCTGTGGGGCCGAAGAGGGCGACTACGGGCACCCTGAGGGCAGCCGCCACGTGCATGGGACCAGAGTCGTTGGTGATGAGAAGGCGGCATCGGGAGAGCAGCGCCACAAGCTGGCGCACCGTGGTCTTGCCGACCATGTTCAAGACTTCGGTCGGTCGGGCTTGGACAGCCGCCTCGATTGCCTGACCGATGGCAGCCTCTCCAGGACTGCCGACCAGCACAATGCGGGCTTCATCATCCTGAATGAGTGCTGCCGCAACCTTGGCGAACCCTGCCGGGACCCATCGTTTGGCAGACCCATAGGTGGCACCGGGATTGATCGCGATCCAGAATCCCTTTCCCAGCAACTGGCTTGCCCACAATTCCTCTTTGGGAGTGCAATGGAGACGAAGCCCTCCGTCGCCGCCACTCACCCCGAGTGCTTCCAACATCTTCACGTAATAGTCCGTGTGATGCAGTGCCTTTGCAGCTCGCCCCACGGGGACTCCGTGGGTGAGTAGGGCACCTCTGCAATCTGTCCGGTACCCGGCGCGGACAGGAATTCTCGCCAAATAGGCCAAGAGTGCCGCCTCCAGTGCGTTCTGAAAAAGGATCGCCAGGTCAAATCCCTGATGGCGAAGTCCCATTGCGAAACGAAAGAACCCGGGTATCCCCCGGTGAGTCCCTCCCTTGTCAAAAACCACAACTTCGTCGCAAAGAGGGTGGGGGTTGAACAGCTCAGCCACCAGCGGATTCGCCATCACCGAAATCCGGCTTTCAGGAAAGGTGGCTCTCACGGCCGCCATGGCCGGTGTCGTCATGACTGCGTCCCCGATCCAGTTGGTGGAGCGGATGAGGATCTTTCGAACAGGAGGGTCGCGTCCAAGTGTTTTCATAATCATATCAACAAATAAAGAAGACTGCGAAGTGCAGTCTTGGGTCAATCATGATTCATCGGCATTGATGAGTTGCTGCGCATAGCGACGAGTCAGACTCGCGGAGCTGAACCGTCACATCGGTGATGGTCGGGAAACAGGCTAATGTTTCGAGCACTTGGGTGTGATACGAAGTTCCGGTCAAGCTGGTGCAACCCAGGGCCTTGCAACTGCCCGATTCGCGGCGCCCACAAGCTAGGCTATATCTTGAAGTCTGCTCGGTTCAATCTCTTGTGAAACTCCGTATGACAGAATGCTCAAGCGTCCTCCCGGCCAATGCCGGGTCCAGAGAGCTTCAGGGCCGCTGAACTTCGGAGTGCGCCGTGACGAAGAATGAAGGGCTTTCATTCTCGCTCATACACCCTGGATCCATCAAGTCCCACCCATGTGACCCCAGTGGAGCCTGGCCGTCCATCGGCCAAGAGCCGTGCCTGGTCCAACTCGTCCTCAAGGAGGCCAAGGGACAAGCCAAGCAGGTATCCCATGTCCACCGGGATACTTCCTCAGCGATTGAGCAGAACCCACTTGCCCTTCTCAACCTTCACCATCACCATTGAGTCTGTCCCCAGCCCGTTATGGTCCTCATGGGTCAAATTGTAGATTCCGCTGATCCCCACATACCCTTTGGTTTTCTCAATAGCACTCCTCAGGGCTTCCGGGTCGGTTCCCACCTGTCGCATGGCGTTGGAAAGCAAATAGAGTGCGTCCCAGGCGTAACCGGAATGGGTGTTGATGGGATACTCCTTATCGTACTTGTATTCATCCCGATAAAGCTTAATGAAGTCGAGAATCACCGCCTTTTGGGGATCGTCTTCAGGGAGCTGGTCCGCGACCATGAGCTTGGTCGATGGCATGATGCTCCCATCGGCAGCGTCACCCGCCAGTTCGATGTACTTGGGATCAGGCTGGCCATGACACTGGATCAATGGAATTGTGAGACCCAACTGTTTGACATTCTTGGCGACACGGGCACCGGCCGGGCCGATGGTCCAGCAGATAAGGGCCTGAGCGCCGCTTTCCCGAATCTTCACCAGCTGGGGAGTCATGTCCGTGTCCGTCACGGCAAAGGATTCCCTGGCGACGATTTCCATCCCGGATCCCGCTGCCAGCTGATCCAGTGCAGCCGCACCATCCTTTCCGAAGCCGTCCGTTGCCGTAAGGAGGGCGATCTTGGTTTGTTTCTGTGAGCAGAGGTACTCGTAAATCTTCTTGACGGCGATGGTGGTACGCTGCGGAGTCTTGAAAGTCCAGTTGAAGGGTCCAAACTTGCCCCCTGCAATGACCGGATCGCCGCCGATGGTCATCACGATGGGAATGTGGGCGGTTTCCTCGATGTACGGCTTGACGGCCATCCCCTCATCGGTTCGGGTGGGGCCGATGAGAGCCACCACCTTCTCCTTTTCCACGAGGCGTTTGGCTTCAATGAGGGCCTTGGTGGGATCGCTCTCCGTGTCTCCCCCTACGAGTTCCAGGGGCCTCTTGTTGATTCCTCCCTCCTTGTTGATCCTGTCCACCACCATCTGCGCCACCAGTTTCGTTGGAGTCCCGATGGTCGCAGCAGGGCCGGAAAGGGCGAAGAAGGCGCCGATCCTGATGGGTTCTTCGGCCAGCGAAGGTTGATTGCTCAGGAGAAGTCCCGCAGCGAGGGCCGCAATGGCCGCGAGACCAACAACAAGCCGGCAGTGCTTTCCAATGTTGCGCATGATCGCTCCTTCCCCCGAAAGTCGCCTGTTGGTTACAACCGTTGAAAGATTAGCAAACCTCAAGCCTTGTGAAACCTCCGAACGACAACGTGTCCATTTTGCAGCCGGCCATGCCTGCAGAGGTCCACATCCAGCGGTGCCTGAACCCCGGGCCAGACCCGGAGTGACGGGCATGTCTTGTTGACCATTTCATTCGACTGACCGGGGCTAAGTATTGTCCAAAACAACCTTTCGCTGTGTCGGTGAAAGTGGGTGCCCACGTGAATAGGACGCCACTGTCCCAGCGCCTCTTACACCCCGTTGACCCGATGGTCGAACACCCTCTTGCTCTTGCGATCGGTTCTAGGCAAGGTGCCGTAGGCCACCACCTCCACTTGGGCCCTCACCATGATCTGCTTCCTGATTTCATTGGCGATGATCTCAACGAGTTGCTTGTCGGTATCCGGGCAGTCGTCCCCGAGGCGCTCCACCCGGACCACCATGAGATCCCGTCCGTCATCGCGCCGGTAGAGGTGAACCTGGTACTCGCTTCCCACGCAGGGTATCTGGGAAAGAAGGTGGTCGATCTGGCCCGGGTAGATATTCACGGCCCGATAGATGAACATGTCGTCGGATCGGCCAAGCAGGTGGTCGTGCCGAGGGAGCAGACAGCCGCAAGGACAAGGCTCGGGAATGAGCCTTGTCAGATCCCGGGTGCGGTAACGGATGAGCGGAGATGCCTCTTTTCTGAGGGAGGTCACGACCATTTCTCCGATTTCCCCCGGCGGCACTGGTTCAAGGGTTTCCGGATCCAGAATCTCAAGGATGTAATAGTCGGCCCAATAGTGGACGCCTTGATGGAATCGGCACTCGAGGCCCGTTCCTGGTCCGTAGAGTTCGGTGAGGCCGGGGATGTCGTAGAGTTCCTCAACGCCCGTGATCTCCATGATGCGGCGGCGCATACGCTGGCTGTGCCGTTCAGCGCCGAAAATGAACCGCTTCAGAGCAATCTGGTCCCGGAGTCCGCGTTCCTCGATTTCCTCGGCCATGAGGAGAGCCATGGAAGCTGTGGCGCAAAAGACCGTGCTCTGCATGTCCACGAGCATCTGACAGTGAATTTCGGTGTTGGCTGGACCCACAGGGATGGCCATGGCTCCGAGCCTCTCACAGCCCAACTGAAAGCCCACCCCGGCAGTCCATAGCCCGTAGCCGACGGCGATTTGCACCCTGTCGTTGCGGGTCACCCCGGCCATTTCATAGCACCGGGCAAACATGTCCGCCCAATCGTCGATGTCCTTCTGGGTGTAGCTGAGCACCTTCCGCTTGCCAGTGGTCCCTGAAGACGCGTGGATCCGCACGATCCTCTCGAAGGGGACTGATCGGAGAGGGAACGGGTACTCCCCCTGCAGGTCCTGGGCTGTGGTGAACGGGAGGCGCCTCAGGTCGTCCATGGATCGTATATGGTCAGGGGACACCCCAGCCTCGTCCAGCTTTTGCCTATAATAGGCGGAGTTCCCGTAACCGTGTGAAACAGTCCACTGCAGGCCCTGGAGCTGAACCGCCGCCAGTTCTCCCTGAGAAGACAGGGCCGGCATGAACGAAACACCCATACTGAGTCTCCTTGCAGTCTATTGGGTTGTTCAGGATGACCACGAACCTGTGGTGCCAGCGACACGAACCAGCATGCGAGTTGGGTCCGCTCCTCCATATCAAAAAGATGGGGAATTATCAAAAGACTATTCGCTTTGATATCACCTTGCTCCCAGCAGAGCAAGGAGTACGCCCCCAGCCACGACGCTCGCGATCTGCCCCGCCGTGTTGGCCCCCATTGCGTGCATGAGGAGGAAATTCTCGAAGTCCTCCTCCTGTCCCATCTTCTGCACGACCCGGGCAGCCATGGGGAAAGCGCTGATGCCCGCAGCCCCGATCAGGGGATTGAAGCGACCCTTGCTCAACAGGTTGAGGAACTTGGCAAAAAGGAGTCCTGCCGCCGTGTCCAGTCCGAAGGCAAGAATACCCAAGGCGAGAATGGCGAGGGTCTGCAGCTGCAGGAAGGTGTCCGCCCGCATGGTTGAACCCACGGCCAGCCCGAGAAACAAGGTCACGATGTTTGCAATTTCATTGGAGGATGCTCCGGTCAGCCGTTCCACGACACCCGATTCCTTCAGCAGATTACCCAGCATGAGGGTCCCGATGAGGGGTATGGCCATGGGGACTAGGGTCCCCACCACGATGACCACGGCCAGGGGGAAGACAATCCGTGTCCGGCGGCTGATATGTCTTGACGTGTAAGGCATCCGGATGGAGCGCTCATTCCTCGACGTGAGGGCACGCATGATGGGTGGCTGTATGATGGGCACAAGGGACATGTAACTGTAGGCCGTCACGGCGATGGGACCCAGCATGTGGGGAGCCAGGAGATTGCTCACATAGATGGACGTGGGGCCGTCAATGGCGCCGATGATCCCGATGGATGCCGCTTCGTTGATATCGAACCCCAGCAGTAGGGCCAGGATCAATGTCCCGAAAATTCCAAACTGACCGGCGGCTCCAAGGAGCATCATGCGGGGGTTTTCGAGAAGGGGCCCAAAGTCCGTCATGGCCCCTATGCCGATGAAGATGAGCAGGGGAAACAATTCATTGTCCACCCCGGCCTTTTTCAACACCTCCAACATGCCGTCATCCGCAATCATGGGGGAAAGGGGAAGGTTGGCGAGGATGGCTCCAGCTCCGATGGGCAGGAGCAGCATGGGTTCGTATTCCTTGACGATGGCAAGGTATATGAGGATGCACCCCACGGCGATCATCAAGAGAGACCCAGGCGACGTGTTCAGGATGCCCTGCAGCAGTTGGTCGAAGGAAACGGTCACGGTTGTCCCTCCTCGAATTTGGCGAGCACGTCGCCATAGCCCACCTGTTGCCCGGCCTGCACGCAGATCTCTGCCACGACTCCGTCCCTCGGGGATCGGATGGCATTCTTCATCTTCATGGCCTCGAGGATCACGATGGTCTGTCCATGTTTGACCGAGTCTCCCGCCTTGACTTCCACCGATTGGATCACACCAGGCATGGGAGCGGTCACGTCGGCCCGCAAGCCGTCGGTTGGCAGGTGCGGCTTGGAGGGTAGGGCTGGTGAAGGCGCCTTTCGCGGATGTCCCAGGATTGCCGGGTCGGGTGGGCGATAGGTTGTGTCCGGTCGCTCCACGACGGTTTCGTCCCCTTCCCGCACCGGGATCACTGCCGGCGTGATGCGCGATGGGGCGAGATCCTCATCTGATGAGACTCGGACCTCGATGGCCTGGTCATCCAGGATCACTCGAAACCGGTCTGCTGCAAGCTCCTGCACATCGACCACGTATCCTTTGCCTTTGATTTCAAGCGTGTAACGTCTCATTTGGTCCTCCGGCTGCGATCCCAGGTGCTGTTCTGCAAAGTGCGCCCGACGCTCACCCAGCGGCTGGGCAAACTCCCCGGCTGATGCTGACGCATGGTTGGGGCGGCCTCCTTCCGAAGCACATCCCGGTGCATGGCCACGGCGACACTCACGGCGGCCAGTGCATCGGCATCAAGCCAGGAAGGGAGGGCTGGGGCGGGTTCCTGCTCCGGTTCCGGCTGAGCGCGGTCGAATCTAAGGAGCAGCGTGATGCAAAAGGCCATCACCGCCAGGAGCAGGAAAACCAGGCCCATTCCAAACACGGTGAGTTGGATTCCGATATTGAGCGATTCCACGGGATTCCTCCGATGATTTCCTAGGTTTTCAGCGTGCCTCTTACATGGGCATCAAGCCGTGCTTTTTGGGCGGGTTTTGCTTGACTTTCGTGCGAAGCACTTCAAGGGCGCGAATGAGACGCGGCCGTGTCTCCCTGGGTTCGATCACCTCATCGATTTGCCCCACGTTGGCCGCGATGTATGGATTGAAGAACTTGGCCCGGTATTCCTCGGCGAATTGGCGCTCCAGGGCTGCGGGGTCCTCGCTCGCTGCAAGTTCCCGCTTGCGCAGGATACGGACCGCCCCTTCGGCCCCCATGACCGCGATCTGGGCCGAAGGCCATGCGAAGGCCAGGTCGCAGCGCATCTGGCGAGAGCTCATGGCGATGTACGCACCCCCGACGGCCTTCCTTGTGACGATGGAAATCTTGGGCACCGTGGCCTCGCAGTAGGCGTAGATGACCTTGGCTCCGTGGCGGATGATGCCGTAATGCTCCTGATCGAGACCCGGCAGGTATCCGGGAGTGTCCACGAAGGTGATCAGGGGAATGTTGAACGCATCGCAAATGCGCACGAAGCGGGCGATCTTGTCACTCGAATCGATATCCAGGACTCCCGCCAGATGTGCTGGCTGGTTGGCCACTATCCCCACGCAGTACCCATCGAGCCGGGCAAAGCCCACGAGAGCGTTCCGGGCATAGTATGGGTGAACCTGAAAGAAACTGCCCCGGTCCACGATGGCTTCGATGACTTCGTGCATATCGTACGGATCGTTCTCGTCCTGGGGCACAATGGAGTTCAGGGATTCCTCCATTCGATCCGGTGAATCGTATCGCGCAACCTGGGGGGGATCTTCTGCATTGTTCTGAGGCAGGTAGCTCAAGAGCAGCTTCACCAGTTCAATGGCTTGGTGATCGCTCTCCGCGAGCAAATGGGCGACCCCACTCTTGCTGTTGTGCACCAGGGTGCCGCCGAGATCACTGAAATTCACCTCCTCGCCGGTAACCGCCTTGATGACGTCGGGGCCCGTGATGAACATGTAGCTGATGCCCCGGGCCATGATGACGAAGTCCGTGAGGGCAGGGGAGTACACCGATCCCCCGGCACACGGGCCCAGCATCACCGAGATCTGCGGGATGACCCCGGACGAGAGGACATTTCGAACGAACACCTCTCCATATGCAGCTAGGCTTCGAAATCCTTCCTGAATGCGGGCTCCACCCGAGTCATTGAGCCCGATGATGGGAATCCCGCTTTCCAGGGCCACGTCCTGGATGCGACAGATCTTGTTCGCCTGCACTTCGGAAAAGGATCCCCCCACCACGGTGAAATCCTGGGCGAACACGGCGACTCGCCTGCCATTGATCTTGCCGAATCCCGTCACCACCCCGTCGCCAGGAAATCGGTGCTGATCCATGCCGAAGTCGGTGATGTTGTGGGTGGCCAAGGCCCCGAGTTCCTGGAATGTGTTCTCATCGAGGAGCAGCCCGAGCCGTTCCCGGGCTGTCATCTTACCCCGCGCGTGCTGCTGTTCGATGCGTTCGGCACCACCGCCCTGCATTGCCCGTTCACGCATTTCACGTAGTGTCTGCAAATACTTGGTCATCTCTCTTCTCCTCGCCACCAGTTGGAAAGTGCCCCACAGCTTGGGCGCAATGCGACCATGAAGGCGGCACTGCCGAGTGCTCAATGGTTCGAACTTCCATGTCCACCCGCCCCGAGTTCTGGGATGGCGGGCGGACATGGAAGTTCGAACCAGGGCTGTTCTATGCAAAAGACCAAAGAGCCAGAGGGCCAATTTCGGATTGGTTCATGGAATCTGAAACCGGCTATTTCGTTAAAATGCCATCAAACAGCATCCGTTGTGAATCAAATTCATGGGGTGCCCTGTGTCAAACTCAAGAACCCAGGTCCGAAGAATGGTCGGGCGGGGTCACGAATGCCATGGGGGAGGAAAAAGGTGAAGTGACAAGAGGTCTCTTCCGATACTATCTGTGGGTAGTCAAACATTCAAACCAACCCTATTCCTCTTCGCCGGAGCCCGGGACAGCCCCTCCCGGGCTCCTTCCGTTACGCCTCAAGGCAGTCATGCTCTCCAAAGATCAATACTGATGACATCGAGGAAATACTTGATTGCGGAGAGTCATGGGTTGATAATGATATCAAATCACGGCGGAAATCACCCTGGCGAGATATCCGTGTACTGTCATGATCATGCAATCCCAATCCAATGGCACAGCCTGCCCGGGCCCTTGAGGGTGCGCGTTGGTTGTTCTGACCCGGCGAGACCCCCGCGGATGTATTGATCCCGGTTCTGTCAATGAGTCTGCCCTCTTCTTTACGGCCGCGCGATGACAATTCACCTGAATTTTCCCCGGAACACGCTTCTGGTGGGGAGTGGGGCTCATCGTGCCACTACCAAGGTTCGCAAGATGGAGTGAGGGGGGAGTTCAGTCTTCATTTCGGGGTTGACCCCAGATTCAGGGAGCATCTGAAACGTCCGGATTTCGTCGGGGTGATGGTGTTCTGTGGGAATTTGCATGCAGTTTTCCGTGGAGTTGCCGCAGTCGGCGCACCATAAAGGAGAGCAACAATGGGTGAGGTGACACTAGAAGACATCACTCTGGCGGAATATGGCATGGAGCGTCTGCCGCTACTCCAGAGACTGCGGAGAGAGCTCATGGCGACGAAACCGGAGGTCTGCATCGAACGGGCGAGATTTGTGACACGCTACCTTGCGGACATGTCCAAAACCGGCGACCCCATCCAAACGCGATATGCACACGCAGTGAATTACTTCCTGGCCAACAAGGCTCCAAAGTTCTTTGGGGACAACCTGCTTGCGGGCACGACCACCTCCAAGCCGTACGGGGCCCCCGTGTATCCGGAGTTCACGGGAATGACCATATGGCCCGAGCTGGACACGATCAGCACCAGGGAAAAGAACCCTCTCCTCCTATCCAAAAGCGATGCGGAAGAGCTCAACCTGAGAATCTACCCCTACTGGATGGACCGTAATATTCTCGAATATACCCGAAGCAAATTTGGTTATCCCGAATCCATGAAGCTCTTTGAACGGATCGTCTTCTTCCTTGCCGGCAAGGCCGGCGCATTGTCCCATACAGTCCCCGGCTACAGGCGGGTGTTGAGACAGGGGCTCGAGTCCATCATCGAGGAGGCGGCGGAGCGTGAGGCACAGTGTGTGGGAAGGGGTGTCACGGCCAAGGAGGAGAGGCGAAAGGCGGAATTCTATCAGGCAGTGCAGATCGCCCTGCGTGGAGTCATTGCCTATGCCCAAAATCTTGCTGGGGAAGCAGAACGGCGGGCCTTGAAGGAGAAGGACCTGGCCAGACAAGAGAATTTCACAAGGATGGCGGAGGTTTGCCGCCAAGTTCCCGCCAAGGGAGCCCGTACTTTCAGGGAGGCTGTCAATTCCATCTGGATCATGCAGGTCGCGGTCCACGCCGAAAACATCAACATGGCCATGAGCCCCGGGCGCCTGGACCAGGTCCTGTATGAATACTACCGTCGCGACATGGACGCAGGCAGACTGAGCCTGGAAGAAGCCATGGATTTGGTAGGGTGTCTTTGGATCAAATTCAACGACAACGCGAACCTAGTCCCCGAAACGGCCGAGGAACTCTTCGGCGGTGCTGGAACGGTCCCTGCGGTGACAGTTGGGGGAGTGGATGAGAAGGGTGAAGACGCAGTCAACGACCTGACATACATCATGCTCAGGGTCACGGAACTGCTCAAAACCCGTGACCCCAGCCTCAACGCCCGGTACCACTATGCGAAGAACCCTGAAGCCTACCGGGATCGGCTGGCCCGTGCGATCGAGGAGACGAAGTCTGTCCCGGCCGTCTACAACGATGTGGCGGCCATCAAGACCTTGGAGAACCAGGGAACAAGTCTGGAACATGCCAGGGACTATGCCATCATCGGATGCGTGGAACTGGCGTCGACAGGCAGGAGTTACGATGCCTCCAGTTCCATCATGCTGAACCTTGTCTCGGCCCTTGAACTGACCCTGCACAACGGGAAGCGCCCCGTGACGGGAGATGAGCAGATCGGTCCAAGGACAGGCGATCCGTCACAGTTCAAGAGCTTCGTGGAGTTCTGGGAGGCTTTCAAAGGGCAGCTTCGGTGGATCATCGGGCAGGCTGTCGAGCTGAACGAATGTTTCGGACGAGCTTACCAGGAAATCATGCCGTCGCCCCTGCTTTCCTCGCTCTTTGAAGGACCCATGGAGAGCGGAGACGACCTGATTTTCGGCGGGGCCCTTTACAATGCTTCGGGGGCCACCCATATAGGATTTGCCGACACGGTTGATTCGCTGAATGCCATCGAGACGGCGGTCTTTTTAGACAGGAAATGCACATTCCAAGAGTTGCTGCAGGCTCTCCAGAATAATTTCAAGGGCCACGAAAAACTCCACGCATATCTCGTCCACAGGACTCCCAAGTATGGCACCGAAGAACCCATCGCCATCAGGAACTCACAGAACTTGATCCGTCTTCTGTACGAAACCTACCAGGCTCATGTCAATTACAGGGGAGGCAAATACCGCCCGGCGTTCTGGACCATGACCAATCATGCCGGCCAGGGGAAGCTCTGCGGAGCCCTTCCCAACGGAAGAAAGGCGGGCAAGGTGCTCGCCAGCGGAATCACCCCCGTTTCTCAGGCAGCCGGAGATTTGGCCGCCTGCTTCAAGGCGGTTGGCAGCCTGGATCCCCTTTGCATTCCGGGCGGCGAAGCACTCAACCTCAAGTATCCGACCATCGAGAATGGCGAGGACTTAAAACGTTTCGGGCAAGCCATCGAAGCGTATTTCAGGATCGGTGGGCTCCATGTACAGTTCAACATCATGTCTTACGAAGATCTCATCGACGCCAAGAAATGTCCTGAGAAACACAGGGAACTCCTCGTACGGGTCTCCGGCTATTCGGCCTATTTCAAGGATCTCAACGAGGCCATGAAAGACGAGATCATCACCAGGACCGCCTACAACCTTCGCACAGGGAAGGCCGTACCGTTCCCCGAAAGGTACAGGTCCATGCTGGCTTGTGAATGACGCGACAGAACTGCGATGCCCCGTGCCGGATGACGTGGACCGGGTGATGGAGGATGTTGTGCCGAAAACAATTCTGGACCAGGTGTTGTCAAGGGATGCCGGGTTGAAGCTGGTGGCCGAGAGATTTCAGTACTGCCTGGGTTCCGATCTGGCTGAGGGATTTCTTCAGATCCTGCTCAGCCTCATGAGCGTGTTGTTCCTGATAAGCAGGAACTTCAGGCGGAACATCAGGGACTTCACCGGGCGCTACGTCTTCAGGGACAGGGGTAACCGTATTGAGACCGGTGTGATCTTCGAGGGTGGCCGAATGCACGTGAAGGACGGCAAGCTTGAACACCCGAATGTGACAGTCGTTTTCAGGGATTCAAGAGCCCTGATGAGCTACCTCCTCTCCCCCAAGCCGGATATCCTGGGCTCACTCCTGAGACAGGACGTGACGGTGGAAGGCAACTTCAATTACTTGTACAAATTCGCATACATGGCGAATCGACTCAAACAAATGGTCACAGGAGGCCCGTGATCCAGTCCGACGCGTTGCCGCTCATCTTCGACATCCGCAGGTTCGCTCTGGATGATGGCCCGGGGATTCGAACCACAGTGTTTCTGAAAGGCTGTCCCCTTGCCTGCCGCTGGTGCCACAATCCCGAATCCATCCGCATCGGCAGGGACATCTCGTTCCAGCCGGAGTTGTGCATTGAGTGCGGAGAGTGCGAATTGGCCTGTCCCGAGGGAGCCATACGGCGTGAGATGCCCATGCGCATTGCACGGGACAGGTGCTCCATGTGTGGGGTGTGCGCGGAGGCATGTCCTTCCACTGCGCTGAAAGTGATCGGAAGGTATGTGGAGGCCGGGGAGCTTGTGGAACTGCTTCTCAGGGATCGGGTCCTTTTCGACACCTCCGGGGGAGGAGTGACCTTCTCGGGTGGAGAGCCGACCTTGCACTTGCCTTACCTGATCAGGGTGTGCAGGGAGCTCAAGAAAGAGGACGTCCATACCGCCGTTCAGACGTCGGGTATGTTTGACCTCGATGCCTTCGAGAGGGAACTGCTCCCGTCGCTGGACCTCATCTTTTATGATCTCAAACTCATGGATTCGTTGGCGCACGATCAATTCACCGGATTGGGCAATGAGCGTATCGTTTACAACTTCTCAGCCTTGAGCAGGCACAGCCGGCATAAGATCATCCCCAGGACGCCGCTTGTGCCAGGCATCACCGACACGGGAGGAAACCTGGAAGCACTGTCACAATTCCTCCGTGCGCTTGGCCACGATCGTCATGTACTTTTGCCTTACAATTCCGGAGGGGCATCAAGACGGCATTTCGTCGGATCGGGTCCTCAGGGTGCCGGAGACCCCAGGGGAAGGAGAGCTGAATGGCGGGTGACGTGAACCGTTCGATCAACCCATCCCAGGAGCGGCTGTACTCTAAGATCACCGACCTTGAGCATGCGCTCTCGATCCTAAGATCCGGCCACCTCGATCCCACTCAGGTGAAGGTGGCTGAGTCCTGTGACAAGTACATCGCCATGTGCTGGAACTACATGAACCGCAGGCGAAAGCACTCGCATCTCGTGTGGGAGTTTCTACATCGGGTCGATGAAAATCTGATCCTTCTCATGCCAGAGGAAGAATTCACGAGCAAGGCGACTGAAGTGGCCGTGTTCTTCGACATGAACATACAGGACGAAAAACTCCGCAAGGCGTGGCTCGGGGAGGAGGGAATACTGAGACACGCGGCGGAACGCATCAGCAAGGGATGGAGCAGCGCCCAGGACAGGCACGTGGTGAAGGATGCGCTGCAGATCGTCAATGAGCAGATGGACCGCTCGTTCTGGCAGCTTTCCATGAACACGATCACAAGCGTTGTGAGTGGGTGCATGCTGGGCATTCTTGTGCTCCTCTTCTGGTGGTGCTGCTTGAACGATTTCAACAGCTTCGGTGACGGATCTCTTCAGGCGAACTTGGCGGACCTTCTGGTCTTTGGCCTCATGGGTGCCTATCTTGGAAACCTCCTCACCTGGGAGGGGTTCCTCTACGTCAGGGGAGCCCCGTTCTGGAGATACTTCCTGCACAATACCCTTTCGAAGCCCATTCTGGGCTCTTTTGCGGCCGTTTTCATATTCATGATCGAGAAAACGAAAACCATATTCTCCATCTCGGTGGTACAGCAGGCAGGTCAGGCTGCCGAAAATGCTGCAGCGCAGATCGTGAACTTCAACGTCAGTTCCGCGGCATTACCCTACGCATATGGGCTCCTGGCCATCGTTTCCGGATTTGCAGCGGAAAAGGTCCTGCGGTCAATGATCGATGCGGTCTTGAAAAGGCTTGAAGAGCGAGCCGAAAAAAGAAAGACCAGCGGAGGGAAGAGCGAATCCTGAACGATTCTCACCACAACAGCTCGCAATGAATTACCCTGAAACGCGGATTCGTCATCTCCATCAGCCGCGGAGGGCATGGTGGCCGCTTTCATGCACGGAGTCATCGGGACCGAAAACTGCGAATCCCGCAGTGCCGATGACCCCGAAGATGGTGGCCGCGATAAGATTCGTCTGCGGGCTCATCTCCCAAAGAAGTGCTCCCCCAAAGGCAGCAGCTGAGACGAAAACATCACGGACAAGGTAGTACAGGCCAAACATGCCTGCTTTGCAGTTCGCTGGGGCAAGATCCATGATGAGGGCTTTGCGGGTGGGTTCGCCGAACTCCTTGAGTCCCCGCACCATGAATGCCAGGACCAGCCACTCGAAGGAATGGCTGAACAGGAGCACTAGAGGAAAAATCGTGAAGAAACCGAAGGTTATGAGGACAAAAGGCTTTTTTGTGCTGCGATCTGCAAGATACGCGACGGGGATGTAGACCAGCACGGCCGTGGCCATTTCGATGCTCGTGAGCAGACCAAACTGAAGGGCCGACACAGGTTGGGATATCGTCTTCATGCACCAGACCACCACAAATGCGTAAGGGATTTGCTCGCAGAACCGCACAAGGATGTCGGTGACCAGCAATCCCTTCATGGCCGGCGTCATCAAGCCAAGCATTCTGATGGGGTTCTTTTCCGGCGTGAATCGGCATGTGTCATCAAGGGAACGGGATCCGGACGGATCGTCTTCGATCATGTGCTGCTGAAGTACCAGGGCCACCAAGGCCATGAGCAATGCGGCCGCGAAAGCCAGCCGCACCCCGTCCCGCTCCCCCCAGGTGCCGATGAATATACCTCCGACCACTGGGCCAAGGGCCATGGGAAACCGTCGCACCAGTGAGTGCATGCTCACCCCCATGGTGCGCTTGTTTTGCGGCAAGACCCTGTACATGAGGCTCATGGTCGCCGGAAGGGAGATGGCAGACCAGGAAATGAACAGCACTGCCCCTGCCAGGACGGCCTTCCAGTTTGGAATGAGGATCACCAAGGCGAAACCGACCATGGCCACGACATTGAAAGCTGCCAGGGCACGCTTTGTGCCGATGCGGTCCGAAAGGTAGCCTCCCGGAAAGGAGTAGAGGGCGGAGAGCAGATTATCCATGGCCTGCAGAAGGCCGATAACGAGAGTCCCACCTCCCAGGGCCATGATGTAGATGGGCAGGAACCGCTCGGCCATGCGCTCCCCAATGCCCACCAGCACTACCATGGCCAGCACTCCCACGGTGCTTCGTTGCAGAGCGAGAAAACCGGATATCCTGGATGTGCGAGTGGTGGCGGAACCTTGGGGCATGATGGCTGGTTCCCTTATGATTCGGTCCTGGCCATCTCGAGACGACACCAGGCGTAGAGGGCGTCATACACTTCGAATTGCCGTTCCAGGTTTTCCGAGTCATCCGGAAAGCGCAGGCTGTAGCCCACGGCGATGGCCTCAAGGCCGGCCGCCAGTGGATCGGCGTCCAGCCGATTGGTGTCCGCCGCGTTCACGATCCTGGCCATTCGCAACAGTGCCTTGTCTTTCAATTCGTATGCCCGGATGATCACCTCGAACGTGCACAGGTCGTCCCGGTGGTGCAGTTCCGCACCGGGCGTGTCGAAGGGAATCGCGCCCTCCCTTCTCGCAACTTTCATCACCTGGTTCCTGGGAACGAAGAGAAACTCAGCATCTGAATCGACAAACCGGGTGATCAGCCAAGGGCAGGCCACCCGGTCGACATGCACGTGGGAACGGGTTATCCATTTCATGGGGCATCTCCTTCTTGATATCGCGTGGCTCCTGGCACAATTTGAGTCTTTGTCCGCAGACAGGGACATGACCTGGACTGAGCTCCATGGAATTTCTCCTCAGTCCCAGTCAGAATGAAACCACCCGTCGGGCATCGCCGGTTTCAACCCGCAGGTCATCGAAGAGTGTCACCGAGTCCGCCTTTGTCCAGAGCCCCACATGCCCCTGGGGAATCCTCTGGGCCTCATAGTCAATGACCCGCTGTCCATTGACGTACCCCTGAATGAGTCTGCCTTTCACCTCCACTCGGAGGTCCACCCACTCATTGGATGCAATCCTGAGTTCCGCCTCTTGCCGCAGGAGCCGCTTGCAGTCCTCGTATTCGAAAAGCGCTGCGTTGTCCTCCAGGGCATTGATGCGAAACGCGAAATAATGGCACACATCCTTGAGGCCGAAAGCAATTCCACCCGCCCGGTCGATGTTCCCCCTGACCGGTTTCACACGAACACGAATGATCCCGTCTCCCATCTGCCAGTCCTTGACGATAACAAGGGGGAAATAGAAGTAGGCGTTAATGCTGTCCAGAAACTCCTGGTAAGACTTCCCAAAAGCCTTTCCCATGGCCCAGGCCACTCGCGATGAGAGATGGGCGCCCCACTTGGAACCATCCTGCAGGCAGTGCACACGCTCCCCTTCTGCGATGCGGGTCCAATCACCGGTGTGGATGTACACTCCCCGGGGGGCATCCGCTCGCTTTCTTTCAAGGAAATTGTAGTCGCCCTGGAAGAAAGCTTCGGTGAAGTGCGCCACGTCGTGCTGACCCGTGATGGCCATGTCCAGGAGCCGCGTGCATGCCAGGAGCCGCCCCATCTGGTCCAGCTTATCCTCCATGGACACCCGGTCGTATCGGGTTAGAGAGGCATCGATGAGGTCTCCTTTCATTTCCACGTCGAATCCAAGACGTTTGAGTACGTTTCCAAGGAAGCTGATTCGGAGGGATCTGCCCTGGAAGGAACCTGCCCCGCCGGAGAATTGAAGGGTGACGTAATTTTGGTTGGCGTCGTCCCCACACAGGGCGTCGACCGTGGCGAAGTGGTACCCGAACCGGGCACTGAGGTTCATGTAATCCTGGGAGATCATGGCGTAGCTGGTTCCTCCCGGCGTTCCGCCTCCCACTTCAGCCATGGCCCCCGATGCCATAAGTGTCATGAAATTTTTCGCATCGAAGGCGACAGAACCGGACCAGGTGATCCCGGGATGACTGAACCCTTTCCAGATGGCCCGGAATGGAATCGATGTCACATGATCTGGGGTGAGGGTGTCGCACGTGGTGAGGCCAAACTTGAGTCCACCTCCCAGGTCGATCACCTGGAGAAAGAGGGGAATCTTCGCCTTCAACCGAAAGGACGTGAAGCGGTCGGCGATGTCGCCGTAAGAGAACATTTCCCGCATGGCCATCTCATGGGTGAACCGGATGATGTCGTGAAAGCTCTGACAGCCCTCGGGCTTGAAATTGTCGCCATCGGGATCAGTGAGATGGAGCGGCGAGACGTGGTCAAGGACTCGTCTCATCTTCCGAAAGAGGGGGCTTTCCACGTTGGGTCTCCTCGATGGACGGGCCTTCGCAGCCAGATGCTCCACCTCGCCACGGTAGACAAGCATTCTCACGGCATCCAGGGTGATGCGTTCCTCTGGTTGCAGGACTGAGGACGCGACCTTGGTGTCCATCAAGGCAGCCACCCCGAATTCCCGGGCTACCGAAGCGAGATGACTGGTGGTGCTCCCCATGTCCGTGATGATTCCACGAACCTTCCCCATGACCCTCGCGTAGGCCGGCGATGCTGTCTTGGCCACCAGAATGGCATCCTCGGGGAGGTTATCAAGAGCACTCTCCTCGGCCGCCAGAAACACCTGCCCCAAGGCAATGCCTGGTGAGGCCGCCTTTCCTCCCGAGAGGATGACGGGATGCTCTGCCTCATCGACGAAGACCTCGTCCTCGGTTTCATTTGCTCCCACAGGGTGAACATGGAGGGGGCGCGATTGCAGGATGAGAAGCGCTCCCTCCTGGTCCAGTGCCCATTCGACGTCCTGAGGACACCCAAAGTGTTCCTCGAGCCGTCGCCCGCAGTCCCAGAGCTCCTGGGCAACCTTCTCATCAATAGAAGGCAGCCATCCTTCTTCTTCGGACAAGCGTTCCTCGAGGATGCCTCCCTCGGGCCTTGTGACCATCCGATGTTCTTTGCGGCTAACGCTCTTCTCCAGGATGGTGCCGCTTTCACGATCAATGAGAAAGACGTCGGGAGACGCCTTGCCGCTGACGAGGGTCTCTCCGAGCCCCATGACGGCGTTCAGTCTCATGGCATTCGGGACAGCCCGGGAGGGATCGACGGTGTAGAGGACGCCACCTGCCCTGGATTCCACCATGGCGACGCACGCGACGCACATGGGGGTTTCCCGCTCCTCGAGGCCGAACTGAATCCTGTAGGTGATGGCATGGGGAGAGTACTTGCTCGCAAGAACTGTCTTGTAAGCCTTCAGGAGATTCTCCATCGGGACATTGAGGACCGTCGTGTACTGACCTGCAAAGCTCGCCTCCGTGTCTTCCCCAAGTGCGCTGCTCCGGACGGCCACAGTGACTCCACTGTGTGTCTTGGCCTCCAGATCGGCATACGCATCGAGGATAGACTGGGCGAGAACCTTGGGGACCTCAGCCTGAAGGATCAGTTCTCTTAGACGAGCACTGGTTTCTTCCAGGCTTTCGAGCGAATCGGGCGAGAGTCTCGACAGTTCAGAGTCAATGGCCTCCTCGAGGTTGTTTTCCCTGACAAACCAACGAAATCCGTTGGCAGTGACCGCGAAACCCTGAGGTGTGGCAAATCCCAGAGTGTTCCCGGCAACAGCCAGGTTGCCCGCCTTGGCTCCGACCATTCTAGCAGACTCTCGGTCTATTCTCTCGAACGGGATCACCAGATCGCCCGAGGAGAATCTTGGTTCAGCACTCAACTCTTCGTGCACCGACCGGTTAATGCTTTCCCGAAGGCTTGACAACAATGAGAAGTCCTTGCCGGAAAGTCCCTGCATGGCATGGATGATCGCCTCGACAGCCGAGGTCAATTGATGGTACTTGGCCTTGAAAGCGTATGGCGTCAGGGCCCTGCCTGCGTAATACGCCTCCTCCATTTCCGCCATGACATTGAGGGCCTGGTGGTTATTCCTGAGAAGATCCCGGAAGTGCTGGTATCTCTCGGCGTGCTTTCCCTGGAGCGTGTCCAGGAGCGTGCATACATCCTTTCTCTTGAAAAGACCCAGAAGCTTGAGCATGGCTCCTCCCACCCCACGAAATGGACTCTACTGGAGCACAAGAAATTTGTAACGTTAGTTACACTGATCTTTAACGTTAATGAGTGTACATGTCAATGGGAGTGCTCCAGAAACTTGCCATATTTCTTGGTGAATTCTGAGGGAGGGTCTCTTCTTGACAGAATTCAATCCCTGAAATATCGTGTAGTCGACGTTACATTCTTGACCAACGCCTTTGTTGCTCCCTGTCCATAGGTGGAGATTCCGTGAAGTGGATCATGCTCATCGTCAAATTGCCGCCAGCGAAAACCACCGCCTTCAAGGTCGCGACCTGGAGGAAGCTGAAGAAGTTGGGAGTCTACTCCGTACAGGATTCTGTCTGCATTTTGCCGGAATCGGAGCGGACTCTGGAGAGGTTTGAATGGCTGGCCGCAGAAGTGAGGGACATGGGAGGGGATGCCTCCGTTTGGAAGGTTGAGGCTCTGACCCCTTGGCGCGAAAAGGAAATCAGGGATTTTTTCATGGACCAGGTGAACCACGACTATAACCAGCTCATTAGAGAGGTGGCGGCAGCCAGCACAGAGAAACAGCTCAAGGGGTTGTGGACCCAGTACAACGCTGTAAGAGTTCGAGATTACCTGAAGTCTCCCCTTGCTGTGGAGGTGAGGGCGGCATGTGAAAAGAAGGCGAGGGAACTGAGGAACGAGGAGGACGACCATTGAAGTGGGTGACCTGGGAAAACGTTGGGGTGGATCGGATCGCCTCAGCCTGGCTCATAAGAAGGAAAATCGACCCAGAGGCGGAGTTTGTGTTCATCCGGCGAGGATCTGACCACAGGGCGATAGATGGAATTCCCTTCGACATTCCGGGTGCACATCTCAGCCATAGGCGGGGCCACTGTACGTTCACGAATCTGCTCAAGGAATACTCCATTGCGGACAAGACGCTTGATCAGATTGCTGCCATCATCGATGGGGCCGATTCGGTCGATGAACTTCTTCCACCGCCTGAATCAGCCGGCTTGGATCTTATCTGCAGAGGCCTCACCAAGGTACTGCGGGATGACCTCAAGGCGATCGAAATCGGGTCCATTGTTCTTGATGCGATCTACACCCAACTGAGTGAGCAACACTGACCCGAGACTGCTTCTGCGTCTCAAGCCCCAAGGCATTTGCCGTCGTTCCCGTTATCATCGTGAGGGATCCCAAGGGTCCGTGGGACTGGGCAAGACTACCCGGCGGCGGTTTCCCTTGACAGAACCACCTGCTCCCCATATCACGGTGGGGTATGCCTCCTGGCCTCACTCCGACGGGCGGGCCAGGGCGAGATGGGACGTTTCTGAGGGCTGGTGGTTTGTTGATGCTCCAAGAAGAGGGGATCCATGGTTGAAAAGGTGATCATAGTCGGGGCTGCAGGGAGGGATTTTCACAATTTCAACGTCTACTTCAGGGGCAACCCCCGCTACAATGTCATTGCCTTCACCGCTGCTCAGATCCCGAGGATCGAAGGACGGCTTTTCCCGCCCGAGTTGGCTGGCGACCTCTATCCACATGGGATTCCCATCGTGCCCGAAGCGGACATGGCCATGTGGATCCGGGAGCACCGAGTGGACCTCGTGGCCTTTTCCTACAGCGACATATCCCACGTGGAAGTCATGCACAGAGCTTCCATAGCCATGGCCGAAGGGGCTGATTTCATCCTGCTTGGGGCCACCTACACCATGCTCAAGTCCCAGAAGCCCGTCATTGCCGTGTGTGCGGTGAGGACCGGATGCGGAAAATCCCAGACCACGCGCAAAATCTGCCAGATCCTGCGGGACCAGGGCAAGCAGGCCGTCGTCGTGAGGCACCCCATGCCCTACGGGGATTTGCGCCGTCAGGTGGTGCAGAGGTTTGCATCCTATGAGGATATGGATGTGGGGCATTGCACCATAGAAGAGAGGGAGGAATACGAACCTCTCATCGACAGGGGAATCGTGGTGTATGCCGGCGTGGACTATGGAAAGATCCTGGAGGAGGCGGAGCGCGAGGCGGAAGTCATCGTGTGGGATGGAGGAAACAATGACACCCCGTTCTACAACCCGGATCTCCACATCGTCCTGTTCGACC
>CAZURN010000002.1:0-62277 GCA_964623165.1 uncultured Syntrophobacteraceae bacterium
CGCTGGCCATGGGGGCTGCGAGGCTCAGGGGTGCGGACCCACACACTTCCCCATCTAGGCCCATCGTTCAGAAGGCTTTGGTGGTGGGGGGAGGCATTGCCGGGATGACGGCCGCCCTTGCCATTGCGGACCACGGGTTTGGGGTGACACTGGTGGAGCGGGACGAATTCCTGGGTGGAAATGTGCGAAAGATCCACCGGACCATCGAGGGCCATTCCGCTCAGGATCTCCTGGCCACCACCATCGCCAGGGTGGAGAAGCATCCCTCCATAGGCGTCATCACTAAAGGGAACCTCCTCCATTCCTCCGGACGGGTGGGACGCTACGTGACGACCATTGAGCAGGCCGATGGGAGCGCTACGACCATCGAGCACGGTGTGACGATCCTGGCAACAGGGGGGAGCGAAGCCAAGACCGGCTCATACGGCCATGGCCAGAGCGATCGCGTCGTGACCCAACTTGAATTGGAGGAGTGCCTTCAGAACGGATCTCTCGATCCAACCACGCTCGGGGTGGTGGTCATGATCCAGTGCGTGGACTCGAGGGAACCGGGCCGCAACTATTGCAGCAGGGTGTGCTGCACCTCGGCCCTGAAGAACGCCCTGGCACTGAAGGAAAAGAACCCGGACGCGGATATTTATATTTTGTACCGGGACATCATGGCGTACGGTTTCCTGGAAAGCTATTACACGAGGGCGCGCAGGGAAGGTATTGTCTTCAACCAGTACGGTCTGGATGACAAGCCTCGAGTGGAAGTGGAAGACGGCCGTGTGTCCGTCAGGACCAAAGATGCCATACTAAACCGGGAAGTCATCATCTCTGCTGATCTGCTGGTCCTCAGCACCGGGTTGGTCCCCTCTGAGAACCGGAGACTTGCGGAAATCCTTGGAGTGGAAACCAACGAGGACGGGTTTTTCCAGGAGGCTGAGACCAAGTGGCGCCCGGTGGATTTTCTCAAGGAGGGTGTTTTCCTTTGCGGCACGGCCCATTCGCCCAGATCCATATCCGAGACGATGGCCACGGCCGAGGCTGCGGCGCAACGGGCACTGCGATTTCTTGGTATGGAGCGCATTGCGGTGAGCACCACCGTGGCGGAAGTGCGACACACCATCTGTTCTCTGTGCGAACGCTGCATCGCGGCCTGTCCTTTTGGGGCCCGCTACCTGGATGAGGAGGCAGAGCGGATTCAGGTGGACGAACTCTCGTGCCAGGGGTGCGGTGCATGCGCTGCGGCGTGTCCCAACAGTGCTTCGATTTTGCGAGGCTTCGGGGACCGGGACATGCTGGCGGTGCTGGATGCCGCTCTGGATGTGGCAGGGTGAACGAAAGGCAAGACGGGGTTCTCAGCTATGTCGTGAGGAATGCTCACGGTTACCTTGTATCCTCTGTACGTCGGGACGGGCATAAAGCCTTGGGCTGCACGCGCAGTGGCCCTGTAACAGGAGGGCTGGCCATTGTCGGCAACTGTCCTGGATGAACCCAATTCTTCTGAACAGATGTGGAGCAAGACAACATGAACCAGGCTTCGGAGGTCACACGGCAGGGGGCGAACTCCCACGTTTCGGAACCCATGCGGTACATATGGGAGAAGGTGAAGGCCTGCATGCAATGTGGGACGTGCACGGGTTCTTGCCCCAATTCCCATGCCATGGACATCACTCCCCGTAACCTTTGGAGGCTCGTCCAGTTCAATCTGAGGGACGAGATTTTCAACAGTAAGACATTCTGGCTGTGTTCCAGCTGCTATTACTGCACCCTGCGCTGCCCCCGCGGGCTTCCGCTCACGGAGGCCATGGGAGATTTGAAGGGCCTCGCGGTGAGTACCGGGATCCTGAAGGACAAGCGGAGCCCCGTGTTCTACAGGGTATTCCTTGAGACGGTAAGGCGTTACGGGCGGGTGAGGGAAATGGAAATGATGAGCCGATACTTCATCTCCCTGAAGAACCCCCTGGTACCCATGGCGTTTACGCCTCTCGGGATCAAACTGGTCAGCAGGGGAAAGATTTCTCCCCAGTTTCCGAAGTTCTTTGGCGAAGGTAAACTGGATGCCCTTTACCGGAAGGCGAAGGAAGTGGAGGCAGGTGCATGAAGTACTTTTATTATCCAGGGTGCTCCCTCGAGGGAACCGCATTGGAATACGACGCATCGACCAGGGTGGTGATGGAAGCTCTGGGGGTGAAACTGGAGGAGATTGAGGATTGGACCTGTTGCGGCGCAAGTGCCGCCGACACGGCGGGAGCCATTCTCTCCATGGTCCTTCCGGCAAGGAACCTTGCTCTGGCTGAAAAAGCGGGGTCCGGTACTGATGTGGTGGTCCCCTGCAGCGCCTGCTATCTGAATCTCAAGAAAGTCGAGGATCACACCAGGAGGGACGAACGTCTCCGCAGCAAGGTCAATCTTGTTTTGGAGGAGGAGCATCTTGCCTACCGGGGGGAGAGCAGGCCGCGTCATCTCCTGGATGTCATGGCCACTGACATCGGGGCCTCCCGGATCATGGGTGAGGTGAGAATTCCTCTTGGCGGGCTCCAGGTTGTCCCTTACTATGGATGCCAGGCCCTGCGGCCATACCGGGTGTTTGACGACCCGGAGGAGCCGCGGTCCATGGAGCCTCTCCTGGAGGCCTTGGGAGCCCAAATATTCCCGTGGACCATGGGGGCCAAATGCTGTGGCGCAGGGCTCATGACTACGAAAAAGCCCGTGGCCATGGAACTGGTGACTGCACTCCTGAAGGAAGCCAGGGGCGCCGATTGTATCGTCACGATCTGCCCCATGTGCCAGATGAACCTTGAGTGTTTTCAAAAGAACGCCTCGAACATGGCTGGAGAGGACTTGACTATTTCCGTACTATATCTTCCCCAGTTGATCGGAATTGCCCTTGGGATCGATTGGGACAAGCTCAGGCTCAAGTCCAACATCGCATTCCTGAAGCCGCTTCAGAGCAAGCTCGACCGGCTGACCAGGGGAAACGACGCTGCGTGAGACAGGATCGCCTCTCCACAGGGGGGCGAGACCCATCCAAGAGGTTCCGCATCCCCCCTCGGAATTTTCCCAGAGCGCCAAAAGCAACGCTCTTCATCCTGGGATTTCTGCGGTCTCGTGGGCTGGAATGAGACACGCGAGGCCTTCGAGTCCCCAATTTTAGCGATTTTCTTCTTTCAGTCCTTGTCCATCATCCCGGCGAAAGCAGGAATGCAGGAGATGGAATTCACCAACTGGATGCCGGCTCTTGGCGCCATGACGGGGAGTTAGCGGGGAGACCGTTCAGTCTGGGGGAGTCTCTAGTCGCACGTGTCAAGATTGATCAGTACAGTCACCAGGCATGGGTCAAAGGCATCGTGGCTGACTGTGGTCCTCCCACTTGGTTCAAGACGGCGAAGACCCGTTTTGGCTTTCCATTGGGGTAAAGCAGATGCAGGGAACGCCCGAAAACCATCTTTTCCCCAAACTCAGGTCAGTACATGTTGAGAGTCTTCCGCAGTATCTATCATAGCCTCATTTCCCGACTGATCCTCCTGGTGGGGCTGACACTCTTTGTGAGCATCTTCACCTGGGCCTATTTCAACATCAACTACCAGAAGAAATCGGCCATTGAAGGGATCGTCGAAGAGGTGGACAGGCTGGGAAACACCATTCGCCTGGGGACCCACTATGCCATGATGTTGAATTCGAGGGACGACATCAACCAGATCATCAAGAATGTGAGCCGGCAGGAGGGAATCGAGAACGTCCGAATATACAACAAACTGGGCCAGATCAAATTCTCGAATGTTACCAATGAAGTGGACACAATCACCACCATTAAGGCCGAAGCTTGCGACATCTGCCATAAGACCGAACCACCCCTCGAAGAGGTGGACATGGCCTCCAGGACGCGGATCTTCGACTCTGGGGAGGGCCATAGGCTCATCGGGATCATCAGTCCTATCTACAATGAGCCCTCATGTGCCACGGATGTCTGCCACGTGCACCCTGAGGACAAGAAGGTCCTGGGGGCTCTGGATGTCGTGGTGTCCTTGCAGAACACGGACAAGGCCATCCTGTCGCACGAACGGACGCTCATCCTGCATGGTGTTGTCAGCTTCGCTGGTGCATCCGTGATCATAGGGATCTTCCTTCTGCTCTTCGTCAATCGCCCCATCAAGGGGCTCATCGCTTGGACCCGAAGCATAGGAGAGGGCAACTATGAGCATCATGGAGACACGCACAGGGCTGATGAAATTGGCCAGCTTGCCCTGGCCATTGGCCAGATGGGGCAGGACATCAAACGGAAGCAGCAGGAGTTGAACCGGCAGCGGAACGAATACCAGGAACTCTTTGAGTTGGTGCCCTGTTACATCACGGTCCAGGACAGAAACCTTCGCCTCGTCCGATACAACCGGGAATTCACCCGGCACTTCGGACCGACGCCTGGCGACTATTGTTACAAGGTGTACAAGGGAAGGGACGAACCGTGCGACCCGTGTCCGGTCATGAAGACCTTTTGCGACGGAAAGGTCCACACCAGCGAGGAGGCAGGGTTCAGCAAGGACGGTGAGATATGCCACTGGGTGGTCCACAGTTCCCCCATTCGAGACGCAGACGGCAAGATCGTCTATGTGATGGAAACCTCCCTGGACACCACCAAAATGAAGCTCCTGGAGGAGGAAATCAGGCGGTCCGAGAAGAAATACCGGGACATTTTCAATCACATTCCCAATCCGGTTTTTGTCCTGGACAAGAAGAACCTGAGCATTCTGGACTGTAACGAGATGGCGACGCTGATCTATGGTTTCAGTAAAGGGGAACTCCTGCAGAATTCCTTTCTGAGTCTTTTTGAGGATGCAGAGCGTGAACACTATGCCAAGAGGCTCATGTCATCCGACGACTTGACGCACACCAGGCAACGGACCAAGGATGGGAGGACCATCTTTGTCAATATGCGCATTTCGCCGTCGGATTATCTTGGCCGGGAGGCGCTGCTGGTGACCACCAGCGACGTGACCAAGAGGCTGATGGCTGAACAGCAGCTGATTCAGGCCAGCAAGATGGCTACCCTTGGTGAGATGGCAACAGGCATCGCCCATGAACTGAACCAGCCTCTGTCCGTCATTAAGACTGCAAGCAGTTTCGTAGCCAAGAAGGTCAGGAAGGGAGAATTGATCAGGGAAGACATCCTGAAGACCATGGCGGAGGAGATCGATAGCCACGTGGACCGGGCATCGGGGATCATCAACCACTTGCGGGAGTTTGGCCGCAAGTCCGAAGTCAAACGGGAAAAAGTCATGGTCAACGAGGCGTTGCGGAAGGCTCTGGACATTTTCAGCCAACAGTTGAAACTGAGAAACATCGAGGTGGAAACAGATTTTGATGAAGGGCTTCCCCCTGTCCATGCAAATTCCAATCGGCTTGAGCAGGTCTTTATAAACCTCCTCATCAACGCAAGGGACGCCATCGAGGAGAGAGTGGAAAAAGCCGGGGAAGTGGGTGTCCTGCGCAAAATCTCCCTCAAGACCCGGGAATTGGACGGGAAGGTGGTCATTCAGGTTCGCGACACCGGTACCGGAATCCCCCGGCACATCTTGGAAAAGATCTTTGAGCCATTCTTCACCACCAAGACCGTCGGTAAGGGCACGGGCCTGGGACTCTCCATAAGCTATGGGATTGTCCAGGACTATGAAGGGACCATCGAGGTGGAAACCGTGGAAAACGAAGGCTCCAACTTCATCGTGAGCCTCCCGGTGTTGAGCGAGGTCGAATGATACGTCAGATACTCCTCGTGGATGATGAAGAGGGGATTCGAAAGATTCTGGGGATTTCCCTGGCGGATTGCGGCTATGATGTGATCACGGCCTCCAACGGGGAAGAAGCCCTTGAGGTATGGAGAAAAGAGAGGCCGCAGATCGTCTTGACCGACATCAAGATGCCGATCATGGATGGCATTGAGCTCCTCAAAAAGATAAAGGAGGAGAGTCCGGACACGGAAGTCATCATGCTCACGGGCCATGGTGACTTGACCCTGGCCATCCTGAGCCTGCAGTTCGAGGCCGCCGATTTTGTCACCAAACCCATCAACGATGACGCCTTGGAAATCGCCCTCAAAAGGGCTCAGGAAAGGATCTGGCTCAAACGGAAGGTCCGGGAGTACACCGAGGATCTTGAAAGGTTGGTCGAGGAGAAGACAAAGCAGCTGCTTCAAGCGGAGCGGCTTGCAGCCATCGGCCAGACGGTGGCAACCCTGGCACACGCCATCAAGAACATCATTGGGGGATTGAATGGTGGCATCTTCGTCATGGAGAAGGGGTTTGAGCTCGGAAACGATCAGTATCTGAACCAGGGTTGGGGCATGGTCAAGGGGAATGTGGACAAGATCAAGCGGTTGTCCTTGGATCTCCTGAATTATGCCAAGGAACGCGAACCGGAGTACCAGTTGTGCGACCCCAACGAGCCCGTCCGGCAAGTGTTTCGTCTCATGGAACCCAAAGCCCGTGAGTGTGGCATCAACTTAGTGATGGAACTGGGTGCCGACTTGGATTATATCTTTCTTGATCCGGATGCCATTCACTGTTGCCTGCTAAACCTCACGACCAATGCCCTGGATGCCTGCATGGGGCCGGGGTGCTCTGGAAAGCCCGGTGAGGTCATTCTCCGGACATCGAGGCATCAGGAATGGGCGGTCGTATACGAGGTCGTGGACAACGGTTGCGGCATCGAACCCGATGCCAGGGAACGCATCTTTCAAAATTTCTTCAGCACCAAGGGAACCAGGGGGACTGGACTTGGCTTGATGATCACCAAGAAGATCGTCTGCGAGCACAAGGGAAGGATCTTTCTGGAATCTGAAACGGGCAAGGGAACCCGGTTTGTCATCCAGTTGCCTGCCGATGGGGGGAAGGACAGGAAGAATTAGGTGCCGGCCTTGGGAATGGGATGGGAAGGCAGCGATGCACAGCTGCTGGCACATCACCTGCCGGATCCGCCAAATTGTAAGTGAGCGGTTAAGGGTATCGAATCGGCGATATTGCCACTTTGGGAGGGAAACAACCAGAGAGGGGAAAGGATGGTAGACTACAAGAATATCCTGTTCTGCACGGATTTTTCCGAAGACGCGAATATCGCTTTTATGCATGCCCTCAATCTGGCCCGGAAGTATGGGGCGAAGCTGCACATTCTCCATGTGCCCCATTCACCATTCCGTTATGCACGTGGTGTGGTGGATGAGCACGTTCCCGAGGGCAAATCCCAAGACGGTCAGGCTTTCTTCGACAAGGAGATCCAGGAAAAGGCCGAAAGCCAATTGAAGGAGGCCTACGAAAAGCGCCTTGGCGATTATTCCAACGTGGTTTTCATCATCAGGGCAGGAGCTCCTGATGTCGAAATCGTGCGGTACGCCAAAAAGAACGACATCGATTTGATTGTCATGGGGGCGCTCGGAAAGTCCGAGGTGGATCGGCTGGAGCATGGGAGCACGGTTGCGAGGGTGTCCCGGTATGCTCATTGCCATGTCATGGCCATCCGGAATCCGGCCAAGCAATTTACGTTGCCGGACAAGATTTATTAGGGTTTCGCCTTTCCCGTTGTGTTTGGCTCAGTGGACCAATACCCCGAAATCGTCACCTCAGTGGGAACAAGGGTTGGGGGAGAGACCGTCAATGCCACGCTGAGTGAGCTCCCGATTGCGCTGCGGTGAACTTGAATGTCCGCTTCTGCTGCTCGTCAGATGCGATGCCCTCTGTTTGGGGGCACCCATGCAACCTTGGAGGGATGATTCAATGGCAAAGAAGATACTCGTTGTAGACGATGAGCAAGACATCAGGGTTTTCCTGAGCACTCTTCTGGAGACGAGTGGCTTCAAACCCATATCGGCCCAGGATGGTCAGGAGGGTTTGGAGGTTGCTCGCAGCAAGAAGCCGTCCCTGATCATCATGGATATCATGATGCCTCGGGAGAGTGGCATTTTTCTCTACAGGGAACTGAAGAAGGATCCGGAGCTCAACAAGATTCCTGTCATCATCGTCTCTGCCCTGTCCAAGAAAACGTTCTCTCATTCCCAGAAGGTTCTGGATGAGTACGAAGGCGGTGAGGTCCCCCAGCCTTCCGCCTATATCGAAAAGCCCCCTGAGGCCGATGAACTGCTGAAGGCGGTTCAGAGCCTGCTCACTTAGCACAACCGCATACCGCACAGTGTCCCAAATCGAGTGACTTCACTCTCCCCCTTCCCTCTCCCTTGCGGTAGAGGTTGGGTGAGGATGAACCTATTAGGGAATGAGGGGCGACCTTCGTTCGTTGGGCCATTGACGGCGGGGTCCTGGTTGTTCTGATCGTTCCTACTGATCACATGCACGCGCGGCGGGAAGAAAGAATTCTTCACGAGGCTCTTCTCCTGCCGATGCGAACCCCGCCTCTTGTTGGGATGGGTGCCCCGCATCGGCTTCCCTCTAAGATTTTCTTTTGACAGAGTCATGTCTTGTGATAGTTTTCATTTTGCAGGGGGCATGCTCTGATCTCATTGGATTTTCACAGTTTTTGCCAAGCTGCTTGAGCTCAACACTTCGCACAAGAAGTGGCCCGTGTTGTGAAACGATCATAAACGCAAGCACTGCCTGCCGAGGCGAAGGAAGAGGGGGAAACGATGGCATCCTTAGAATTCAGGGGAAAATCTTACGAAATTGATGATGAGGACTTTCTGTTGGATACCACCCAGTGGGACGAAGCTTTTGCCGAGGGCATGGCTCCCAGGGCCGGAATAACGGGGGAACTCACCACAGCCCATTGGCAAGTCCTTCGATTCATCAGGGATGCCTTCACCAAGACCGGCCGTTGCCCCATGGTCTTCGAAACTTGCAGAGGACTCAAGCTGCGGGCGGCAGATCTACAGACCCTATTTCCATCGGGCTACTTGCGGGGAGCGTGCAAACTGGCAGGGTTGTCTTATCGAGCGGAGGACCTGCATCCCTCCTGGCTACCGGATGAGAGGACTGCGACCGTCACAACTCCCTTGTACAAGAGAGTCTACCGGGTGAATGTGAGAGGGTTTCTGATGGACCCCTCCGAATGGGACGAGGATTTCGCCGTTTTCAAGGGCCTGGAAATGAAGATGCCCGGCCCGCTGGGGGCAAAGCACTGGCGGATCATCAGGTACTTGCGAAGGCAGTTCGCTGAGACAGGCAAAGTGCCGACCGTCTTTGAGACGTGCGCCGCCAACCAGATGGAGATCGATGAACTGGAGAGACTCTTTCCGGACGGCTACCATCGTGGAGCTGTAAAGCTGGCCGGACTGCGTGTGGTGTGATGGTTTCCAAAGTGCGCGGGGTCGCTCTCGTGGGTATTGCCAAACTTCTCCATGGTTGCGACCCTCGAAAGAGTCTGGTTTCATGGGCGCGTGTGAGCCTGGCTCCCGGCTTCCACGCTCGATCCGATTGTTCCGGGTGAGGAATGACCCCAAAGAACGGGGTGTCTTTCATTGGCTATTTCCGTGCCCCCCCTTCGCAAAGTTCCGATCCCTTCCCCCACAACTCTTTATCAGAGTCCATCTCCACTCCAAGGGAGCCTCATTGCCATAACCCCATTTCCCTGCATTGGAATGCCTCCCATTGAACAGGCCAGACTTGGTGTGCCCCTCGCACAACTCTCTGAGGGTGATGCAATGATATTCTGCCACTTATCATTCTCCTCGGGGGAGGAAGCCATGGCATTTGGGGAAGGATCACGGGGGCAGGGACCAGGCCTAGGACGAAGAAAAGGCTCCGGTCAAAAACAGGTAAAGGGCTTTGGCCAGGGATGAAGGAAGAAGGGATCAGGGAGTGGTAATGGAAACAGACCCCCCATCACTGGGATGCGGATGCGTACTGTCTCCAGCCAACTGCGAGGGTCCTGATGTGGCCCGTCACGATGCATCATCCCCCATTGTGAAGGCGTTCCTCATTATTCAGAGGGCTGGACCGTCAGTTGGAGTTGGCTAGCCCGAGTATCTGCCTAAGCCGCCTCAGCATCTCTGCGACATCGCCTGGCCTCGGAAGGGGTGGCAGGCGAGCAAGAACACCCAACCCTTCGGTCGCCTCGTGAAACTCCTTATCGGACAGCGGACTGAGCAGAGCCGTGTTAACCATGGCGTTCACTGTTAGAAGCTCTTGCACCAAGACCATCGCTTCCATGTCCGGAAGTTCAAGGTCAATGATTGCGAGCTGAGGGGGATTGAGACGGACGAATTGCAGGGCTTCCGCACCAGATCCGCGCACTTCAACCTTCACCCCTGGATATGACGAGAGGCCTTCAGTAATGGCGCGGACAGCTTCCTCGCGGATACAGACCAGGAGGATGTGTAGCATATTGCACCCTTCGGTATGGCTGAAAAAGTCTGAGGGTTTTCACCATGTCGGGTTTACAAACACGCCTGAAGACTGAAGCAACCAGCCGGAATACTCAAGTGAGATCCGGTTGCTATGTGCGCTTGCTCTACCATCCATGATGAGGGTGGATCGTAATCTGAACTGCTTCCTGCCCTCCCGCCCCCCAGGCGCCCATCTAGCAAGCCCCCCAGACACATAATGGCTCGATTTACTGTGGATGTCTCTCTGGCTGGCCCATTTCATCAGGCTCTCTGGGGAAAGCAGAGTTTACAACATTCCGGTAGTAGTCAGAAATTGCCTCGCCTAGGGTATTCACTGCCAATCGGGCACAATGCATGTGGTCCTCCGGTAAACCGCCAACCGCCGCCACCACCTCCTGGGGATCAAGCTGCAACGCGTGGTCAAGATCACGTCCCTTGGCCAACTGGCTCATGGCACTTGCACAAACAAGGGTATAGATGCAACCGTGAGGGGCAACCTTGATGTCCGTTATGATTCCCTGATCGATTCGCAGTGCGACATCCATGGAATCGCCACATTGGCCGACCGCGGTGCCTTGACCGCTTGGATTCTCCATTTGGCCAAGGTTCTTGGGCTTCCTCGCATGTTCGAAGAATAGATCGCTGACCTGACCTGGCTTTGGAAAATCGTCAGCGGACACTTCCTTCCCTCCTCCTTGATCACATCCTGCCCATTTGGTGACCGCCACCACCACCGCAGGTAAACTCACTGGTGAAACGTTGTAAAGTGCCACTGAGGAAAGCCTTCACTGCATCGCCCACAGTCTGGGCATCCGCACCATAGAAGACCTCGATGCCCACCTGATTGAATCCCATGAGCGGCCGCATGCCCATGCCACCGGCGATCAGGATCTGAACGCCGTGTTGGGCCAGGTGATTGACCGGAGCCATACAACCGCCCTGCTGGTGTGGCACGTTGGGAAGGGTCTGAACCTTCTGCACTTGTCCATCGATGACTTCCACCAAGGTGTACAGATCGCAGTGACCAAAATGGGCTCCGAGCAAAGATTCGAGACCACCAGGATGGGTTGAGGGAATAGCGACAACGGTAGTTTTCATAGCACTTTCTCCTGATCATTCTTGATTTCTCGCAGCATCGAAAGATGCCGCCACAACGTTTTGAACAAGACTAGCTGAGGAGTCCTCCAATGCTTTTCGGTAGGAAGATCCTGACATTTGACAACCGCTCGCTCATGGCGATGTGGGTGTGCTCACTTTACCGCCGACCACACTATCCTCAATGGCCATGCCAAGACTGGAAAGAGTGTCAATTCCTGCTCTGCTACGCAGCTCCATTCGCCAATTCCACGATCCGCCCCCAGACCTGCCGGATTTCCCGGCCGAAGTCACTCTCAGGGAGTTCGGTGACCACCAGTCCCCGAATCATTGCTCTTGTAACGATGGGATCATGGGGTAGGCGTGCCAGCACCGGATAGCTCTTCTCGCGGCAATAGGCTTCAATGCGGGCCCCTTCGTCCGGATTGAGGTCATGCTTGTTGATGAGGACTGCGATGGGCACTTGAAAGTGCCTGCACAGTTCAGTCACCCGTTCCAGGTCGTGCCGCCCCGAAGGCGTGGGTTCGGTGACCGCCACCGCCAGATGGGTTCCTGAGAGGGAGCTGATCACAGGACAGCCGATTCCTGGGGCTCCATCGCACAGCACAAGATCGAGCCCCATCGTCTTGGCCAGTTCTCGAGCCTGCTGTTTGAGCACCATAACCAGGCGACCAGAGTTTTCTGCTCCCGGAGTGAGTTGGGCATGGACCAGGGGACCAAAGCGGGTGGAGGATACATACCACTGGCCACAGTGCTTCAGTTCGAAGCGGATCGCCTCTGCCGGGCAAAAGGCCACGCACGCCTTGCAGCCTTCGCACCGGATGGAATCAACACTAAAGCCTTGTTCCCCCTCTCGGACAGCTTCGAATCGGCACAGAGAGAAACATTGGCCGCAACCATTGCACAGTTCAGTGTCGATTTGAGCTTGGTAACCCGAGTGAAACTCCTCCTCCCTGTCCCGCACGGGCTGAAGTAGCAGATGAAGGTCGGGGGCATCCACATCCAGATCACAGATCACTTTGTTGGCAGCAAGGTGAGCGAAAGCCCCCGTGAGCGAGGTTTTGCCCGTGCCGCCCTTGCCGCTGATGATGACGATCTCACGCATGAGCCACCTCCAGTGGGCGGCTTCCTGCCGCTAGAGCATGGATCTTGTCTCGCAGGGATGCAAAGATCTCTGCGAGAGACGGAGAACCATCTGCGATGACCCGCCCCCGTGCATACGCCTCAGCAATGGCCCGGTCGAAGGGAATCTCGGCCAGAATCGGCACCCCCTTGTCCCGGCAAAACTGATAGATGTCATCATTGCCGAGGCCAGCACGGTTGACCACGGCCCCCATGGGTTTATTCAGCGGGGTGAAGGCTTCCCATGCCAGCTGAAAATCATAGAAACCAAAAGGTGTGGGCTCCGTGACTAGGAGGATCACATCACTGTCAATGACGGCGTTGACCGCCGGGCAACTCACCCCCGGAGGCGCATCGATAATCACGTCGCAGGCACTCGCCGCGACCATTCCGTTGAGCTTTGCCTTGACCAGGCGCATGAAAGGCGGACTCATTGCCTCACCGACCCGCAGCCGCCCCATGAGGAACATTGCCTTCCCTGCCTTGCCCCAACTGATCTCCCCCAGTTCCCGCGCGCCAGGCGATAGCGCCTTCTCCGGACATATGACGATGCAACCGCCACACCCGTGGCACATTTCTGGAAAAGTCAAGACTAGTTCACCCATGACGCTGATGGCCTTGAACTGGCAGAGTTCGGAACAAGCACCGCAGTATGTACAACGGGATTTGTCAAGAACCGGTATCTCAAGATAGGCCAACTCACTCCCTTCCGTGGTCGGGTGGAGGAAGAGGTGCAGATTTGGTTCCTCGACATCGAGGTCCACCGCCAGCAGAGGCTCATCCCAAACCGTTGCCAGGGAAGCGCCGACCGTGGTTTTGCCTGTCCCACCTTTGCCGCTGGCCACTGAGACAATCATTTGCCAGCCTCCCGGTTGGGCCTGTCGGACGTTTCCAGTATGCCGCTCTTGAACCGTTCCACAGCCTCCCTCACAGTGAGTCCTTCAAGATTCTGCACGATCTTGATGCCGGATGCACTGAGTGCCTGGAAGGCTTTGGGTCCTACATAGCCGGTGAGGAGGCATCTCACTCCGGCGCGCGCAATCAACTCCGCGGCCTGGATGCCCGCGCCCTGAGCCATGATCTGCGATTGGCCATTGTCGAGGTACTGCGTCTCCATGGTATCAAGGTGCACGACCACGAATCCGGCAGCCCGGCCGAAGCGGGGATCCACCTGATCGTCGAGGCCGGGACCTTCACTGGTTACAGCAATCTTGCTCATGTTCTACTCCAAGCCCATCCGATGGGCTTCCTGGGCAATAGAGATTCGCCCACCAATTCTTGATGACGGGTTGACGGACAATTGGGCGGGGCGTCGCCGCAGTCATGACGACAAAACCTCTCTGACCATTCCTAAGGGCAAACCGCGCAATGTAGTTGCGGGGCTGTCATCCGGTTGATCCCCTTTCTTGTCAGGCGAAAATGTTCTCCGGTTTATAGGGATGAGTTCCCAGAATCACCTCCACCCCCGACTTGTCCTGGATCTTCTTGATCAGGGATTCGCGATGGGGGCAATGGTCTGTGATGCATGGGCCCACGTGAATCTTGGTGACCTTTTCGTCCATCGGTTTGTTCCACAGGTTGAGTTGTGCCAAACGCGTCACAATGGCTGCACCAGGACAGTCCCCACAGTTCAGCAGACCGATGATCACAGCGTCGCCTTTCTCGTAGCGGGTGAACTCGCCGACTCGGCGGTTGAAGCCCACCATGCATCGGGAACAGCCGATACACACATCATCCATGGCTTTCTTGCAGCCGACAATGAGCACTTTTTCCATTGATTGCTCCATCCATTCGAGAGGTGGGGTGTGTACCCTCCGCTCTCCAGCCCTAATGCTCTGGCGACGGCACGGCCAGATGATGACGGTGTTCCGGAGGGGCCACGTAGTTGTGAATCGCCGTCCGCAAGGTCGCGGCAGCGAGATAAGCACAATGGTGATGATCCTCGGGCAGATTTTCGATCATGCCCAGCAGTGTATCGCCCTCGATCATGGCCGCTTCATCGAGATTTCGACCGATCGCCAGCACCAAGGCAAGAGCCCCACAGACTGTGCTGGCACCACAGCCATCCGTGTAGAAAAGGCCGTCTTTGATCTCCTCGCCGTCAATCTGCAGGTAGATCTCCATGGTTTCCCCGCAGGGGCCGGTGACCTTGGCGGAAGAGGTCGCTTGGGGCCATCTCCCGAATTTGACTGATCGGGAAGTCGCTTCCGGTCCTTTCGAACCATAGGATTTGCGCGTCAGGTTGCTGATCAGGTTTCCCAACTCGTTCATATGTCGTGATCCTCTGTGCAAGCTTGCCAGCACACATTGAACTTGTATAGCTTCAGTGAGCACTTGCCGTGCTCGCGCCCCTCCCGGTAGGCCAGAGGCGTGCAGCAAGGCAAGCACCCGGGATGTAATGACCAAGCAATACTCGTTCCAGTTTCAGCGCTTGGCCCAGGAGAGTCTCGAAGGGATGGAAGTTGACGGCCCGCGCAAATCTTCCGAGCCAGTTGAAATGGGTGCAAAATCGACCGCATCGTGGCGAGTCAAGGGAACAAAATGATCCCACCCGTTGACGCGGAGATCTCTCAAAGATCTTTGCCCATGCTCTGCTTCAAGTGGCTGGCGCAAGCAGGCCGCGCACCCTCTAAGCTTGGGCGGGAAGCCCCTTTTTCACGCGGTATTCATTTTGCCACACTCGTGCCTATTCCTGCACGATGAAGAGCGCCAGCCTGCACAGCAGCCCGGCCCTCTTCACTGATACTTCTCTGTGGACAGTCAGAAAAGGCGGAAGAAGACCTTGTTTCCATCCTTGAGGCCACGAGCAAGCTCCATATGCCGCAGCGTGGCGAAATTGCTTTCAAACTGGGTTCCAAGGATGTTCAGTTGTCTGCAGATCTCGGTGGCTTGAAGGGGGCCTCTTTTCTCTGAGTAGCTGCAGAATCCGCCGTTGAAGTTCGGACAGTTGCTGCGCCTTGCCACTGGTATTCCTCGCTGCATATACAGCCCACGGATCACACGTGACGGGCTTTATTCGTTGCTCCAGGTAACAATCCTCGCACAGGATTCTCCGGCGAACTCAAGAATTTCCGTGGCCTAGACTGAGACACCACACTTGGCACAATTGCCCATCATCATTGTCCCTGACGTGATCTGCATGCACATGCGTTTCAAAAACGTGGGTGTTCTTCATGCCATTCTCGCGGGCAATGTAATCCTTCACACCTCGTTCAGAGGTCCACAACAAAGGCAATTTTGGCCTATGGACAACCGATATGGGAGGAAAGACAGCCCATTCCCTCGACGGGGATCTGCTTAAAATACGCGTTCTTCCCTCCTCCATTTCTTCATCTCAACCCGGCTTTCGACCCACGATCAATCAAATGCCATGTCAGTTTTCCACACTTTCCAGACATTGCCGACCAGATCCGGCCCGGGCGTCAGTACGGTCTTGCCTGGGCGCCAGCCCGATGGCGTGGCCTGCGTGCCCTTGCTCTCCCTCACCAGTTGGAAGGCTTGAATCTCGCGGAGACTTTCCGATATGTTCCGTCCAACCGGCGGTGCCAGATTCTCAATGGCTTGAACGACCCCGTCCGGATCGATGATAAAACGACCTCGGGTTTCCACTCCGGCATCGGCATCGTACACGCCATAGGCCGTCCCCACCTTGCCTCCCGCGTCCGACAGCATAGGAAAAGGGATGCCGCCATCGACCATTTTGGACAGTTCATGATCGTTCCACATTTTGTGCACGAATACGCTGTCGATGCTCATGGTCAATACCTGAACGCCCAGTCTTTCAAACTCTCCATGTTTGTCGGCAACTGCCGAAAGCTCCGTGGCTCAGACAAACGTGAAATCGCCAGGATAGAAACAGAGCACGACCCATTTTCCCAGATAATCGGAGAGGTTTACGGAACCGAATCTTCCATTGTCGTAGCAAGGTGCTGTGAAGTCTGGGGCTTTTCTGCCGACCTGAATCATTTTGGGACCCTCCTGTTCAATTGCCTTGGGTGAATCTTCTCCCCTGAGTACGTCTGGGTCACCGACAAGCCCGCCGGTGGGCCGGGCACAACCGATTTTGATCTCTTCCGGCATTAGCTCCTCCTTTCTAATAACACCTCAAAAAAGCGAGTGATTAAGATCATTAGGCACCATGGCCACGTGCGTCTGCAGGGGATTTAGAACGAAGACCTGATTGCCCGCTTTTGCGAGAATGTTCGTGCGCTTGTCATCTCTCTTCTTTGTTGGTGATGCGAGATCAATGGGGGACTTTAGGATCACCGCCTGATCACCACGGGGCCCTGCTTTGCAGAAGGACTCTTCGTTGGTGTTCCTGGTCCTGAGTTGCCCGTCCAAACATGTGGCAGCAGGTCTGAGGGTGTATCCTCAAAAGTCATTCAGCCACGATTCGACGCACCATCAACGTAATCATGGCAATGCAAGTGGTGTTTTCACTCGTTTGATGTCATTGCTTCTCGAGTTGCTGGATGCGCTCTCTGATGCGAGTAAGCTCGTCAGCGAGCTGGTTGGCCTGTTGTTTGAGAGAAGAGAGTTCGTTGGCCCCACCCGCCGGTCTCGTGTCATCATACCATGGCTCAGCATCCCGGTCGCGAGGACCAATTCTCCCAGGACCTCCCGCGCGCCAAGATCCCATGCCCTTTCCGCCCCCGCATCCCATGCCGCGTCCCATGCCTTTGCCAGCACCGCCGCCCATACCCATACCTCTGCCGCATCCCGTGCCCAAGGCACGTCCTATTCCTCCGCTCACCCCGATTCCCGCACCCGATTCAAAGACAGTGTTATCCAACAGCTTTCCTGCTCTAAAGCTCGCAATGGCCTCACGAATGCTCCCGCTGATCCCCGTCAGTATGCGAACACCGGTTGCCGCGAGCGCTTGGTGAGCTTTGGGGCCAATGGTCCCTGTGATGATCACCGAAGCACCCTTGTTGAAGATGAACTGAGCTGTGCTGATGCCGGCACCACTCGAGGCATCGATATTGGGGTTCGACAAGCTCTCGACTTCCATGGTCTCAGGGTCAACGATAATGAAATATTGGCTCCGCCCAAAGCGAGGATAGATCTCACTATCCAAATTGGGTTCCACAGCTGATATGGCAATCTTCATTCACTTCCCCTTCGGAAAAGATGTCTCGGTCGGTATTCGTGAAATTCCAGTGAAGCGGGATGGTCCGGAAGCACCACAAGTGCTTCCGGATCGTTGAATGGTGTCTGTCACTCCCCCTTCCGGGCTTGCTCGATCTCTGCCATGCGCATTCTCGTGGCATTGAGGGCCTCTTCAAGCCCCTGGGTGTATTCCTTGAGGTAGTCGAGCTCATCCTGGGGGGACCACTGAGAGTGGCCTTTCCCCCAAATCCGACCTCTGCCACCCCTTGCCCATCCGGGGAGTCCCGTTGCATAGTAGCAGTGTTTCCAGCCTCTGCTTCGGCCGTACCCAAAGCCAGAAGCGGGGGGTGGTCCCTGATAACCTCCAGGCGATCCACCTTCCCAGGCACCACGGCACCAGCCAATCCCTCTGCCCGTCATCGGTCCCTGTCCTCGCGGACCGGTTCTGTCTCCACCCGGCATGTTTCATCCTCCTTGAGTAAGGGGTCCTCGTCAAGCACTGCTCTTGCGAATAGGGCACGCTTCCGGGAGCCTCCGCCACCATGAGCATCGGCCCCGTTGCTCCCTGGCACTGATTGAATTTATGGGCAAAACGCATGCCAGACGATGATGGCTCGTGCGTTACACGAGCATCTGGGGTTGCGGCAAGGGCGCAAGGGTTGCTGCCAGAGAATGGTCATGCGATTGATGAGAAGGGTGTCCAGTTGGATCGTGGACCGCACAATGGGCCGGTTGGATGCGGGAACAGAATGACCCCATGGTCGATTTAAATTGTTCCCGCAAAGAGGGATTCAGGCATCAACCTTTCATCCTGCCGGCGAATCCCAATTCAGTTCCTCGGCGGGCGCCGGGATCTGAGCGAGGTGTGCCTCTGCTGGTCATGACCATCAGCTACGTTTACGCAGCTGGCCAAGGCTATCACTGGTGGGTGCGAGTAGCCTTGAAGTACAAACGTTCTCCGTGACACTCGCTGAAGATCAGCCCCTTGGCGGAAAGCTCCCTGAGGCATCGAGAAGCCTCTCGGGTTGCCAGCCTGAGGCCGGCTGCAAGGTCTTCCAGTGTGCACGGGCGCCTCGAAACAAGGGCCAGGACCTCCTCGGGATCGCTCTTTGAGAAACCGCCTCGAGGCAGGTTGCGACTGTCGCCGATTACCTGCGCCTTGTCCCCAAAGGCGGCGGCAAAGCTCTCCATGAGTTCTCGAGACACCGGAACGGCAGAGGGATGGGAGGGGGGGCGGACGACAGTATTCAGATGAATGCGATCGGGTGCAATCCAGCCGACGATTTCCTTGATCTGCTCGATGGGATGCGATAGTCCCGTAATCCCACCAAGGAGCATCACTTCCAGCCAGAATTGTCCGGAGAAAGCCTTGCGGAATTCATAAAGACCATCGATCATGCGATGAAAGGAGATGTCCCTGTGGGGTCGGTTCACTTGGCGGAAGAGATACTCCTCGCCAGCATCAAGCGATGGCATGACGAGGTCGGCACTACAGAGAGACTCCCTCACATCCCGCAGCCAAAGCAAAGCACTGTTCGTCAGTACCGCCACCGGAACAGCGGTCATGGCCTTGACGGCCTTGATCAGATTGCCAATCCCTGAGTGGAGAGTGGGTTCTCCGGAGCCGGAGATCGTAATGGTGTCAGGCTCACTGGATAGGTGTGCCTTCAGTTCTGCGAGAACCTCTTCGAGAGGAGGCCATTGATGCCTCTTGATTGTCTTGTTAGTCGTTTTCCCAAGATGGCAGTACAGGCAATCGTATGTGCAAGTCTTCAGCGGAGCGAGATCGATGCCCAGAGATCTGCCTAGCCGCCTTGAGGGAACGGGTCCATAGACATGAGCACCCATGTTTTCTCCTCTGCACTCGACCGTTTCACCTTTTCGGATGCGGAGTCAAGTGAAATACTGGACGGGGAGCTGGAGTGCTTACCCAGATTTCGATCACCCTTGCGTTCACGGGGAATCGCATGAGAGAATGGCTTGGCATTCGGTTTACAGCAACCTTCATGCCATATCAGCAGGTGGACTGGGAACCTGGAGGATGCTCCCGTGCCTTCGGGGGCATTGCACAGAGCAAATGCTGCTGCACACCAGATTTCACCACGGGGTCACCATACCTCTCCGTAACATTCCTTGCCCCAACCAGTCTCACAGGCAGGTTTCACTCAAGGTGACCAAGCCGATGGGTGCGAGTTGTCCCCAAGCCGTTAGTGCCCCGGTCACCGCCTGCATGGTGACCCTGATCCTCCATTTGGCACGAGCCATGCTTTGGGTTAAACTCACAACTGTGCTGGATGAAAGCTTTTGAGATCAGGAGGTTCTTATGAAGATTCTTTTCATTATCTCGACCGATGACGCCGAAACAGCCTACAACGCCGTACGGCTGGCCAACGTGGCTGTCAAGAAAGGCGATGAGGTCAGCCTTTTCATGCTTGGCAAAGGGGTCCTCTTCGAACGAAACAGCAGCGAACCTTTCAATGTCGTGCGGCAATTGCAGCAATTCGACGGAGATTTCTATGTCTGAGGGGTCTGCATGAAATCCCACGGTCTGGAGGGATCAACCATGTGCCCCATTGGCTGGATGGACGATCTTTATGCCTTGGTCATGGAAGCGGACAAGGTGCTCACCTTCTGAGGTGGGGTGCGGAGGCGATGGCAAAACGCCATGAGAGACGAACCCTCAAGACGGTTTCACTGCCGGAGGTGTGACCATCGCTGGGAAGTGCCCTTCGGGGGAGGTCGGCAGATGGTGTGCCCTCAGTGCGGAGGGCAGGATATCTGTCGAACCAACCCCGGAGAAATGCCGTCGTGCCGCCGAGGGCACCGCCGCAGATGCTGCGCACGACGCAAAGAACCGCTCTGATCCCATGAATACCTGCGTAAGAGTTGCCCTGCTCTCCTGCTTGGTCAACGGGTTTCTCATGACATCGAAATATTTGCTGGGTGAAGTGTCGGGAAGCATGGCGCTCAAGGCTGATGCTGTGCACTCCATGGCCGATGTCGTGTCTTCACTGTCGATCCTTGGAGGAATCCTGATTGCGGATCGCAAGACCAAGACTTTTCCCTTGGGATTATACAAAGTCGAAAACCTGGTCTCGCTGGTCTCGTCCTTCTTCATCTTCTTTGCCGCCTACGAAATTACGGCCGAAGCCATTCACGCAGGTCCCACGGAGGCAATCAAGAACCCCGGTCTGGTCATTGCCGGCGTGGTGTTGATGCTCATCGTTGCCTATTTCTTTTCCCGCTATGAACTGAAAGCCGGCGTGAAGGGGGGGTCCCCCAGCCTGGTGGCAGATGCCAAGCATATTGCCACCGACATGTTCTCCTTTCTGGTGATCCTCGTCGCCATCCTTGGCACTCATCTGGGTTTGCCCCTGGATCGCTATGCGGCTTTGGTGGTTGCCGTAGTGGTTCTCTACATGGGACTGACCATTTTGATCAGCTCATTGAAAGTTCTTTTGGACGCCACTCTTGACTACCATACCCTCAACGGCATACGGGGCGTGTTGGCAGGCCATCCACTCGTTAGGGACATCACTTCGCTGGGCGGCAGAAACTCCGGAAGATACAAATTCGTCGAAGCCAATGTGAAGGTGGATGCACGACTTCTCCGTGATGCCCATGAAATCGTGTCCCACCTTGAAGAAGACATTTTGGATCGGTGGCCGGACATCGATCGCATTCTCATTCATTACGAACCCGAACAAAAAGAATCGATTCTCATTTCCACTCCGGTGAACCTGATGAGCCAAGCTCAACCGGATCCGGAATCCCTCCTTTCCGATCATTTCGGGGAAGCCCCTTTCTTTGCCCTGCTCAAAAAAGAGACGCGCGACGGGAGGGTCACCCTCGAGAGATTTGTTGAGAACCGTTTCCGTAACCTGGAACGGCACCGGGGGGTGAAGGTGGCTGAGTTCCTTGCCAAACTCGGTGTTGACGAAGTGTGGACGCGGGTGGAACTCGATGGGAAGGGCGCAGGCTATGCGCTGGAAGCACTTGGCATTGACGCTGTCACCACAGAATCATCATCATTGAGAGAGTTGCTGCGGGAAATTGGAGAAGACGGTGATGAGCTAAGAGTCAGACTGTGAGAGTCACATCCTTGATGGTCCTTCACCTTTTCAGGGCCATTCCTGTCACACCAGTCTCCGCTCTCCCTGAAATCACCCCACTGCCACTCTGGCAGCACGGTGAAGATGCCGCTTCCAGAGTCGCTGCATTTCAAACTCAGCAGGCGGGAACAGTTTGCACCATTCGACTCTCCTCGGTGGGTACAGAACGCTGCCTCCCCTTCCCGATGCTCGTGGATGTTTCAAGAATCCATTAGAAATTCATATGGCTAAATCAGAAGTCCGTAAGACTCTCCCACGGCATCACTGTGGCTCCAAGTCTGAGTGTCCCGCGTGGCTTGTCTGTTTGGAACGATTGTTGCCCTGATTCCTCCTCTCGAGAAATACGCCGAGAAGCATGGGAGGCAAGTGCAGTAGTCCAGCCCGCGGCCATGGGCGTTCTTGGAGGTACCGCCTTGGGAATGGGGATCTTCTCCTATGCACCGTGGCGAAAGGACCACTTACCGAATGTGACGTGTAAAATGGCAGATATTGGCACCTGCAGTCCGTAAGGGTCGCGAAAATCTCACAGACCAGCTGGTTCGAAAACGCGGTGCTCATGGGTGAAATCAAGGGCTCCGGCGGTCTCCTGGCCAAGAGGAAAAGGACGCCGATTCGGACACTCCGCCTATCCACTTCCTTCGCTGGCATTCGCCCGAACCACGCCCACCCGAATATTCAGACCGGCTTTAGTGGGACGGATACAACTTCACGCATGGCAAGGCCATCGACAAGAAATTCCTTGGGGCCGACGAGCGCCCACCACCAATCATACTCACCGGCTTCCTCGGTTTGGGGAAGGCCAGCTATTTGCAGCATTTCATCGAATACCAAACTCAGCGTAGCCGTTTCGTTGCAGTGATTCAGAACGAAATCGGCGAGGTCGGTCTGGATGGAAAACTCCTGGATTGTGCGGTGACGGAAGTCGATGAGGGCTGTGTATGCTGAAGCCTGATCGGCAATCTCAGACGTGCGCTTCAAGGAATCCTCCAAAGCTTTTCCCCCGATACCATCATCCTTGAGACTTCAGGGCTGGGAAATCCAGGGAATCTCTATGACGAATTGGTGGAACTGACGGAGTGGGTCAGGTTCGACTCCACCCTTACCGTTGTGGACGCGCTTCACTTCACCGCCAGCCATGAGGACTGCCTCATCGTGGGTGACCAGGTTGCCGCAGCGGAGGTGCTCGTCCTCAACAAACGCGATCAGGTGGACGAAGTGCGGTTACAGGAATTGCGCCATCGATTGCAGCAACTCAATTCTGAAGCTCCCGTGCTGACGATCTGACGCGGGGATGTGAGCCCGGCAATGATCTTCGATATGGATGACCGGTTGGGGCTGGAATCCGGCAAGAGAGCGCCACCCTCGGCGACAGACAACAGGCAGTCTATTCACACGCACGCGGACGATCACCTCTGGTCTCGAACCATCCACCTGCCTAAGATTTTGGATCGCCAGGCCTTCATCAAAGCCATTAACTCACTTCCCTCGTGGATCTTTCGTGTCAAGGGTCTCGTCGAATTCTCCGGTCCCCGGCAAACCATGCTTTTCCAATATGTTGCCAGCCACTGGGAGATCACACCCATTCTCGCTCCGCAAGTGGACAATCGGTTTCTGACTTTCATCGGCAAGAGCAAAGACCCACACCCATTTGAGGCGGTGGAAGCCTTGATTCGAGAGACAGCAATCTCGAGTCCTGGAACACAATACCGGGCACACGCAGTTGTAGGCCGCTGAGTGGGCTCGACAAGAGTTACTCAATGGGTGGATCTCAAATCCGTCGGTCATTTGGTGGAGGTGCATCCTGTTCCCATGATGTTCCTCTGATCGTCCCGGTATCTCTTTTTCCAGAGGATCATTTCACTGAAAGCAGACGGTCGCCAGCCCGAAGGATTGCTTTGGCACTGTTCTTGTTTACCTGTGAAGATGATCGGGCAGATTGGCCTCTCCAGGTAGATGGTCCGATCCAGCAGCTTCCTCACTGAACCGTTGGGAGAGACAAGGGCGAGATCGAACCTGCGATATACATGGTACGATCTCGCCCTCTCCCGACCCTCTCCTGAAAGGGATCTTTCAGAAAGGTCAATTCGAAGGAAAGTGGAGTATTGGAGTTTAAAGACATGGACAATCATAAGGAAAGAACAAGGAATTCCTGCGATCATGCGCATCATGAAAAAGCCACAGGCGAAACCATCAGGGTTCAGGACAGGCTTTCACGCATTGGGCACAAACTGATCGTCATGAGCGGCAAGGGAGGAGTGGGCAAGAGCAGTGTGGCCACCTACCTGGCCATCGGTCTGGGTCATTTGGGGCACCGGGTGGGGCTGCTCGATGTGGATTTCCATGGCCCCAGCATTCCTAGGATGCTCGGCATCTCCGGGATGTTTCGTTTCAATGACCAAGAGCAGGCTTTGGTGCCCCATGAATACAACGATCAGGTGAAGGTTGTCTCGATAGAATGTCTCTTGGAGGACCCGGATTCGGCGGTCATCTGGCGCGGTCCGGTGAAGCACGGGGTCATCAGGCAGTTCATTGCCGAAGTTGACTGGGGAGAACTGGATTACCTTGTGATCGATTCACCGCCCGGGACCGGTGACGAACCTCTCAGTGTTGCCCAGAACATTAGCGGCACCCGTGCGGTCATTGTCACGACTCCTCAGGAGATTGCCCTGGCGGACGTTCGAAAATCGATCAATTTCTGCCACCAACTGAAGATGCCCATCATAGGCCTTGTTGAAAATATGAGCGGTTATGTCTGCCCGCACTGCCAGCATGAGAGTCCCCTGTTTGGCCAGGGGGGAGGAAAGAAGACCGCCGAACAAATGAAGGTACATTTTCTGGGCTCTCTTCCTTTCGACCCCAGGATCGTACAAGCATCCGATTTGGGACAGGCGCTGATTGAACGCGAAAATGTCAGTCCGTTCACTATTGCTCTGGCCAATTTTGTCAGCGATGTCATCCAACGCTCCGAAGCCCTGGCAGAAAGGCTGCGGCCAAAGATCTGAGGAATGATGGGAAGAGACTGAGGAAGCCTTGGCATTGGTTCCTGCTCGGGATTCTGGAGGTGAAGCAGGGTCTGGAACTGGATCGACTGTCACAACTGCACAGCTATGGTCCATTGTCCAACAGCAGGGTGAATCCCCTGCAACAGTGAACCCTCACGGACGCCCTATGTCGAGCCGAGCTTCCGACAAGAGAATGGAGCCTCTTGCCGGCCTCGCTGACACCACCGGCACTCTGCCGCGAAGTCGCATTTAGCCTGAGAATCATGACAAGAGAGACCTTGGTGCCATGTCGATTAACGCATCGTTGCTCAGTGTCGATCTGTGTCATCTGGTTTTCGAGCATCTTCCCATGGGAGTGGTGGTGCTGGATGCTGATCGGAAGATCGTCGAGTTCAACGCCTGGGCGGCAAAGATCACTGGATTTAGCTCCAAGGATGCCGTGGGTCATTTTTGCGGTGACATCCTCCACGGAGGGTTGTGTGGTGGCTGCTGTCCCTTGCAGGCGGTCATCGACTGCTCAAAGCCCGTGGTTCAAGTGGAAACCAAGCTCACTGCGAGATGTGGGAACAGCATCCCGGTTCGCATGGACACTGCAGGATTGTTTGACTCATCAGGAAGACTTGTGGGGGCCGTGGAGATGTTTCAGGACATTTCTGACCAGCTGACCCTCCAACGAGAACGCACCAACTTAATTTCCATGTTCGCCCATGACATGCGATCTTCGCTTGCCGGAATTCATGGGCTTGGATTGAGACTCATGAGGAAACTCGATGACCTCGATGGAGCGAAGCGGCAAGAATACCTCGGGTCAATCACTCGGGAAGCGGCAAAGCTGGAGGCTTTGGTTGATGATTTTCTGGAGTTCTCAAAATTGCAGACCGGGCAGTTGCGTTTGGACTTCAGTTCCATTTCGCTCGACAAAGAACTCGAGGAGCTGTTCGAAGCCTATAAATTGAAGGTGGATCAGCATAAGCTCAAAATTGAATTGAGAGTCGACAGCTTTCTCCCCGTGATCGAAGCAGATGTCAATCGCCTCCGCAGAGTCTTCGCCAACCTCCTTGACAATGCCATCAAGTTCTCGAAAACTGGCGGGAGGATCACCATATGTGCTCAGGAAAGCCCCGAAGAAGTCATCATTAGCATTGCTGATGAAGGTGTTGGTATTCCGGCAGTGGACCTGCCTTATGTTTTCGATCTCTTCTATCGTGAAAGCTCCCCTGGAAAGCTCTCTGGCCACGGCTTGGGCCTCGGCATTGTGAAATCCATAGTCGAGGGGCATGGGGGACGCGTGGTTGCTTCCAGCGAAATGAACCACGGGGCGACCTTTACCGTCTGCCTTCCCAAGAAGCGCTCCTAAACGTGCAATGATGGGCTGACCGAACATGATTGCCATTCCGTTCCATCAATCACGCGTGGCACCGGTCCTGGACTGGTGCTCGACTATCGTTCTGATTGCGAACAACGCCGGCAACCCGTGGCAAGAGGGAGAACGACTTAGTGCGAAGATGAACGTTTTCGACCTGCTGCGGTTGCTCCACCGAAAGGGTGTCTCGCCTGTCATCTGTGGGGCGTTGAGCCCAAATGCTCTGCACTACGGCCAATATCTCGGCCTGGAATTCATTTGTGGCATAAGCGGAGACATTGATGAAGTTGTCGCGGCTTACCGCGCTGGTGAACTCGACCATCCGCGTTTCAGATTGCCTGGATGCCGATGTACCGAGATTTCGCGACCCTTGGCCGCCCTGAGTCCAAATCATCATTCAGGACTGGGGACTGCTGCCCTGTTGGGAAACCAAAGAAAGGGTGCAGGAATGAGTCGTCATGGGAGGCGGGCCAGGGGTCTTTTTTGTGCCGCAAGAGAGGCCGGGACTATTTTGGAAGGTGCTGCATGTGTTTGTCCGCAATGCGGAAGGGAGGTTCCTTGCCTCCGGGGTGTGCCCTGCACCCAATTGGCCTGCTTGGCCTGTGGAACTCCTCTGGTGAGAAAACCACCATCACCGGTGCCTTCCCCATAATCTTCCAATACGGGCGCAGATCTTCATTTTCAAGAGAGGATGGATCGTTCCGGGCGAAGGCGATTCAGACCCCTTTGGGTTTCTGCTTAGCCCGACTGTCATGCTTTCGAAGATCCCTGTACCATTGCTCAAGTCTCCCCGTAACGGTTTTGGACGACCATCCGGAGTTTGCCTCAATCAGGAGGAGGTTCTTGTGCTTTTTTGGGTGAAGTCTTGGCTTGCAGAAAGGTGTATATTCTTGGGAACAGAGGTCCACGGCAAGAAGAGCTCTGAACAGGGTGAACCCTCCGAGTCGGAACCATGGAGACAGTGAACGGAGAGGGGCAGGAGAATGCCGGAATGTTTACCGCCGCCGCGGGCAATATCCATGAGAGCGCTTGCCTGTTCACGAAATGAATTGAAACAGCTGTGGAAAGAAGGCTGCCAGGAAGCGGGGGAAGATCTTTGGACAGGGAAAGCACGGTGGCTGCAGCGCCCATAAGACCAGATTTTTCACCGCAGACCCAGATCATTCTGAACAGTATTGCCGATGGGGTCTTCACGGTGGACCTTTCCTGGAGAATCACCTTCTTTAACAGAGCCGCAGAGGAGATCACCGGGATCGCCGCTGCAGATGCGGTCGGTCGACCCTGCTGCGAAGTCTTTCGCGCCAATGTCTGTGAGACCACCTGTGTGCTCAAACACACCATGGAGACACTGAAGCCGGTTGTGAACAAGCCGATTGCCATCCTTCACGCCGATGGTCGCGAACTACCTGTCAGCATCAGCACGGCTCTGCTCAGGGATGAAGCCGGCCAGATCATTGGAGGCGTCGAAACCTTCCGGGATCTGAGTCTGGTGGAAAGCCTCCGAAAGGAAATCGACCGCCGCTATCGTTTTCAGGACATCATTTCCCGTTCTCCTCGGATGCAGAGGATCTTTTCCATCCTCCCCGATGTCGCCCAGAGTGACAGCACGGTGCTCATCCAGGGGGAAAGCGGCACAGGTAAGGAGTTGTTGAGCCGGGCTATCCACGATCTCAGCACCCGTGCAAAAGGTCCGTTTGTGGCCGTCAATTGCGGAGCCCTTCCGGATACCCTACTCGAATCCGAGCTCTTCGGCCACGTGGCGGGAGCATTTACCGATGCCAAACGGAATCGCTCCGGCCGTTTTGCGATAGCAGACGGGGGGACCATTCTTCTGGACGAAATCGGTGATGTTTCCCTGGCGTTTCAGGTCCGCCTGCTCCGGGTTCTGGAAGAGAGCTGTTACGAGCCACTGGGTTCGTCCAGGACGATCAAGGCCAATGTGCGCGTACTTGTTGCATCCAACAGGGACTTGGCCAAGTTGGTGGAAGAAGGCCTCTTCCGAAAGGATCTTTACTATCGCGTCAATGTGGTAAAGCTGGAACTGCCGCCGCTGGCAAGTCGAAAGGAGGACATCCCACTGCTGACCGAGCACTTCATCCAAAAATTGAATCGCCTTCGGAATCGTCAAATCCTCGGCCTGAGTCACGAAGCCCTCGCGACACTCATGCACCACGATTGGCCTGGCAACATTCGGGAACTTGAGAACGCCATCGAGTATGCTTTCATTCTATGCCGCAATGGCTTTATTGGTCCTGAACACCTCCCCCATCATTTGCGGATCACAGTCGCGCCGTTTGCCGACGCCGCCGGGTTGACCTTTAAGGATATCGAACGACGCATCCTCCTGGAGGCCCTTGAGCGAAACCAATGGCGCCGGATGGCGACAGCCAGAGAGTTGGGGATAGACAAGAACACTCTGCGACGCAAGATCAAACGGCTTGGGATCGACGCCCTTCAGGCAACACCGCATCCCAAGGGGCAAGGGATCTAGGCCCCGACGCAAGAACTTCAGGAGTCGATCAAGACAAGAATTCTCTGCACTTTCCTGTCTGCTGGAAATTCAGGGAAGGTTTGCGAAATTTGATGGCTATATCTTGCGACGCCTGAACTGGAGGACCTCAACCTTGAGGTTTTTTCTCAGCAAGTACTGGCATCGTTGGCAGAACATGATCTCCACCGTGTCCAGGTGGTGCATTTTGGCTGAGAAATGCATGAGGCAGGTGACGTCGTCACAGTGGTAGAGGGAAAAGGTGTGCGCCATCTCGTGCAGGGCCACCTTGACGAGACGTTCATAATACAGGTCGGGGGGGGCCGCCTTTCCATCTTCATCGTGTCGGAGTCGATAGTTGGAGACGAGGGCCACTTTGCCTCCCATTGCCGCCTCACCGTAAACATAGGTCAGTATGGGGCTGCATAGATCCACGGTGGTGAGGGCAAGGATGCGAAGGTAGAGTGGGAATTGGAGTCTTGAGAGGTGTTGGATGACGAGCCCTGCATCGTACTGGCGGCGAGATTCCTGAAACGCATTCTGCGGGGGATCTACTGGAGAGAGGATATCCACGGGGAGTCCCATGACCGATTGCAGATTCGCGACGACAACGTGCACTGCCACCTCACCCAGTTGGCCCATTTCAAGGATTCCGACCAATGGTTGTGACGGCGATTCGGAAGAGGTCTCTCTCATGCCACGTGCACGCAATGGGTCACTGTCATTCCTTCGGTCTACTGGATTTGAGGTTGCAGGCCGTACTTTTTGATCTTGCTGTGGAGGGTGATCCTGCTGACCTCCAGCAGGCCGGCTGCCTTGGAAATGTTCCAGCCGCTCAACTTCAGGATGTGCTCAATGTGCTGCCTTTCATTTTCCTTCAAGGACAGGGGCGGATGCGCCGCCTCCGTTCTGAGTAGGAACGCGAAGTCTTCCCTGGTGAGATGGCGTCCTTTCGCAAGTACAACCGCACGTTCAACGGCGTTTTCGAGTTCGCGCACATTCCCGGGCCAGTCGTAGCCCATCAGCAAGTCCATTCCCTGTGACTGGATCCCCATGACCGGCTTGTTGGTCTCTCTTCTGAATCTCTCCAGGAAATGCTGGGCCAGAAAAGGGATGTCGTCTTTGCGGCGGCGCAGTGGGGGCACCTCGATCTCTATCACATTGAGGCGGTAATAGAAATCCTGTCTGAAGGTACCACGTTCGATCTCCTGGGCAAGATCCCGGTGAGTCGCACAGACAAGTCGGAAGTCCACCAGGATTTCCCCGGTGCCTCCCACACGGGTGAAACGCTTCTCCTCAAGCACCCGAAGGAGATCGACCTGCATCTTCAAAGGGATCTCTCCCACTTCATCGAGGAAGAGCGTCCCTCCATGGGCCATTTCCAGACGTCCCTTCTTGGCCCTCTTGGCTCCCGTGAATGCACCACTCTCGTGGCCGAAAAGCTCACTCTCAAGCAGGGTTTCCGTAAAAGCCCCACAGTTGATGGGAATGAAGGGGTTGAAGCACCGGCTGCTCTTGGAGTGAATTGCCTTGGCCACCAGTTCCTTGCCGGTCCCGGTCTCTCCCCTGAGGAGAACCGGAGAATCCACCTTTGCCACTTCCTCGACCAGGGCGAAAAGCTGCCGCATGCAGGAGGAAGCCCCGATCATGTCCTCGCATCGCACTCTCGCTGCCACATGTTCACGAAGGATGATGTTTTCGTCGATGATTTTCTTCTGCTGAAGCAGTTTTTCCACAAGGAGGACCAGATCCTCGGGTTCGAAGGGCTTCATCAGGTAGTCGTTGGCTCCGCGCTTCATGGCCTCCACCGCACTATGTACCGAGCCGTAAGCGGTGATCATGACGACCATGCTGTGGGGATAGTTTTCCTTGATTTCGTGCAGGACCCTGAGACCGTCCATGTCGGGCATCTTGATGTCAAGAAAGACGAGGTCGTATTCCCTGTCGGTGAGCATCTCAAGGGCGCAAATCCCTCCGTCAGCCCCCGCCACCTCGTAGCCCGACTTCATGAGCCACCCGATGAGTGACTCTCGCACGATCAGTTCATCGTCGACAACCAGGATCCTGATGCGGCCCGTCATGATGCATCACCCCCCGGGGAGCATGGATGAAGGATTCATGGGTGAAGGATTCATTAAGGAACTAGGCCGATTCGATGACAAAGAACCGAATGATGAAATTGGATCCCTTGCCCTCTTCGCTTTTCACAAAGATGGACCCCTGGTGCTCCTTGATGATCCCGTAAACCACGGAAAGACCTAGCCCAGTTCCCCTGTCCTGGCTCTTGGAGGAGAAGAACGGCTCGAATATGTATGGTATATCCCGCTGGGGAATGCCACAGCCCGTATCCTCCACTTCAAGCCTGACCATGCTGTTGGCTTTTTCCCAGAACGTCCTGACGATAAGGGTTCCGCCCGCCCCCATTGCCTCCATGGCGTTGAAAATGAGGTTCACCAGGCACTGCTGGATCTGACCGGGGTCGCCAACCAGTTGAGGCAGGTCCTCTGCCAGGAGCAGATTCAACTTGATTCCCTGGATCTGCATTTTGTGACTGAATAGAGTGGCGACCCGGTGGATGACTTCATTCAAATGAAAACGCACCCGTTCCATCTTTTGTTGCCTCGCAAACGACAGGAGGTTCCCGACGATGGAGCTGCAGCGGGCGGACTCTGTATCGATGAGATCCAGATAGTACTTGTATTGCTTCAGGTTTTCCTCGCCGAGGGTTTTGGATTCGAGACCCTGAGATACCAGGCGGGCCAGTGCATGGATGCCCGTGAGAGGGTTGTTGATTTCATGGACGGCGCTTGCCACCAGCTTTCCCAGGGCAATCATCTTGTCCTCGTGGATGAGGCGTGCCAAATTCGAAGTGAGGAGATGCGTCCGTTCCTCAACCCTGCGTTCCAGTTCGTCGGTAATGTCCCGCATGACCTCCAGGAAGAGTTCTGGCACTCCCTCAGAGTTCTTCAAGGGCACCACGGTGACCTCACAAGTCCTCGGTTCGTTATTTCTGTCAAAGTGCTCGTGGATGGCATAGGCTGTTTTCCCAGTGGCGATGCTTTCCTTTAACGGGCACCGGTGTCCCTTGGAATCGCATGGGTTGATCGAGGAGTGGCTGACTTGGTAGCATGATTTCCCGACGATGTCATCCCTCCCCATCGAAGCAGACTGGAGCATGGCTTCGTTGGCATCCACTATGATGAGGTCCGGCCGGACGATCAAGACCCGGTCCTGAATGTTTGAAAAGATGCTCTCCACGATCCCCTGCACCAGTTCGAGTTCCCTCATTCCCCGCAGGTACTGCTCCTGGAAGAGGATAATATCGCTAAAGAGCCTGGAAACGTTGGCTTCGAGGATCCGCAGGCCCTCCGGCTTGTTCTTCAGGAAGTCCTCGAGGAGGGTCTCGTTGCTGGTAAGCTCGACGACTAGATCGAGGTTTTCGATATTGAAGAATTCCCTGTAATCCTTGGTCGTCGGAATCCCCCTGCTGCGGGCGAGGACCACTCCCTCCGCGTCATCATTCAGGTCCGCCACGGCCATTATCCGGACCTTCAGGTTTGGGAATTGCCTTGCATCGAGCATCCTGAGGAGTCCCGCGCAGCGTCGGCCCCCACCAATTACCGCGATCTTCATGATGTCTTCATCTGTCACTGCGTTGTGCTCCTGCTGAGCCCCATGGAGTGTACAGAATCTTTACACTCCATGAAGAACCTTAACATGAGGACCAAACGGCGAGTCTTGCTCGGAGAAGCCAGGTCAAAGCCCCCGGGAGGGCACATGAACTTTACACCTGGCTAGAACCCGAATCGCGCGGAAGCTGTACAGATCTTTAACAGACAAGTGATCAGCAACAATATTAAACAATTTCTGTGCCAGGCATGCGAAGGTGAATCCACCCTCACGCCCAACACCGCCGCCTTCAACCTCATTTCCTCCCGTCATCATTGGAAACACACGGACCGGTGCCACATGCCTCCACTCCCACAAAACACGCAGGAACCGATTTGGCATGGATGTTGGTAAAGTATGTCAGTGACACACAGACCCATTAGAGAGGAGGAATGTGGCCGTGAAAGCAACAACGGACAAGAGGAAACGGGGTGCTCCGGTTGTTTTCTCAGTAGACAACCAATGTATCTGGATGAAGGCCGGAGTGGTCAACTACAAACTGTGCGAGAACGCTTACGACTGCCTGAGCTGCCCTTTTGACAAGGCCATGAGCCGACGGGTCAAGAAGGAGCCTGAGGAGGTGGTCGGATGGAGGCAGATCATGAGAGGCAAACCATACAAGGAGAAAGAATGTCGTCACATGCTGACGGGAAGGGTTCAGTATCACTTCTGTTCCAACGGGTATCGCTGCAACGTGTGTGAATTCGACCAATACCTCGATGAAACGGACTTGGTGAGCCCATCGAGCGCCGTTCACGTGAGAAAGGTGTCGGGGTTTCTCGTTGCCGACAGCACTTATTATCATAGGGGACACACTTGGGCAAGGATTGAACATGGCGGACTGGTGCGCATGGGGCTAGACGATTTCGCTCTGCGCCTTCTCGGGTGTCCCACCAGGTTTGGACTGCCCAGGCTCGGGTCCCGTCTGGAACAAACCGAGGTGGGTTGGTCCCTGGAGAAGGGGGCAAAAGCTGCGGAAGTGCTTTCACCCATGGATGGCATCGTGGTGGCCACCAATCATAGGGCATCCAGGGAACCTGGAGCAGCCAAGGCCGATCCCTATGGCGAGGGTTGGTTGGTCGTTGTGGAACCTCAGGGTCTGAAACAGAACCTGAAGAATCTCCTCTATGAACATGAAACGGATGTATGGACCCAGTCCGAAGCGCAGAAGTTGGAAGACATGGTCATGAGCACCTATGGCATGTCCCTTGCCGCCACGGGTGGGGAGATCGTCGATGACATTTCGGGCAACCTGACTCAGTTCCGTTGGGAGGATCTGGTCCATGAGTTTCTGCTCACATGAGGGCGGGATCCCGGAAAGGCTCCGGGGTCCCAAGAAGAGGCTGCAAACTGGGGCATGCTCTAGTGTGCAGACCCCGACAACTTCTCCACTTTCACGGCGCTCACCTTGAACTCAGGGATCTTCACCGAGGGATCCACGGCTGTGGCACTCGTGAGCACGTTGGCGGATCTGCCCCCGAAGTGGATGGTAGCGAAGAGGGTCCCGGGAGCCACATTGCCCCTCAGTCGGGCAGGAGCGTCAATACTGCCTCTTCGCGATGAAACGAGCAGCATGTCCCCGTCCTTGATCCCAAGTCTTTCCGCGTCTTTCGGATGGATATCTATGTAGCCGGTGCGCATCTCCGCATCCAGGTGCGGGGAAATCCGTGTCATGGTGCCAGTATGATAGTGGGCGAACATGCGCCCCGTGGTGAGGAAGAAGGGATATTCCTCGTCGGGAAGTTCTGCTGGATTCATGTACTCGACGGCGTGGAATCTGCCTTTTCCCCTGGAGAAGGACTCTTTGTGCAGAAACGGAGTGCCGGGATGGTCGGAGGTCGGACAAGGCCATGCGATCCCGTCGATGCCGAGCCTGTCGTAAGTCATTCCCCCATACAGCTTCGGGGCAAGGGAGCACACCTCGCGGAAGATATCCTCCGGCCCCTCGTAGTCCATCGGATAGCCCATCGCCCTGGAGAGGCGGCAGATGATCTGCCAGTCAGGGAGCGTATCGCCGATGGGTTCAATGGCTTTGTCAATTCTCATGCATCGCCGCTCGGTGTTGGTGAAGGTCCCCTCCTTTTCAGCCGCAGACGAGGCCGCCAGGACCACATCTGCTGATTGGGCGGTTTCAGAGAGAAAAATCTCCTGGACTACAAGAAACTCAAGTGTTTTCAAGGCGCGGTCAATGTGTTCCCTGTGTGGCTCGCTCAGCTTTGGGTTCTCCCCGATGACATACAAGGCTCGTATCTTCCCTTGCAGAACGGCTGCAACCATTTCCGTGATGGTCATGCCGACCTTTGTGGGGAGTGGCCTTCCCCAAGCCCTGGAAAATGTCTCGATGACACCGGGATCTGTCACCGATTGGTATCCCGGGAGCACGTTGGGGAGTCCCCCCATGTCGCAGGCCCCCTGGACGTTGTTTTGGCCCCGGAGCGGGTTGACACCGCCGCCGTAAACCCCCACATTCCCGCAGAGCATTGCCAGGTTCGCGCAGGACTTGACATTGTCCACGCCGGTGGTGTGTTGGGTGATTCCCATGGCGTAGATCAGGGATGAGGGCTTACCTCGAGCGTACAATTCGGCCATGCGCTCCAGATCGGCGGTGGGTATGCCCGTGATCGACTCGACTCTCCTGGGGGTGTACTCTCCAATGACACGGACCAGATCCTCAAAACCTTCCGTCCTCTGCTCAATGTAATCTTTCGCATGCCATTCGCGGCGCAGGATGACATGCATCATTCCGTTGAGGAGAGCCACGTCGGTTCCCAACCGGTGCTTGACGCTAACATCCGCGAAGCGACTCAGTTGAACGGTTCTTGGATCGGCAACGATGAGCCTCGCCCCCTTCTCCAGGGCCCTATAGATCCTCCCTGCTACAAGGGGATGGCAGGCTGTGGTGTTGGAACCGATGACGAAAATACAGGCGGAATCCTCTATTTCGGCGATGGAGTTGGTCATGGCTCCACTTCCGAATGCGGCGGCAAGACCTGCCACCGTAGAAGAGTGTCAGAGCCGGGCACAGTGATCCACATTGTTGGTGCCAAACACCGCCCTGGCGAGCTTTTGGGCCAGGTAATTCTCCTCATTGGTGATCTTTGCCGAAAGGAGAACACCCACGCTGTCCGGCCCGTGGCGACGGATTATTTCCCCGAGGGACTCCGCGGTAATCTGGATGGCGGCATCCCAACTGACCCGGTGAAAGCGTCCCTTCACCTTGACCAATGGACCTTTCAGCCTCATGGGGCTGTCGATGTACTCGTGGAGGTTCCAACCCTTGATACAGAGTCGCCCCTGATTGACGGGATGGGTTTTCAAGGGCATGGTCCCGACGAGTCGACCGTCCATGACCCTGAAGAGGACCCCACAGCCCGTACCGCAGTACGAGCAGACCGACGGCACAAATCGGTAGTCCATCGTGCTCACTCCTTTTGCGCTCCGTATAGCAGGTTTTACTCAAGGGGCCGAGGTTCCATGGGGACCTCTTCGCCCAAAACGCTCAGGGGTGGCTGCTCTGCTGAAGAACCCGTGTCATAACCGAAGAGGTCTCTCACGATGGCGTTCACCTTACGGTAGAGGAGCCGCAACGGTATCCCCACGGGGCATGCAGCTTCACACAGTCCGCAGTCCACACAGCGTCCTGCCATGTGTACGGCCCGCACCAGGTGGAATATGGGCACCTCTGTCAGAACGGTCCCGGCCCCGATGAGTTCCTGGTTCTCAAGACTGCATTCCTTACAGAAGCAGACCGGACAGATGTTCCTGCACCCGTAGCATTTCATGCATTTCTGGAACTCAAGCATCCAGCCTGTGAACCGTTGCCGGGGTTCCATTTCCTCAAAGCTCCCGAGGTCCGTGTCTGCAACGATTCCCATGAACTTCGGGGTGTCCGGTGAGCATTCCGCGAGTCCTTGGGGAGATTGATCCACCGGGAGCACCATGATGGATTCCTTGGACGTCTGGTTCCAGGCCAGGAAGACGTTGACGGCGCGCAGTGAGGCATGGTCTCCCGCGATTCCCACCCTGATGGCCGGTCGTGCCGCTATGAGCTCCAGGGCCAGTTTTTCCAGGGGATACCGGGGGCCCGAGACCACCAAGTGTTCAACATCGTCCAGGTTGTCAATGGAAAAGGCGAAGGGCAGCACATGACCGTGGAGGTTCCTGAATCCAAGGACGATGTCCACTCTCCCTTCTTGAAGCCAAGTGCGGACTGTCTGTCTCATGCCACACCCCTCTCCTGTTCCCATGTGCGCCAAACCTCACTGGATTGGCGGACGGCGCTCACGGCGCTCTGATTGTGCCTTTGGCCTGCAACGGGCCGAAGGCCCATGGAGGTGATCTCTTCCGTGAAGGCGGCGATGGGATTCGGTCCCATGGCTTTCAGCTTTTCCGTGAAGGCTGTTGCGATCTGGGCGAATTTTCGAGCCTCTGCCGATGAAATCCATTCAAGGTGCAAGCGTCCACCCAAGCCGACGAAGTCCAAGAGTTCCTGCAGGAAGCGCATCCGCTTGACTGTCATCACATTACCATACAGGTAATGGCAGTCGCCCACGTGTCACCCAGACACCAGCACTCCATCCGCCCCGCTCTGCAAGGCTCTCAGCACGAGATGGGGAGACACCGTGGCGGAGCACATCACCCGCACGGGTCGAAGATTGGCTGGGTACTGGATCCTGTTCACGCCTGCCAGGTCTGCCGCCCCGTATGCGCACCAGTTGCACAAAAAGGCCAGGATTCTTGGTTCAAAGCCGTTGTCTTTCATGGCTTCTCCATGCAGGGACTGCTTAGAAGAAAATGAGGGATATGTCTGTTCACGCCTTGCCCAATATTCCTCCTGGCGATGAGGGCCCTCTTCCGATTCATGCCGCCAGGGCCGTCTTGATCTGGGCATAGAGCTGCCTGCTACTGAAGCCCCGGAGTGTGGCCGCCTCTGAGGGACAAGTGGCCGCGCATGCTCCGCATCCTTTGCACATGACCGCATTGACCTCGGCGGCCCTGAGATTCTCATTGAGGGAAATGGCCCCGAAGGGACAAACGCTGACACAGGCCAGACACCCGGAGCAGCTCTCTGCATGGATCTGCGCTACGATGCCCCCTACCAGGATGGTTCTTCTAGACAGGAGCGACAGGGATCGGGATACTGCGGCCAAAGCCTGTGCGATGCTCTCCTCAATGGGCTTGGGATAATGGGCCATCCCGCAGAGAAAGACCCCGTCAGTAGCGAAATCAACGGGGCGAAGCTTCTGGTGGGCCTCCAGAAACCAGCCGTCTGCATCCATGGGGACCTTGTAGAGTTTGTCCAGGCCATGATCCCGGTGAGGTTCGATGGCCGTGGCGAGGCACAGAAGGTCTATGTCTAAAGCAACATCACGGTCCAGGATTTCGTCCCTGAAGAGGAGACGGACTTGGTCCCCGCGAGGCACGGCCACCGGTTTGCTTCCAGTATAATAGGGGAAGAAGAGCACCCCCCTGGATTTGGCTTCCCGATAGATGTCTTCACGCGTTCCATAAGTGCGCATGTCCCTATAGAGGACGTGCACGCCCATATCGGGATTCATCTCCTTGATCTCCAGGGCGGTCCTCACAGTGTGGGTGCAGCAGACTTTGGAGCAGTACGGGTGGCCGTCTTCCCGGGAACCCACGCACTGGATGAAAGCCACGTTGCGGGCTTGGGCAAGCCTCGGGTCATGATCCTTCATGAGGCTGTCCATCTCCAGTTGAGTCACCACGGCGGGGTGTTTCCCGTAGAGGTACTCCGTGGGCTTGTACTCCTTGGCACCTGTGGCGATGATGGTGACCCCGTGAGCGATGGTTTCCACCGTCTCTTCATCCTTAATCTTGGTCTTGAAATTCCCCACAAAACCCTCAACGCCGCACACCGTTGTGCCCAGATGAAGGACAATACGCTTTTCGACGTTCACTTCCTCTATGATTTCCTCCAGGAACTTGGACACGGGCTCTCCCCTGTGCGTCTTGTGAAGCCTGAGCGCATTGCCACCCAGACAGTCTGATTTTTCGATGAGATGAACGGGGTACCCGTGCCTCGCCAAGGCCAGGGCTGCGGTCATGCCGGCAATCCCCCCGCCAATCACCAGAGCTGAAGGCGTCACAGGCAACTCGTTCTCATGGAGAGGGTACAGGAGTGCGCTTTTCACCACAGCCATCCGCACGAGGTCCTTAGCCTTTTCGGTAGCTGTCGCGGGGTCGTGAGAGTGGACCCACGAGTCGTGGTTCCTGATGTTGGCCATCTCAAACAGGTACTTGTTCAGTCCCGCATTCACGAGGGTTTCCTGGAAGAGGGGTTCGTGAGTTCGGGGCGTGCAGGCTGCAACCACCACTCGGTTCAAGGCTTTCGCGCGAATGGTTTCCTTCATGCGGTCTTGGGTGTCCTGGGAACAGGAGAACAGATTGTCCTCCACGTGGACCACGTGGGGCAGGTTCCGTGTGTACGCAACCAGTTCGGGAATTTTGACCACTCCTCCGATGTTCACGCCACAGTTGCAGACGAACACCCCGATCCGAGGTGGTTCCCGCCCGACATTCCTCTCCGGGGGGCGAGCGATCTCCTTTGTTTCGCTGTGGCGGGCGGAGGCCAGTGACTCTGTCGCCGCGCAGGCCGAGGCACCGGCTTCCATGACAGAAGTGGGGATGTCCTTGGGTCCTGTGAAAGCCCCACACGCGTACACTCCTTTTCGAGAGGTCTCAACCGGTCTGAAGCTCCCTGTTTGCACAAAGTGGTGCGCATCCAGCTCAATTCCGAGACTCGCTGCGGTCTTGGCGAGCTCTTCGGGTATGGTCATCCCCACCGAGAGCACGACCAAATCGAACGACTCCCCGTGCGCAGTCCCCCGGGAATCCACGTAATGAATCAAGAGATCCCGACTTCCGGCGATTTCCTCCACCGTGTGGATCCTGGATCGCACGAAACGGACTCCCCCTTCGTCGCGGGCCCGAACGGCGTACCGTTCGAAGTCCTTTCCAACTGTGCGCAGGTCCATGGTGAAGATGGCCGTTTCCAGTCCCCCGTTTGCGTGCTCTCTGGCAATGACCGCCTGTTTGACTGCAACCATGCAGCAAATGCTGGAACAATACCCGTTACCACACTGATTGATGTCCCTGGAGCCCACGCACTGGAGCCAGGCAACACGCCTTGGGACCCCATGATCGGAAGGTCTGACGAGATGGCCCTGGGTGGGTCCCGAAGCCGAGAGAATACGCTCGAATTCCATGGATGTGACCACATTGGGATAGCGCCTGTAACCGTAAGTGTCGAGGGGAGCGGGGTCAAAAGGTTGAAAGCCAGGCGCAAGGATGACGGCCCCGACCTTGATTTCGTGGGTCCTGGGAACGTCCTGGCGGGTGATGGCGTGAGCCAGGCAGGCCTCCACGCACTGGCCGCATTCGGAACAGATTCCGCAGCCGAGGCAGCGGGCAGCTTCCTTCCGCACCTGTTCCTCACTAAAACCAAGTTGAACTTCGTCAAAAGTGCTCAACCTGTCGGGAACGGGCAGACGAGGCATGACCTCCCGGGACACTCTGTGGACCCCTTGTGTCGGAACCTCCCCCACGGCCTCCCATTCCTTTTCGCGTCCTTCCCTCATGTCAAGGCCTCGCATGAAACGGTCCATGGAGGTGGCTGCCTGCTTTCCGGCGGCTATGGCTTCGACAACGGTCCTGGGACCGCTCACCGCGTCGCCCCCTGCAAAGATGTCCGGGTCATCGCTCTGGTAGGTCAGGGGGTCTACCCGCATGGTTCCCCAGTCGCTCAGGCGGCAAGCGCATTCCGGAGTAAGACATGCCCAGTCAGATTCCTGGCCGATGGCTGGGATGACGGCATCCACCTCCATGATGAACTCAGAACCCTCAATGGGTAAAGGCCGCCGTCGGCCCCCGGCGTCGGGTTCCCCGAGTTCCATCCTGACGCATTCCATGGCCTTCACCTTCCCGTTTTCGCCGATGATGCGGACGGGGTTGGTTAGCGTCATGATCTGGATGCCCTCCTCAAGACATTCTTCGATTTCCTCGTTGCTGGCGGGCATCTCGGCGCAGCTTCGGCGATACACGATGAAAGGATTGCGGGATCCGCGTCGAAGGCTCGTGCGGACGGCGTCCATGGCAACATTTCCTCCACCGATGACGGCCACCCGATCTCCCAGGGGGACGTTCCGCCCTAGATTCACCTCCCGCAGATAATCGATTCCCGAGACCACCCCTTCGAGGTTCTCGCCGGGAATTCCCAAAGCCTTGCATTCGTGGGATCCAATGGCGATGAAGAATGCCTTGTAGCCATCTGCGCGAAGCTGGGAAATGGTCACGTCCTTCCCGACGGCCACTCCGGTCTTGAATTCCACCCCCATCGACTCGATGACCTGGATCTCGGCCTCAAGTATGTCTCGGGGCAGCCTGTAGACGGGAATTCCCACCCTGAGCATGCCTCCCAGCACAGGAAGCTTCTCGAAGACTGTCACCTGGTAGCCTTCGATGGCAAGGAAGTAGGCGCAGGTCAACCCCGCGGGACCGGATCCAATGATGGCTGCCTTTTCCTCCCGCCGGGCTTTGATTTCCGGAATGCACCGGGTTTCAGAGCGCAGATCCAGGTCCGCGAGGAACCGCTTGACCGAGTCGATAGCCACCGGTTGATCCAGTTCCCCCCGTTTGCAGGCCCCTTCACAAGGGTGGTGGCACACGCGGCCGCATATGGCTGGAAGAGGGTTTTCCTCCTTGATGAGTCTGAGGGCTTCCCGATATCTTCCTTGGGCAGCCAGAGCCAGGTATCCCTGCACCGAGATGTGGGCGGGGCAGGCGACCTTGCAGGGCGGGGTCCCGCGCTTATCGATGGCGAAGGCCCCCGGGACTGCCTGTGCATATGGCCGATACACGGCCTTGCGCTGACTCATGGACATGTCGTATTCGTTTCCCCTCACCACAGGGCAAACTGCGGCGCATTCGCCGCAACCCGTGCACTTGTCGAGATCAATGAAACGGGGTTTCTGCAGGATCTTGACCCTGAAATCACCGGGTTCCCCGGTCATTTCCTCGACGTGCGCAAGAGTCAGCAGATGGATGTTCGGGTGCCGGCCGACCTCGACCAGCTTGGGTGCGATGATTCACATGGAGCAGTCGTTGGTGGGGAATGTCTTGTCCAGTTGGGACATGACCCCCCCAATGGCAGCTGACTGCTCAACGAGATACACGAGAAATCCCGCATTGGCGGCATCCAACGCAGCCTGCATGCCGGCTATGCCTCCGCCGACGACCATGATGGACCCTTGAATGCGGCTTGCGGGAAGGACGTCACTCATGGGCTTCTCCCAATTGAAATTCCGGGAAACTTTCCGGCCCGGTGACACATAGTCTCGAGCCGGACGCGTGTGATCGGCACACTGAAGCAACCCTCCGAAACAGAACTCACCAGCGTTCACGTTCAAGGATCCTGTAGATGAACCTGAGTTGCTTCTGGGTCAGTTCACCCACCTCTTCGTTGATCCACTTCAGATCGCCGGAAATGATGGCGGCCTTGGCCTCGGATGATAACCTGTATTGTTCGAGGGCTTCGCTGCCCAAGTCCACAAGATCATGCCAGAATCCTGGATCCTCAGAGGTCCGATTGAGGACCCGGATCACCTCACGCTTCTGGATGACCTTATCCTCCTCCACTGCCGCCCACTGCATCTCCTGGCGTGTCCTGGCTTCGGTTTCTTCCTTCTTCTTCAATGCACCATCCACGGCAGCCTTGAATTCGTCTTCCGTGAAGGGTTTGGGCAAGTAGTCGTATACACCGCCCTTCATGGCTTCCACGGCAGAAGCGACCGTGGAGTAGCCCGTGATGACCACCACTTCAGTCTTTGGCTGCTCTTGTTTCATGCGCCTGATCACGTCCATGCCGTCCATATCCGGCAAGCGCAGATCGGCGACGAGAAGGTCGAAAGGCTTCTGGTGAATCTTTTCCATGGCGTTTCGACCGGTCATGGCCACATCCACCGAGTACCCCTCCTCGGTGAGGACGTTCTCGAGCCCTTTGGCGATGCTTGGCTCATCCTCCATGAGAAGGATCTCAGGCGGCACTCTCGATTCCGTCTGGGTCGCTTGGACCAGGTTCATGGTTGTCCTCCTTTCTGTTCGTTGGATCCGTGGATCCTTTGAGGCGTGTTGTCGTGTTTGCCAGGATAGAGAGGCAACAGTCGTGCCTTTGGAAAACACACATCGATCAGCAGGGTGCGTGGAGTATTGTGATGGAATGTCAACTGGTTATGGATTGGCGGGCGGCGCGGTTCTACACGCGAAAATGGCAAAGCGTATAGAAAGAGATACGCCCCACAGTGGATGATGGCTTGAAAGAATTAACTGGCAAGCCATAAAGAGATGTATGGAATGCTATACGTTTTTTCTCAGATGGAAGTGTTCTGCTTCATCCTAGAGCATCAGGACACCGCCGAGAGGGGCAAATTGATCCACGAGAATCCATGCGTCCCCGGTGCCCTCTTCGCTCGTTTACTGGTATTCCGTCTTCTAAAGGATGGTGCTCATAAGCTCGCATCCCCTTTGGACTTGTGTCCGTCAATAGAGCGGGTCAGTTTGTGCTTCTTCATGAGGGCGGAAAAATTGGGTCTCTTCATGCCCACCCGCGCCGAGGCCCGAGAGACATTCCACCCGGAGGAGTCGAGGGCATGGATGAGGAAGGCCTTCTCGATGGGTTCGAAGGTGTCCGCCAGCAGGCGGTTCTTGATGGTTTTGAGCTCTTTAAGGTTTTGTGGGACCGACTTTCCAGTCCATGAGTGTCTCGTTTGCAGGTGATCCAGGAGATAAAGCAGGTCCAGGGTTTCCCGATCGGCCATGATGACGAGGCGCTCCACGGCGTTTTTCAGCTGGCGCACGTTCCCCGGCCATTCGTGGCGCACGAGAGCTTCGAGGGCATCTTCCGAAAAACCGGAGATTCTCTTGTCCATCTTCCTGCAGAAGTGACGCAGGAAATAATAGGCCAGCCTGGGGATGTCGTCTTTTCGCTCCCGAAGAGGGGGGATGTAGATGGGAAAGGCGTTCAGTCGGTAGAAGAGGTCCTCCCTGAATGTTCCCTCGCGGACCATAGCCCTCAGGTCGCGATTCGTGGCGGAGATGATGCGGGCGGTGGATATTTTGATCTGACTGGACCCCACGGGTTTGTATTCGTGGGACTCAAGGACCCGCAGGAGTTTCGCCTGGGTCTCGAGCCCGACGTTGGCAATGTCGTCGAGAAAGAGGGTGCTGCCCTGGGCGACCTCGAAGATGCCGGCCTTATCCTGAATGGCCCCTGTGAAGGCACCTCTTACGTGTCCGAACAACTCGCTTTCGAGGAGGGTGGAGGAAAGGCTGCCGCAGTCGATGGCGACGAACTGTTTTGTGGCGCGGTTGCTATGGGCATGGATGGCTCGGGCGAAGAGCTCCTTTCCCGTGCCGTGCTCTCCCATGACAAGGACCGTGCAGTCGGTGGGGGCGACCCGCGTGATCTCCTCGAAGATGCGGACGATCTGGGGGTTCTCACCGACGATGTTGGCGAAGCTGAAGCGGTCGACGAGCTCTTTTTTGAGCGAGATGTTCTCTTCAATGAGCCGTTTCTTTTCAATAGCCCGCTCCACAGTCAGGACCAGTTCATCGTCGGAAAACGGCTTGCTGAGGTAATCAAAAGCTCCCAGCTTCATGGCTTCCACGGCCGTCTGGACGGACGAATAGCCGGTCATGACGATGACGCATTCTCCGGGCCTCTCAGAGCGGACCTTGCCCAGGATTTCCATGCCGTCGGCATCGGGAAGCCTCAGATCGAGGAGGATGACGTCGTGGTTGCCCCGAAAGACGGCATCAAGGCCCGCCTTACCAGTCATGGAGACGTCCACCTTGTGCCGCCTTTCCTTGAGAATGGCACTGCACGCATTGCAGATGGAGGCTTCATCGTCGATGATGAGAATATTAGCGGGTTCCATGGGACTGACTCTCCCTCGGGAGGATACAGGGCCCCTGGAGCAGGGGAATCCGTATACTGAAGCATGTCCCCCACCCGGGGGAGCTCTCCACCTGGATATCCCCGCCATGACTCTGGACGATGCCGAAGCTCACCGAGAGGCCCAGTCCGGTGCCCTTGGGCTTGGTGGAGAAGAACGGCTCGAAGATCTTGTGCAGGTTTTCTGTGGGTATGCCGCAACCCGTGTCCTGGATCTCGGTGACCTCGAACCCACCCTCCCTGTCCAGCCGCGTGGTGACAATGATGGTGCCGTTGCTCCCAATGGCTTCAACGGCATTCAGCAGAAGGTTCACAAACACCTGTTCCATCTTGTTCACGTCGACCATATTCTCAGGGATTTCATTGGAGAGACGCTTTTCAAGGGTGATGCGCTGAAGCCGAAATTGGTTGTCCAGAATGGAAAGGACCCGTTCGATGATCTGGTTGGTATGAGCCTTGACTTTTTGAGGTTCCCGGTCCCGGGCAAACTCAAGTAGGTCACGAATGATGGTTCTGCAACGCACGGTTTCCTGAATGATGATATCGAGGCCTTCCCGGAGGGAACCCTCGATGGGCACCTTCTTTATGAGATTGGTGCTGTACAGGAGAATCCCCGCAAGAGGGTTGTTGATCTCATGGGCAATGCCGGCTGCCATTCTCCCTAGGGCCGTCAGCTTCTCCGTTTGAAGTGCCAGTTGGGCGTAGCGGGCCTGTTGCTTCTCGTACAGGCGGGCCTTGTTTATGGCACAGGCACACTGCTGGGCGACGGCACGGAGGAAGTCGATCTCTTCCTCTGAAAAGCTGCGCTTCCAAGAGTATGCAACCCTCAAGACACCCAGCACGTCCTCATGAACCATGAGAGGGATGTTCACAAACATGCGGATTCCCTCCTCCCAGGCTTCCCGGGGATATTCGATGCGTGGGTCTACCAGGACGTCGTCGATGATGACCACGTTATCATCCCTGCAAAAATTCGTGAGCAGCTCCCTGTTGGTCACGGGTCCCTTGGCCAGGTATTTCTCACTCAGCCCGAAAGCGGCACAGCACTCAAGCTCGTCGGTCTCGATATTCAGAATGCGGAGCATGGTCCCCTTGGCGTCCAAGATTTCGGTCACCTTTCGCACGAGCACTTCCGCGATTTCGCGCACGCTCGTGCTGGAATGGACAAGGATACTGATATCCTTTAGAATCTTGTATAGGGTCGCAATTTCTAAAGTCTGCTTCATGAGAATGCCTCCTCCAGAGTCTGCCGGACTGCACTGCAGCGAGCCAATACTGGAGAACTGAGTGGCCGTGGAGGCGGGTTGAACCTATGGAAGACTTGTCCACCGGAGTCAGGAGGATAAGGCCTTGGGAAGTCGGACATGAGGACGGTCATTACCCTGGTGGACAATCGCCTGAAGCGGATGCAGGATCTTCCACGGTGACCAGGAGTTGGTCCAGCAAGGTGCGAACGGTCGGTCGCTCGAATCTGGCAGGCGATCGGCGGCCCCATTCACCAGCATCATACGGTCATGGCAACAAGACACACCCACACCGACAGATTATGGGCAAGTCTCTTGCTCTGAACGAATACCGGCAAGTCCTATGGCGGAGAGACTTGTGCCGGGTCAAGCCTTGGCAAGGCCAGAGGCCGCGAAATTCCAGTTAAGAAGCTTGTCGATGACGGCATTCGCATAGTCCGCACGCCGGTTCTGATAGTCGAGGTAGTAGGCGTGTTCCCACACGTCAATGGTAAGAAGGGGTTTTTGCCCTTTGAGAATTGGGTTTTCAGCGTTGGAAGTCTTCACCACAGCGAGTTTGTCCCCGTCGAGGACGACCCAGGCCCACCCGCTGCCGAACTGGGTGACTGCGGCGTTGGCAAAATCTCTCTTGAAATTGTCGAAAGATCCAAATGACTTCTCGACCAACTTCGCCATCTCCCCTTCGGGTTTTCCACCGCCTCCAGGCATGAGGCTCTTCCAGAAGAAATCATGATTCCACGACTGGGCGGCGTTGTTGAAAAGCACTGTTTTGTCTGGAGCAGCCGCAGTCTGCTTCATTATCTCCAGAAACGACACGTTGGCAAGACCTGTCCCCTTGACCAGTTCAGCGGTCTTATCCACGTAGGCCTTGTGGTGCTTTCCGTAGTGGAATTCCATCGTCTTCCTGGAAATCACGGGTTCCAAGGCATCCTCCTTGTATGGGAGGGGTGGAAGTCCGAGTGAAGAGGGAGCAGGGGACTGAGCGCACCCGGTTTGCAGCGCTCCCATTCCGAGGGTCACACAAAGGCCCCCCGCTGTGAGCAGGAAGTCTCTTCGGTTCACTCCCGATTGGATCACCTCGTCATTCATTGTCTCCTCCTGTGTTGAAAGTGGATGGGGAACGGCTAGGTTGACTCTAAGCGAGGCAAGGATGAGCTGTCAAGGGGAACAGGGGGGGAAGTCCGCACGGAGGGCAGCGATCGTTCCCTTTCCCATGCATTGGGGCGCAGGGGTGCGGTGCAGTGTTATGGATATCCAATTGCATGTTGATTGGGCTATGAGTGCATCTTTTGGCTTTTCGGCAGCGGGATTCCTCCCTCCGGATTCGACACGGCGACCCTCAGGTCAAAAGGACCTTTCGCCCGCCGGAATGCGCTCTCCTGAAACACCCTTAGAACAGAGGTTGCGCGGTTCGACAATATGAAAAACCTCCCTCTCATCACTTCCTTTGGGTTATCTTGTGTGCCGATCTTCATTCCTTATCATATGAGCAAGCCGGAAACGTTGAGCCTCACGGAAAGGAACAGAACGTGAGCTGGCTGGATCGGACGGTCTGTATCGTGTTGGGTGCAGGGATCACGTGGCCCTTGCCGGGCTTGGCGCAGGGACAGGGCGAACCAATGGAGTCCTCCCAGGTGGGGCAGAGCGATATCAAGATGCGATGCAAACGGCGGTTGAGTCTGCTGAACAAGGATGGAAAAGGAGCGTTGGCTTGCGATGGATTTGAGCTCGTCTCATCTGGCTCGAGGGAGAAGGGCGGAACAATACCTTCAACGCAGTGATCTTGACGGGAGTGGAGTTTTCACCAATGATGAAGATCCTTTATGCATCCGACACGCACGTGCATCCGGCTCATTTTAGCCGACTTCTGTATGCTGCCGAGGAACTTCAGCCGGATGCGGTCATTGTAGGGGGTGACATAAACCCAAACTGGAGGGGAGATGTGTCCTCCTCCATCGAACCTCACAGGACATGGTTTCGTGAGCGCCTTCTGCCAAGGCTCCAGGCATTTCGCCAAGGGCGCCCATCCATCCCGGTCCTCCTCGATTTGGGCAACGACGACATCGCTGCGGCGAGATATCTCCTCGAAGAGCTGGATGGAAAGGATCTGCACCTCCTCCACGACAGGGTCGTGCGCTTGGGCCCCGGACTGGCGGTTGCAGGCTACATGAGGGTGAATCCGACGCCTTTTGCCATCAAGGACTGGGAAAAGCCAGACTGTCGGGACAGACCGGGGCTTGCCGATCCTGGCGTTATTCGATCGGGCACCGTCACGCGGTCTGGTTTTGCAGAACCCTTCCACCTGGATCGTTCTGCAGGGTTCATGGAGGAAGACCTGGAATCCCTTTCCGAGTCCATGAGACACCCCATGTTCGATGGGTGCCAGTTTGTCTTTGTGTGTCATGCTCCACCAAGGGACAGCTTCCTTGACCTCACGGGACATGGGATTCATGTGGGGAGCCTCGCGGTGAGGCGCTTCATAGAGCAATGGAGCGCGGAAGGACGTTTGAGGGTGTCTCTCCACGGACATATTCACGAGTCACCATGGCAGAGCGGCAGAGTGATGGATACCCTGGGTGGTGTGCCTTGCTTCAATGTGGGCCAGAAGCGAGAGGGATTGAGAGCCCTCCTCCTCGACATCCAATCTCCTGTTGCCTCAGCGAGGCTCGTGACGGTGGCGCCTTCCGGCGAACTCCGGGTGATGGAGGACGGTGAGTGGCTGTGACGGGTAATAGATGAGCCCGTTGTTCCATGCTTGGTTGGTCCGGTCGCATACCCGACTTGCCATGATCCAGTTGCATACGCTGATCTGAATGATTAGCAAAAGGGTAGGATAAGTGAAGGGTCTCTGGCATCTTGGGCTCTGTCAAGAGGCGAGGCTTGTTGACCCGGGAATGAAGCCCGTATTCGTGTGAAAGGGCTTCGAGGAGTATGGCCATGGAAAGTGACAACAGGAAAGACTGCAGCTTTGAGGGACGCGCCTATTCCCACGGTTCTCAGCTTTGCGGAAAGGACCGTTGCAGGCGATGCGAGGATGGCAACTGGGTTGAGAGATTTGAAGATCTCGTGTTTTCTTTTGGCCCCTAAACTGTGTATCTTCGGTTGGATTATGCAACCGGTGGTTCGTTTCGCAACGCGGTGAGCTGTATCGTTCAATGCGTGGCGTGATTTTTGTTGGCTGGGGGGGTATCTTCCAGCCAATTTTTTTGAGGATTGGTATCGAAGTGCAGGGGGACTGTTGAGCTTGTTGCCTTGCCGCGCGTGGTCTCCAGCTGCTATCTACCCTTGGGTGGGATAGGGTGAGGAGAGAGCCGCAATGCCGCAAAGACAATTTGTGAAACCGCCCATTGCAGGTAAAATAGAGGGATGCGAATATCCCTGGACATTTGAAGATCGATCCTGGAAACGCGTGAATGTTGCGTAAGGGGCTCATATGTATGTATTTCCGGCGGGTTGACGCTTTCTATCAGTAACGCGGGGGGTCCCTGACCAGAGGGGAATTTCCCGGGAGATCACGGCGAGTGTTTTGCGGGCAGGGCCGCGGAGAGAGGAGAGGACGCTGATGTGGGAGTACACGGACAAGGTCAAGGAGCATTTTCTCAACCCTCGAAACGTGGGAGAGGTGGAGGACCCGGATGGGGTGGCTGAAGTGGGGTCCATCGCCTGTGGTGATGCATTGAAGCTCACCTTCAAGCTGGATGAGAACAAGAGGATCACCGAGGCGAAGTTCAAGACATTTGGGTGTGCGAGTGCCATAGCTGCCGCATCGGCTCTCACCGAGATCATCAAGGGCATGACGGTGGAGGAGGCGGAAAAGGTGACCAATCAGGACATTGCCAATTTTCTCGGAGGTCTGCCTCAGGAAAAGATGCACTGTTCGGTCCTCGGACGCGAGGCTTTGGAAAAAGCCATTTCCCATTACAAAGGGGCTCCACTCCCTTCCGCCGAGGGGCAGGTCATTTGTGAGTGCTTTGGGGTCACCGACGTGGAAATCGAGAGGGCTATCCTGGAAAACAATCTGGCCACCGTTGAAGATGTGACCAATTACACCAAGGCTGGGGGGGGGTGCGAGAGTTGCCATGGAGCCATTCAGGAGATCCTTGCCAGGGTCCGCGCCGATATCGAGGCAAAGCCCGTGCCCCGTCCGAAGCTTTCAAACATTCAGAAGATCAGAATGATTGAGGAAACCATAGAACGGGAGATCCGTCCTTCCCTGAAGCAGGATGGAGGGGACCTGGAATTGATCGATGTGATCGGCAACCGGGTGATCGTGGCAACAAGGGGTGCTTGCGCTTCGTGTCAGGCGGCGAACATGACATTGAAAAACTTCGTGGAGACCAAGCTTCGTGAGTTCGTATGGCCGGAGCTCGTCGTGGAGGAGGATTCCCAGTGAAAACCATCTATCTGGACAACAACGCCACCACGCGGGTCGCTCCTGAGGTTCTGGAGGAGATGCTCCCCTACTTCGGGGACCTCTATGGAAATCCTTCCAGCATGCACTCCTTCGGGGGACAGGTCGGGAAGAAGATTCGGGAGTCCAGGGAGAAAGTGGCCGCTCTCCTCGGGGCTCACCCCGATGAGATCATCTTCACCAGTTGCGGCACCGAAAGTGACAACTCAGCCATCCGGTCCGCACTCGCAGCTCAGCCGGGGAAGCGCCATATTGTCACGAGCCGTGTGGAACACCCGGCTGTCAAAGCCCTTTGTGCTCACCTGGCCGCCGAGGGTTACAGGGTCACGGAGCTTCCCGTGGACGGGGATGGCAGGCTGGACATGAACGTCTACAAGAAGAGCCTGTCGTCGGACACGGCCATAGTGAGCCTCATGTGGGCCAATAATGAAACGGGGGTCATCTTCCCCGTTGAGGAGGCTGCGGAAATAGCCAAATCCAAAGGGATCCTGTTCCACACGGATGCCGTGCAGGCCGTGGGGAAGATCCCCATCGACATGAGCAAGAACAGCATCGACATGCTCGCCATCTCGGGACACAAGCTTCACGCGCCCAAAGGAATCGGTGTCCTTTACGTGCGCAGGAGAACCAAGTTTTCGCCCTTCCTCATCGGTGGGCATCAGGAAAAGGGGCGTCGGGGGGGGACGGAAAACACACCGAGCATTATCGGTCTGGGCAAGGCCTGCGAGTTGGCCGCCAAAAACATGGAAGACGAAAACACAAGGGTCAGACGCCTGCGTGACCGGCTGGAGGACTCTCTGCTCGGGCGGATTCCCAACAGCCGCGTGAACGGGGACACCTCCAATCGGCTCCCCAACACATCCAACATCAGTTTCGAGTTCGTGGAGGGAGAGTCGATTCTCCTCATGCTGAACGAGTATGGAATATGCGCCTCTTCCGGGTCCGCGTGCACATCAGGCTCGCTTCAACCCTCTCATGTTCTGAGAGCCATGGGCGTGCCCTTCACCATGGCCCACGGGTCCATTCGCTTCAGCTTGAGTGTCTACAACACCGACGAAGAGATCGACGCTGTGCTGGAGAGAATGCCACCCATCATCGAGTCCCTGCGTAGCATGTCGCCTTACTGGCAGAGTGCCGGCAAGGAGTGCGCCACGGCGGAGGCCACAGCGTGTTGAGAAGGGCGGGGTGGATGCCGCCACAGAATCTCCGATGATTGGGGATCAAAGGCTGGTGAAGGGTTGTGCGACGTGGCACGGGATCTCTCATCCGTGCCTTCTCATTGATACGTATGGCTGCGAGGGGAGGCGCTCAGGGATTTGCCCCCCGCTCCCTTTCCTCATAATGCCAAGGGCGGAACCCACCGAGGCGGATAGCAGTCCAACCGCTGTCTACCGGGATTGCGGGTGCTGGCAGGTTTTCGCCTCGTGCCTGCTCGATGCGTCGGTCCACAGCATGAGCTCCCAGCGACATGACCACGCGCTGGGAAAGAAGGGTTGGTATTTCCATGGAGGACGACCATCTTTTGGATCAGTGCAAGATAGAAGTGGAGACGAGCCTGCGCTATCGCGAGAGGATACCCGATATCGTGAACGCGCTGGTGGAATCGTGTGACCGGGAGGATTGTTTTGATCACGTGGGTCCCGAGCCCATCCCCTCCCGGGACGCGGTGATCGACATCGTGCACCGGTTGAATCGCATCCTCTATCCCGGCTATTTCATCCGCACCCGGCTGGATGAGTTCAATGTGCGCTATGCCCTTGGCAAGGAAAGCGTTGAACTCTTTGATGTGCTGTCAGAACAGATCACCGTCTCCCTGCGCCACGACTGTATTCGGCACAACCTCCCGTGCGTGCGGTGCGAGGAAAGGGGTGAAGACATAGCGGTCCAATTCATGGGCCGGTTACCGGAACTGAGAGTCATCCTGGCGTCTGACGTCCGCGCAGCTTATGAAGGCGATCCTGCGGCCCGGAGTTATGACGAGATCATTTTCAGCTATCCCGGTCTCTTCGCGGTCACGGTGCACCGTTTGGCACACGAACTCTACGCCCATGAGGTGCCTTTCATCCCAAGGATCATGAGCGAATACGCACACCGGTGGACGGGGATAGACATCCACCCGGGGGCCGGCATCGGGGAGAGTTTCTTCATCGATCATGGGACCGGGGTGGTCATCGGTGAGACGACACGAATCGGCAATCGGGTGCGGATCTACCAGGGAGTCACCCTGGGAGCGCTTTCCTTGCCACGAGGTGCGGGCGAATTGCTCAGGGATAAGAAACGCCACCCCACTATCGAGGACGACGTGATCATTTACGCGGGTGCGACCATTCTGGGCGGAGACACGGTCATCGGTGCCAGGTCGGTCATCGGTGGTAACGTTTGGCTCACCGAATCCGTTCCGCCCGACACAAAGGTCTTCCTCAAGAAACCGGAATTGGTCTACCGGGGTGGCCATTGAACGTCTGTGGGAATCACACCGTCTCTGCTTGAAAGACCGAAAGATCAACACTGCATGGGTAAGAAGAAAGCGAAAGGAATTGGCTTGCTGTCAGGAGGGTTGGACAGCATGCTGGCGGTCAAGGTGCTCCAGGAACAGGACTTGGAGCTCATTGGGGTGACGTTCGTCACTCCTTTTTTCGGCCCCAGACAAGGTCTGGATGCAGGACGCGTCCTAGGGATTCCGGTGCGGGTCCTGGACATTTCCACCGTGCACATGGAGATGCTCAAGGCTCCCGCCTATGGCTTCGGCAGCCAGGCCAATCCATGTATTGACTGTCACGGTCTCATGCTCAGAGAGGCAGGGAAGCTCATGGAAGGGGAGGGATGGGATTTCCTCTTCACCGGTGAGGTCCTTGGCCAGCGGCCCATGAGCCAGCGCCGGGATTCCCTGCGGAGTGTGGAAAAGCTTTCAGGTCATTCCGGGCGGGTCCTGCGCCCGCTGAGCGCCCGGCTGCTTCCTCCGACCATCGTGGAACAAGAGGGTCTGGTGAACAGGGAACGGCTCCTGAACATCCAGGGAAGGTCCAGGAAACGGCAGGAGACCCTGGCCGCCCGATACGGGATCACTGACTACCCCCAGCCCGGAGGCGGGTGCCTGCTCACCAAGGAGGGCTTTGCCCGCAAGCTGAAAGCACTTCTCGCCTCTTTTCCCGGAGCCTCGTCCAGGCAGGCGGAAGTCATCAAGTGGGGACGCCTTTTCCAACTGCCGGGCGGGAGTATTCTCGTTATTGGGCGCAACCGGGGCGACAATGAAAGGATCGAGAACCTCAGCGGCGATCAGGACGTGCTCCTGCGCGTCGCAGACTGCCCGGGCCCCCTGGGATTGATGATCGCTCCCCCTGATCCGGGGGACGATCTCACCCTGGCAGCCGATCTCGTGCTGGCGTACAGTGACGCATCAGCAGCCGTTGCCGCCAAGGTCGACTGGAGGACCGGAAACAGCGGAGGAGTCCTGCATCTCACCAAGCAGAAGAAGGAGGGATTCGGGATTTACCAGGTTTGACGGGGGATGCATTGAGGTTTGTCCGTTGTGCGCCCATGTAGAGGCGGACAGGCGGCAGGGCGGATTGCACGCGAATGGTGGGGCTCGTGGAGCGATCTGCTGCCGAATGGAGGCTTAATATGGAGTTGCGCTCAAGATCGAATCGAGCAGAGTTCGGGATGTAGCCCAGCCCCTTGTGGGTGTGGCGAATGCGACAGGCACGAGGCCTTATGCTGCGCTAGCTTGACTGCGACTTCACACAAGTGACTTCTTCCTTAAGAACCTCATTCATGGCACCCGTTCTATAGCCCTGCAGGTCGAGGGTTACGTACGTATAGCCCTTCTGCTTGCATCCGCACACGATGGCTTTCAGATTATTCTCTTCCAACGCCCGTTTCAGATCCCCCTGAAGGAGTTCGATGCGGGCGAGGCTGCCGTGATCTCGGACGCGAGCCTGCCTGAAGCCCAGACTGTGGAGTAGTCTCTCGCATGTGGCGACGCGGCGGAGTCTTGTTTCCGTGATGGGTTCTCCATAGGGAATTCTTGAGGCGAGGCAGGCGGAGGACGGTTGGTCCCAGTTCATGAGACCCCGAGTTCTCGCCATCAGTCGGATCTGCTGTTTGGTGAGGCCCAGTTCCATGAAGGGGCTCCGAATGCCCAGTTCTCTCAGTGCCCTCAGCCCTGGCCTGGTATCCTCCAGGTCCCCGGCATGGGTCCCCTCCACCACCGCCTGCAAACCTTCCCTCTCAGCGATGTTGAGGAACTCCAAGAAAAGCTGCTTCTTGCATTTGTAGCAGCGGTCAGGAGGGTTGATCCGGAAATGTTGGTCCTGGAGATCAAGAACTGAAATGCTCATCCAACGGGCACCCAGTTGATTGGCCGTTTCCCGTGCCTGGGATACTTCCTGCTCGGGCACCAAAGGAGACAGGGCTGTGACCGCCAGAACGCCATCACCCAGGGCGTCCCGCGCCACAGCCAGAAGCAATGAGCTGTCGACGCCCCCCGAGAAGGCCACGAGCGCCGAGGACATGCCTCTCACGAGGTCCTTGAGTGTTTCGTAATCGGTTTTCATGGATGTGCGGGCAAAACAGGCGCCCCTTTCAGAGGGCACAGATTCAAGAGGAACGAGGCACTATTCTTCGCTTGGTTCATCGCATATCACGTCGCGGGAGTTGTGTTGCACTCCGCAGATCATCGAGGGAATCGAGGGGGAATGATGGTCGTGGAAACCAAAGGCTTTCCCTTGTTCTCAGACCGATTCCTCACGGGGTTTCAGCCCCGAATTCCCTTGTTCCTCAACCTCAACAGCCCTTGACGTCGATGTCGGAGATTCCCCTGGCGATGAGATCCGAAAACGTGATGGCGTTCAGGCGCTCGTGGATGGCATCCGTCGCCTCCTTCCAAAGAAACCTCGTGACGCATGTCGCGGACCGTTCACATGCCTCGGGGTTCGTCACACAAGGGGTCAGCTTGAGACCTCCCTCCAGCACCGCGACGATTTCTCCCACCGTGATCTCCTGAGGGGGCTTTGCAAGCATGTGCCCCCCCTTGTAACCTCTAAAGCTCTTGACATAATTGGCTTTCTTGAGGGGGATGATGATCTGTTCGAGGTATTTGACCGGGATGTTCTGACGCCTGGCGATCTGTCCGATTTGGATAGGCCCTGTGTCGTAGTTTCGAGCCATGTCGAGGATGAGACGCGTGCCGTAGCGGCTCCGGGTGGAAAGCTTCATTTCCGCATTCTCCTCTTCAGCCGGTTTCCAGCTCACAAGGGGCTTTGCCGTGGATTCCGTAGTTGATGGGACACCAGATAGTGCTTGTGTTTCAATGCTATTCCTGTAAATGATGTGCGGCAATCAACATGGAAGGCCGACTTATTCCACTCGGCCGCGAACGGGCATTAAAAAGGTCGCATGACGATGGTCTGGTTGTGTCAAATGGCGAGACCAAGAGATGAATAATCACATCCCGCTTGGTAGTCTACAGGAGGGGTCGTAAACGTGTCAAGGACGGCAGCGGGAACTTCTCTGGATGTTTTCAAGATTCGTTCACCCAGGAGGTGACCTGACGCCAATTCGGACTTGGGTCGCGGACAAAATGGGCGTGCGGGTGGAGATGACACGCGGAATTCGATATGCTCCAAGAGCAGAGAGGTGGAGATGGCGCGCGAAGGGGGTGATGTGGATGGTATGGATAATGCCGGGCCCTGAAGGTGGCATCACCTGGGAGGCAAGACCCATCAGCGTTCGATTGCGAAATCTTCAGGAGTCCTGCGATGGCTAAGACGATCGAAGAAATTAACGAGAAGATCAAACAGGGGAAGGCAGTCGTATTCAATGCCGAAGAGATCATCAAGGTGGCCCGAACCAAAGGGATCAAGAAGGCCGCTGCCGAAGTGGATGTGGTGACGACGGGGACTTTCGCGCCCATGTGCTCATCGGGAGCCTATTTCAACGTCGGGCACACGAATCCAAGGATTAAGCTGGGGGGAGGCGTGGTGACCCTCAACGGAGTGCCCGCCTATACGGGCTACGCGGCGGTGGATATCCTTCTGGGGGCGACGGCTATGACGACGGATGATACTCTCAATCGGATCTACCCTGGCAGGTTCGCATACGGTGGAGCCCATGTCATAGAGGATCTCGTTGCCGGCAAGGATGTGCGCCTGGTGGCCCACGCCTACGGCACCGACTGCTACCCTCGCAAACATCTGGAAACTTGGATCAACCTCGATGAGATGAACGAAGCGATTCTTTTCAACCTGCGGAATGCTTACCAGAACTACAATGTGGGCATCAATCTCTCGGACCATATCATCCATACGTACATGGGGGTCCTCCAGCCCAAGATGAGGAACGCCACCTATTGCAGTGCCGGGCAGTTGAGCCCCCTATTAAACGATCCTTTGTACAGGACCATCGGCATGGGAACCCGCATCTTCCTTGGGGGAGGTGTCGGATATGTGGTGGGGAGTGGCACCCAGCACAACCCTTCGGTGCCCCGCACGGAGAGGCAGGTGCCGCGCATGGGAGCGGGAACGCTTTCGGTCAAGGGCGATCTCAAGCAGATGACGTCCAAGTGGCTTCGCGGTGCGTCGATAACCGGTTACGGCGTCTCCTTGGCCGTGGGCATTGGCGTCCCGATCCCCATCCTGGATGAGGAGATCCTTCACTACACCACCGTGACCGATTCCGACTTGGTGGCCCAAGTGGTGGACTACAGTGAAGCATATCCCAATTGCGTGCCGGGAAGTCTTTGCGAAGTGAGCTACGCCGAGCTCAGGTCTGGGGCCATAACGATCCAGGGAAAAAAGATCCCCACGGCAAGCCTGTCGTCATACGCAAGGGCCAGGGACATCGCGAACATTCTCAAGCAATGGATAGAGCAAGGGTCATTTCTTCTCACCACCCCGGTGGAAACGCTTCCTTCCGTGGAATCGGGCATCCGTTTCAAGACTCTTAAGGAGCGCCCCGTCGTCAATGGTGGTGCCCGATAGCCGGTCAGCCGGCGGCTTTTCCATGATGTGCCTTGCAAGAAGGAGGCTTCGATATGGCCCAGATGAAACTCGTGCTTCATTTTCCGCCCAATCTTATCGAGCAGCCCATCACCTACCAGCTGATCAAGAAGCATGACCTGATGGTGAATATTCTGGGGGCGCGTATCACGCCCAAGGAGCAGGGCCGGCTCGTGGTGGAGATCTCCGGAAGGAAGAAGAACCTCGACACGGCTTTGCGTTTTCTGAAGGAACTGGGGGTGGGTGTGGAACCCCTGGCTCGGGATGTCACCTGGCATGAAGACCGGTGCATCGAATGCACGGCCTGTGTGTCTATCTGTCCCACGGGGGCTCTTTCGGTGTCTAGGCCGGAAATGCGCGTCTCGTTCAACCATGACAAGTGCATCGCCTGCGAACTGTGTGTTCCAGTGTGTGCTTACAAGGCTATGGAGATCGTGGCCAAGTGACGGCTGGACACGCCGTGATGCGCAGGTCCACGATAGAACGCGATCGATAATTCTGCGTCATTCCGGGCTTGGCCCGGAATCCGGGAAGCTTCTCAGGACCCCGCTTTTGCCGGCGTGCAAGTGCTCGATGGAAATTTGAATACAGTCCTCTACACAATTCAGCTGAGAAATGTGACACGATGAAAACGATCTATGGGAATGTGTCCCTGGCTGTGGGCGGGACGCCAATGGTAAGACTGGATCGCATGGCCGGGGGACTTCCCGGACTTGTTTTGGCCAAATTGGAGTTCCAAAATCCACTGGGGAGCGTCAAGGACCGCATTGGGGTGTCCATGATCGAGGCAGCCGAGAAGGATGGCCGCATCACCCGAAAAACCCTCATCGTGGAACCCACCAGCGGGAATACCGGGATCGCGCTGGCTTTCGTGTGTGCTTCCAAGGACTACCGCTTGCTCCTGACCATGCCTGAAACCATGAGCGTGGAGAGACGCAAACTCCTGAAGCATCTGGGGGCCGAAATCGTTTTGACTCCCGGTCCCGAGGGCATGAGGGGAGCCATAAGGAAGGCGGAGGAAATTCTTGCGGCGACTCCGGGTGCGTTCATGCCCAACCAGTTTGCCAACCCGGCCAACCCCGAGGCACACAGGAAAACGACCGCCGAGGAGATTTGGTGCGACACGGAAGGTCAGGTGGATGTACTGGTTTCCGGAGTGGGGACAGGCGGCACCATTACTGGGGTTTCCGAGGTGATCAAGGCCAGGAAGGCGTCGTTCAGGGCCGTCGCAGTAGAACCCGCCGCATCTCCCGTGCTTTCGGGGGGGCAGCCTGGCCCCCACAAGATTCAGGGCATCGGGGCTGGTTTCGTCCCCGAGGTGCTCAACAGGTCCGTCATCGATGAAATCATGACGGTGACCAACGAAGCCGCTTTCGAGACAGCGAGGGATGTGGCCAGGATGGAGGGCATTCTGTGCGGGATCTCTTCCGGGGCTGCCGTGTTTGCCGCCTTGAAAGTGGCTGGGCGTCCGGAGAGCAAAGGAAAACAGATCGTCGTGATTCTCCCCAGCACCGGGGAGCGCTACCTCAGCACCGAGCTGTTCCTCCCGTGACCTCATCGATCGAAGACAGTCCGGGACTCTCTCCCGTCAGGCGTGGTTCCGCAGGTGGAGTTCGATGGGCTGAGGTGTGAGGTAGACCTGTTCTCTCAGGTATGGCTGGTGATACTTGCGCACGTAATGGCTCATCAGGGTCATGGGAACGACGAAGGGGTAGTGCCCCTCCCGGTAGAGCTGAATAGTCTCCAGCAGTTCCTGCTTTTCGTCTCCTGTCAGGTCTTTCTTGAAATACCCCATCATGTGCTGAAGAACATTCGAGTTTTTTGCCGGAGTCGCCTTGAGCTTCAGCGCCTCCATGAGGAGCTTCAGGTATTCCTGGTGGAGTTCTTCCACACCATGGTCCTTGGCCTGAGCCACGAGCTTCCCCATAAGCTGGTAATGCCTGGGGGAATGAGAGAGGATGAGGAGCTTGTGCCTCGTGTGGAAATCCACGAGACTACCGCGACTCTGCTTCACGGCCGCTGTCTCCCTCCACCGCTTGAGGGTAAAGATCCGCTCGATGAAGTTCTCGCGAAGGAGGGGATCATGCAGCCTCCCCTCCTCCTCCACGGGGATGAGAGGAAAATGGTCCATGAATACCCTGGCGAAGATTCCGACCCCCTTGTTCGATGGGACTCCGTTGTCGTCGTAGACCTTGACCCGTTCCATGCCGCTGCTGGGGGAACGGCTCTTGAAGATGAACCCGCACAAGTTCTCGTTTTCCAGGGTCTTTACCCGCTCTCTGGCCCACTGCAGCATCCCCTCCGTGTGGTCCACATTGGTTCGGGAGGTGACGAGCCTCGGCGCTTCGAAATCCCCCACGAGACGGAGGGCCTCCCGAGGTATGGGCAAGCCGTATTCCACTTCAGGGCATACCGGGACGTAGCGAACATAACGACCCAGGGTGTCCGTGAGAAATCGTTCCATCTTGTGGCCGCCGTCGAATCTCACCTTGTTTCCGAGAAGGCAGGAACTGATGCCGAGTGTAATGGGAGTGTCAAGAGGGTTCATAGAAGCCTTTCTTCTGAGTCTTCCTGGCGTTTCGCTTCGGCAAACGCCAACTCAAAACGGCCACGATCGCATTGAGCGTCTTTCCAGTAAACATCCATGCCCCTGTCACAACCGAGAATGAAAGTCCTCTGTTTGTCTTTCCGGTGGAAGCCGTAGTCCAAGTGGTTTCAGGTTCCTTTGGCCCGGGGATTTCGCCGGGGTGGCGGCGCATGGGAATTTCGAGATGCTCGCTGCGTGATCCCGTTCCATCAAATGGAATCCACCAGGCAGACGATGGAGCCCTTGGCGTTTTGCAGGATCTTATTGGCATGGCTTCCAAGGAGAAAGGGCTTGCGCTCCCGGAAACTCCTCTTGCCGATGACCACCATCTGCGCCTTGTCCTCAGCGGCCGTATTGAGAAGATCTCGAGCGATACCTTCCTTCATGGTGACAATTCGGCATTCGATGTTCCCCTCGGAAATGTGGCATTCCCTGAAAGCGCTGCGGGTTTCATCCATCAGCTTGTCGATGCGCCTGGTCCAATCAGCGCGCCACTTTTCGACTTGAGCCTGGCGCTCCCTCCGTTCCGCATCGCTGAGAATGTGCCCGTCGTCCCATAGAGTGGGGGGCATTGGGGGCATGAGATGCAGCAGGGTGAACCGGAGATTGGGATTGGGTGCAAGATGTCGCGAAGTGTATGCAGCGAGTGATGGTGTGTCGGGGGCTCCTTCCATGGCGATGAGCGCCTTCCGGGTCTCGTGGATTGGTGTGTCCACAACCCAAACGGCACGTCCCCTGGCGTACTGGGCCACCTTGCCCGACACGCTCCCGAGGAGGAGAGTCTCCAGTTGCGTGCGGCCCCGTCTTCCGACGGCGATGGTCGGGATGTCCTCTTCCTCCGCTTCCTGCAGAATGGCCTGTGCCGCGTCGGCGCTGCCGGTCTTCAGCTTCTTGCGAATTCCTGCTTCAGGAAACCCGGTGTCCACCAGCCGTTTGTGTGCTTCGTCGAGGACCGCATTCCCCAGCTTTTCGAGGGTGTTCAGCGGCAGCCTGGATGCCGCCTCGGAGATGGCGGCGAGTTCCCCGGGAGCCAGAGTCTGGAGCTGCAGCGGACAATGAAACAGGGTCAGGTCCACACCGGGCTGGTCTTTCAGGAATCGCCCCAGGATGGAGACTGCCTCAAATCCCTTTTCCGAACCATCCACTGCCAAGAGAATTCTCGTGTCCATGGATCCCTCCTTCTCTTGTCAAAGTCGCTTCTCCATAACGACTGCAGAAGCGCTTTCCAGGGGAAAAAACGAGGTGTCTATATCTCCCAATTTATGAACGACGCGGCATGGAGGCAAACTCCGCAGAAAGAGTTTTCCATAACGCTTGGTGAATAGCCGGTTGTCGAAGATGACGATGAGACCCCGGTCGGAGGTGGAACGGATCAGGCGCCCGACTCCCTGTTTCAGCTGAATGACGGCTCTCGGCACCTGGTAATCGAAGAAAGGGCTCCTTCCTTGCTCTGAAAGTTTCGACATCCGGGCAGCGATGAGCGGGTCGTCCGGAACCTCGAAGGGAAGCTTGTCGATGAGCAGGCAGCTCAGGGCCTCCCCGGGCACGTCGACTCCCTGCCAAAAGGAGCTCGTGGCCAGCAGAACGGAGTCGATTCTCTCCCTAAACTCTGTCAGCAGGACCCGTTTGGGCTTCTCGCCCTGTGCCAGCAGGGGAAAGGGGAGGTGGGTCTTCAGATGAGTGTACACATCGTTCATGTGCCGGTAGCTGGTAAACAGGAAAAGAGCCCGCCCGCGGGATCGCGAGAGGATTTCGGCGGCTTCGTCGGCCACAAGACTGCAGAAAGCCGGGTCCTGGGGGGATGGGATGTGCAGGGGAACGTAGAGGAGCGCCTGCCTTTCGAAGTCGTATGGAGAAGGGAGTACGAGCTCTCTTGCTTCCTCCTGGGTTCCCAGAGACCGCTTGAGGTATTCAAGGGACCCGGCGACGGCGAGGGTTGCCGACGTAAGGATTGTGGACCGTTTCCCGGTGAATAGGAGATCCTCGAGAACCTCCCCGACCTGGACCGGGGTCCCCCGCATGAACACCGCATGGGGCGTGCATTCGTACCAATACACGAGGGAGGAATCCCGTTGTTCCAAGATTTGACGAGCACTGACGGCGAGTTCGCTGCTTCGTCGGCAGAAGGCTTCGGCGGCAGCATCACTTTCCGCCATGGGACCCAGCAGCGCTCCCAGTTGTTCCAAGGCGTGAATGGTCTGCCGGCAGGTGGTCACGAACCCGTCGCCCATATCCTGAAGGTCGAGGGGAAATCGACCGTTGACGCCACGCCTTTTCTGCAGTTGGTGATGGAGCAGGCGGCCCTGAATATCCAGCTGCTGAAGGATCGGATGCACTTCCCTGGGATAGGTTGCCGTGTTCCTGCCCTTGGAGGATTCCCTTTGAATGTCCCTGGACAGTTCATGGAGGCTGGCGCTGGAGAACTCCAGTCCAAAGTAGAGGCTTGCGATATCCTCGACTTGATGTGCTTCGTCGAGGATCACCGCGTCATGCTCAGGAATGACCTCCCCCAGGCGGTGGCTGCGGAGGAAGAGATCCGCGAAGAACAGATGATGGTTCACCACGAGCAGTTGTGCCCGTGAGGCTTCCCCCCTCAGTCTGGAGAGGAAGCAACGGGAATTCTCATCGCAGAGTTGGCCGAGGCACTGGTCCCCATTCGAGCTGACTTCATTCCACGTGCTGTAATTGTCCGGGAGCCAGTCGATTTCGGCCCGATCACCCGTGCTGGTCCTGGTGGCCCATGTCTGAAGGCGGCGGAAAAGCTTGGCCTCCTCCCGGTTGTACAGCGTGGGCTGGTATGAAA
>CAZURN010000003.1:0-58977 GCA_964623165.1 uncultured Syntrophobacteraceae bacterium
GGGTGAAGAGCATCCCATTTCGCGCATTTCTGGTGGGCATGACACAGTCGAACATATCCACTCCGAGACGCACACCCTCCACCAAGTCCTCCGGGGTCCCAACTCCCATGAGGTACCTGGGCCGATCCGACGGCAGGAGAGGAGCCATGGCTCCCAGGACTTCCAGCATCTCCTGCTTGGGCTCTCCCACGGAGAGACTTCCCAGGGCGTAGCCATCGAACCCGATTTCCCCAAGGCTTTCGAGGCAGGCACGACGAAGGTCCACGAAAACACTGCCTTGAACGATTCCGAAAAGTGCCTGCCCGGGAAGTTCATGGGCGCTCTTGCAACGCTTCGCCCACCGCACCGTCCGTTGTGCCGATTCCTCGGCATAATCACGGCTCACGGGATAAGGGGTGCACTCATCGAAACACATGATGATGTCGGATCCCAACTGCATCTGGATCCTGGTTGCGTCTTCAGGGGTCATGGCGTGTCTGGACCCGTCGATGTGGGATTGAAAGACCACCCCTTCTTCCTGGATCTTTCGCATGCGGGCAAGGCTGAAAACCTGAAATCCCCCACTGTCAGTCAATATGGAGCGGTGCCAGTGCATGAACCGGTGAAGCCCCCCCAGGCGCTGTATCCTCTCGGCCCCGGGCCTGAGGTAGAGATGGTACGTGTTCCCCAGAATGATTGTCGCTCCCAGATCTTCAAGTTCGTCCGGAGAAATGCTCTTGACGGCAGCCTGGGTGCCCACGGGCATGAAAACGGGCAATTCCGCCGGGCCGTGAGCTGTCACCATTCTGCTTCGCCGGGCCCCAGAAGACGGATCAAGGGTCACGATTTGAAAATCCACGATTGTCTGCCTTTCTTTCCTTTTCAAAGAATCAGCATGGCATCGCCGTAGCTGAAGAACCTGTAATCACAGGCAATGGCCTCACGGTAGGCTCTCAAGATGTTCTCACGCCCCGCAAAGGCCGAAACTAGTAGAAGCAGTGTTGACCGGGGAAGGTGGAAGTTGGTGACCAAGGAATCCACGATCCCAAACCGGTAGCCCGGATAGATGTAATGATCACAGAAGCCAGCAAAAGACCGCGCGCAACCGAATCTGTGCCACAGCCACTCCAGGGTGCGAACCACCGTGGTTCCCACCGCCACGATGCGCCGCCCTTCCACCCTGGCCATGCCTATTTGCGCTGCGGCTTCGTCCGAAACCTGCACATACTCCCCATGCATCCGGTGTTGACGGATATCGTCGCAACGGATCGGGGAAAAGGTGCCGTAGCCCACATGCAGGGTGACGGAGACCCGCCGGATGTTCCTTGCCTCCAATGCCGCAAGCAGGGCTTCTGTAAAGTGTAGACCGGCCGTCGGCGCTGCAACGGCACCGGGGTTTCGAGCAAAGACTGTCTGGTAGGCAGCCCCATCGTCCAGGCAGGGGTCCCCGCCGTTCCGTTCGATATAGGGAGGGAGCGGCACTTCCCCAACCTCCCCGAGCAATGCCATCACGGAGTGGACGGAACGAAAACGCACATGGACCTTGCCATCCGAGGGAAAATCGAGAACCGTTGCGGAATGGCCTTTCGGGAGAAGGATCCGCATGCCCGGCCGAAGTCGCTTTGAACTCTTGAAGAGGCACAGAGTCCCTTCCCTCTCCACTTCTTCCGGGCCCTTGTAAGGATCCAGAACCAGGAGCTCAACAGTGCCGCCTGTTTCCTTCCTGCCCAACAACCGAGCCCGAACCACCCGGGTGTCATTGACGACGAGGAGATCCCCTGCTTGCAGGAATCCACCCAATTCCTCGAACCGGCGATGAGCAAGCAGGCCGGACGACCGATCGAGCACCAACAGCCTCGAGGAGAGCCTGTTCTTCAGGGGCACCTGTGCAATGCGGTCCTCGGGCAAAGTATAATTATAATCGTCCAACCTATAGGTCAACGACGGGTCATCCTCCATGGTGTCGCCCCACGTAGACGAGAAGCAGTCCCAGGACCATGAGTGCGGCCCCGACGATGCGCAAATGGCTGCTCGGCATGGAACACACCTTCCTGAGCCAATCCTTGAGATGGTCCGGGAAAGCGAGATAGGGCAGGCCCTCCAGGAAGCACATCAACCCCAAAACGGTAATCAGGTAACCTTTCAGCATGCTTTTTCGCCCCCATCAGGAAATCCTTTTCCTCCGAGGCATAATCGCCTAACATACTTTTTTTTGTGCTGCAAATAGATCTCAGACACCAAGAGGGAATAAGACGAATGCCATCGAGTTGGGTGGAAATTGATTTGGGGGCGCTACGACACAATTACCGTCAGGCGCTGGCCAGGCTTGGACCGGGGACATCCATTGTGGGTGTCGTGAAATCCGACGCATACGGGCATGGCATGGTCCCAGTGGCAAGGGAATTGGCCGGGTGCGGGGTGACCCACCTCGCCGTGAGCAAGTACTGGGAAGCCAGGGAACTGAGGGAGAGCGGCATCGGACTTCCCATCCTTGTCTTGCTTGGACTGGAACCGGAGGACGTGGAGGACGCCATCCGTTCCAAGGTTCGACCCGTCGTTTTTCGTCTGGACCATGTCAGACGCATCAGTGAAGCGGCGTCCCGCCTGGGGATTCCCGCCCCGGTGCACATCAAGGTGGACACAGGGATGGGAAGGCTTGGAGTACCCATCGACCGATTCCACGAATTCCTAGCAGAATTCAAGACGCTGCCGGGGATCATCCTGGAAGGGCTACTGTCACACTTTGCCGTTGCCGATGAAGCCGATAAATCCTACAGTGAAATGCAGCTCCGGAATTTTCGACAAGCCCTTGAGATGGCTAGCGGCATGGGCTTCGAAATCCCTTATGCCCACATTGCCAACAGCGCGGGCATCCTGGACCTGCCCCATGCCCACTTTCAGCTGGTGAGGCCTGGGATCATGCTCTACGGGTCTCCCCCCTCCATGGAACTGGCTCAACCCGCCCATCTGCTTCCCGTCATGACCTTCAAGTCCAGGATACTCCAATTGAAGGAGGTCCCATCCGGCCATCCCATAGGGTACGGGCGAACCCACGTGACACAGGGGCCTGCCCGAATTGCCACGATTCCAGTGGGGTATGACGACGGGTACTCCCGCCTTCTCTCCAACCGGGGAAGTGCCTTGGTGAGAGGCAAGAGGGCTGCCTTGGTGGGACGGGTGTCCATGAACATGATCACTTTGGATGTGACCCATATCCACGAGGCGCAGGAGGACGACGAGGTGGTGCTCATGGGCGCTCAGGGAAATGAACGGATCTCAGCGGAGGAGCTGGCCGATCTCACGGGGACCATCAGCTATGAGGTGTACTGCAGTGTCGGACGCCACCGCTTCAAGACCTTCCTGAATGCCACACCATCTCCCCTTGCCCGGCACCCGGCTGCTGATATATAACCTGTGCGCCCCACTCGGGAGCAATCCCTGGCAAGGAACAACCAAAGGAGGATTCACTTTCAATGGGAACCATGCGCAACACCTTGATTGCCCTGATCCAGGAGGCGGTTCAGGATCTCTTGCACGGGCAAGGCGAGAACCCGGCAACTCCTGTCCCCGTCGAACTGGAGATTCCTAAGCTCGCTCAACACGGTGATTACGCCACCAACGCGGCTCTCGGGCTCACTCGCCAACTCAAACGCAGCCCGAGGGAAATAGCCGGGGAAATCGTGAGAAACCTCCACGACCGGGACGCCATCCTGGAGAAAGTTGAAATCGCAGGACCCGGGTTCATCAATTTCTTTCTAAGACCCGTGGCCTGGCATGGGATCCTCGAAGCAATTTTGAAAGACCCTGATTCGTACGGGCGCCAGGACCTGGGTGAGGGAAAGAGGACACAGGTGGAATTCGTGAGCGCGAACCCCACAGGTCCCCTTCACATCGGCCACGGAAGAGGGGCCGCCACCGGGGATGTCCTTGCAAACATCCTTCAAGCCTGCGGGTACCATGTGCAGCGGGAATACTACATCAACGATGCCGGGAACCAGATGGATACGCTGGGCCGAAGCCTTTACTACCGATACCTCGAGATCCTCGGCGACAACGTGGAATTCCCCGAAAACCACTACCAGGGCGATTACATGAGGGACCTTGCCCGGGAACTCCACGGGGAGGCCGGTGACCGCTACCGTGGGGCGCCCCTTGACGATGTCCTGGACATCTTCACCCGGTTTGCGGGAGACCGGATTCTGGAAGGGATCCGCAAGGATCTGGACGCATTCGGTGTCTCATTCGACAACTGGTTCAGCGAGCGAAGGCTCCACGATGAGGATGCCGTCCGCAAGACCGTGGAAGCCCTGAGGGCTCTTGGCCACATCTATGAGGAAGGCGGAGCCACCTGGTTTCGGAGTACCGCCTTCGGAGACGAAAAGGACCGGGTCGTCATCCGGGCCAACGGGATGAGCACGTATTTTGCCTCAGATCTGGCATATCACCGGAACAAATATGAAAGAGGGTTCGAGACCGTGGTGGACATCTGGGGCGCCGACCACCACGGCTACGTGGAACGCATGCTGGCCGGGGTCCAGGCTATGGGCCGGGAAAGATCAGACCTCCGGATCATCCTCGTCCAACTGGTAAACCTCCTGCGGGGTGGAACCCCCGTGGCCATGTCCACCAGGGCCGGTGAATTCGTCACCCTGAAGGAAGTGGTGGACGAGGTGGGAAGGGATGCGGCTCGCTACATCTTCCTCACCCGCCGTTCGGACAGCCCCCTGGATTTCGACCTGGAAGTCGCCAAGATGCAGAGCAACGACAACCCGGTTTTTTATGTCCAATACGCCCACGCCCGGCTCTGCAGCATCTTCGAGGTGGCGAAGGAGCGAGGGACCCCCTGGGAAACCCTCCATGCTGAATCCCTCTCGTCGCTGCATCGCCTGACACATCCCCAGGAACTGGGCCTCATCAAGTTTCTGGGTGAATATCCGGAAGTGGTGGCCAACTGCGCCCGTTCCCTCGAAGCCCATTTCATCCCTTACTATCTCCATGAACTTGTTTCTCTTTTCCACAGCTACTACAATCAGAACCGGATTCTTGGAGAGGACCCTGAGTTGACCCGGGCAAGGCTTTGCCTGGCCGCCGCCATCAGGGTGGTCATACGAAACGCCCTGGGGCTGCTGGGCGTCTCGGCACCCGAAAAGATGTGATGTACTGCCTATGGACGGGATGATGGATGCATGGCTCGGTCGATGATTGAGGACAACACTCCCGATCAGCAGGGAAAAGGTCCCAGGCCCAAACGCTACAGGTTTGAACTGAGTCGTCTTCAATTCTCGCTGTGCTGCTTCGGCTTCCTCGCCGCGCTCTCCTGGATGTTCGTCTTCGGCCTCCTTGTGGGACGCGGGGTGCCGCTGGTAGACCCTTCGGACATATCCTTCCACGCCGTCTTCCTGAGATTCCTTGGACTGGACAAGTCTCCCGCCAAACCGCCTCCCAACGCGGCGCAAACGTGGGAAGACCAGAAGAAAATGCTGGAAACCCTCAAGTACTATGAGGATCTGACTCAAAGGAGCGTCTCTCTGGGACCCAAGCCCACTCCATCTTTGCCCGGGGCCGCCTCTCAACTCACAGCCAAGGGCTCCTCGGAGAATCCGGCCGATGTGAAGCAGAAGGCAACCGCAGGACCGGAGACTGCGGAAACACCCCAAGCTCAGCCGGTGCCCGATCCCTCCGGCCCTGAAAGTTCGGGGGAGCATTTTACACTCCTCATCTCCTCCCTTCGCGACTCCGAGAACGCTCAGCGGCTGCTCGACCAATTGAAAACCAAGGGATACCCCGTGCGCATAGAGTCCCTCGACCTCAGCGGTGCCCGCTGGAACCGCGTGCTCGTTGGATCATTTCAGTCGAGGACTGACGCATTGCGATTTGCAGCCGAATTCAACCGCAAGGAAAAAATGGAGGGCCTTGTCATCCGCGAATCCCGTTGAGCTCGCTTGGCGTGGCAAGAAGATTGAGGAACTTCCTGCCCCCCCTCCAGCCCGCGGCCTTGCACCCGTCTTGCACCTGCACAAGGAGACATGCATTGGCAGGCTACGGCACCCAACATGGGTCTTTGGACTTCTGCATGAGGAATGAGTGTAAGGTGCCGTGATCAACAATAGGGTTCGGAACAAAAAAAAAGCAGGGCCATTCCTGATCCTGCTTTTTTTGCGTGCGATGAGCCTTGTTGCTTTCGGCTAGCCTTTGAACCTCTTGCGAAACGCGGCAAGGCCAACCAGCCCCGAACCCAAGAGGAGCACAGTGGCAGGCTCAGGCACTGGAGCGGGTGCTGACCCAGAGGTGACGAAGCTCTCACTTCCACCGCTTGCAAAACCTTGAACGTGAATGCCGATTCGCAGGTCGCCGTCATTCAAGTCATCCAGGACACTTTGGTAGGTCTGCCCACCCTGTAGAGTGAATCCGATGGTTAGCCACTCTCCGGGGTTTACGCCATTGGCTTGGACAGGTGGGTTTGAATCTGCGGTGAGACCTTGCGTAGCCGTGAAACCAACATTCTGTCCACCAGGCAAATTTTCCGGACTCGCATACTGACTGAAATCCACTCCCCCCCCGCCTTCGTCGATTTCGGCCATGGCAAGCAGGGTACCGCCCATGAAGTAGACATCCGTGATGGACGAAGCATAGGGACCGGAATTGGCGAACGTGAACTCAACCAACCCATCGACTTCATTCCATAATACATCGACCGAGAGCTGAGACTCCCCGATCGCGGCATCATCAGGACTGTTGGCTGTGATGTTGTAGAAACCATATAGGACTGCCTGAGAATCACGCGGCATCGCCACAACCGCCAATAAGGCAACGAATATAAACTTGATCAGATTTTTCACTGAGGGCCTCCCCGGCACGAGGGTCAAGTTCGTTTTCGATAGCAGACTCTTCATACGTTCGGTGTTCCATAATTAAGGCAAGATCTGTTCCAGCCTGCAACTTCCTCGGAGAGATATTTATCGCCACACCATAGTTTCTTGATATTTTAACATTTACCGGATAGCCGACTCATCCAAAGCAGTAATGAACTCTCGCAAGCGCCTGGAGAGAGTCCAGTGGTGTAAAAACCTCCGACACCAGCGGAACTGGGTCGATTCGGACCTTACCTGTTATCTCGATGGTTTGGAAATGGCTGAGGTTCCGTACAGCTCCGTGCAGTGGAAATTTTCCCGACACACTATCCCAACGGGAACCAGTTCAGGCGTTCCATCTCGAATGCCCCCCGCCAGGATGGTCGAGACCGGGCCCCCTGTTTCGGAATGCTCCCCAGCCTCTCCTACACTCAGCCGTGACCCGCAGGCACTCAAGCAGGCCACAGAGCAGGCAGCATCGTCGGTCGTATCAGGAAAGGCCGGAATCAGGGCCAACCCCATCCAGCGGGACTTCATAGACAGTGACCGGCTCCTCGATCCCTTTGACACGAATCTCACCCAATGGCCGGGTATGAATCCGGTCTTTCACATGGCTGTAAGTGTCTTTGGAAATGAGTATGCCGCCCGGAGGGGCGTTTGCTTCCAGCCGCTGGGCCATGTTCACGGCAGAACCCAATACCGTGTAGGACATGCGCTTCAAAGAACCCATGTTTCCAACCAGGACCTCCCCCGTATTGATGCCGATGCGGATCACAATGGGGATGCCCCCTTCCCTCTGCCACCTGGCGTCCAGCTCCCTCGCCTTCCTCTGCATGTCCACAGCGGCCCGGACACACCTCAGGGCGTGGTCTTTCTGAGGCTCGGGATCCCCGAAGAAAACCATCAATCCGTCACCGATGTATTTGTCCACGGTCCCTTCATGACTAAAAACAATCTCCACCATTTCTTCGAAGTATTCATTAAGATATCTCTGGACTAGGTCAGGCGCCAAGTTTGCCGAAGAAGCCGTGAACCCCTTGATGTCACTGAAGAGAACGGTGAGTTCCTTCTTCTGCCCTTTCAACGAGAGCATTCCGGGATTGGCCATCAGCTTTCGCACCACGGACGGCGGGAAGTACGCTTCGAAGGTCTTGCGAAGGACCTCCTTTTCTTTCTCTTCATCAAAATAACGATAGGCTGTGAGTGCAATCGTGGCGAGGACCAGGAAGAAAAGAGGCCGCACCACATGAGGAATCAGCTGAAGCTCGAGAAAGAGAAAGAGGGAGAATGCCAAGTACCCCACGCCCATGGTCAGTGTCCCAGTGATGAACACGAGGGGGGAGAAGCGGGTGGAAAGAAGCAATATCCCCGCCGCCAGGAGCAGTTCGAACGGCAACACCTCCAAGGGGGTTAGCTCCCTCAGAAACTGTCCTGTCGTGATGGTGTGGATGACGTTTGCGTGGAGGCCGCTCAAGGGAAAATTGATATCGGTCGGGACTGTCCCGATGTCCGTGGAACCCGTTGAAACATCGGAGATGAGGATGATCCTGCCCCTGAGTTCCTCTTTCCAGACATCAAGCTCGTCTTGGTCACGGGATGCTCCATGGACGTCGGCAAAGTTATAGTGGACCATCCGTTCCCAGGGACCCAGGAAATTCACGACCATGTTCCCCTCACGGTCTGTCGGGATGACCACATCACGAAGGGAGCCACCGGGAAACCTCGCCCCTTCGAGGGTGACGCTCTCCCCAGGTCTCACCAGAATCCTCTCGGGAGGGACGGCCAAGACATCACAAACCACCCGGAAGGCCATGCTTGGATAGTAGGCTCCCTGGTAGCGGAGGAGGAGCGGGACGCGACGAAAAACCCCGTCGCTGTCCGGCTTCATGGTGAGAAACCCCAGGCCGCGCGATGCTGAGGCGAGCTGAGGAAAAGTCACAAGAGGGCTCGACCCTTCAGGGATTTCCGAGGGATCTCCCTGCACTCGGACATGCCACGAGGTCTTCCTGAGATAGCTCTCGGCCTCCTGACCCGGCGGCTGCCTCTGGTGAGCTGATGAGCGCGGGGAAAGGTCAAGGGCCATGCCGAAATATACGTTCCCAGCCTCACTGGTCGCACTGATCATGGCCCGATCATCCGCTTCGTTGGTGAGGGCGGGGAAAATGAAGTCATAGACTTGGGCGGTGGTTTCCATGGCCGCCAGGTTCCGGATGACCTGGGCGAAGTGTGAGCGGTTGAGGTAGAAATTGTTGAGCTGTTGAATGGAGGTGTTGTTGATGTCGATATGAGCCACCCTGCCGTCATACGCAGGCCTGAAGCGTTCAAGGCCGGAGCGAAGGACAAAGAACCGGTCGATGGTCTGGGCGTTCCAGGGTTCGAATACCCGAGGCAGGAACCAGAAGCAGGCGTAGGCAATAGCAAAGGATACCGCGATCCACAGGATCGCGGCATGCACTCTCTTCTTAGTCCTTGTGCTCAATGGTGAAGGTCCTCACAATGATCCCGCTGGAGCGGAGGTCAGAAGCAATGGAGTCGAGTTTCGGCAACCCTGGTGCCTGGGGCACCATCAGTTCACGGACGGTTCCGCCAATGGTCACCGGCCTCTCGGCGGGCGCGGCCAACTCTCGATGCTGCTTTCTGAGGCCCCGGATGGTCTCCAGGATCTGTTTCTGAAGATCTGCCTTGGCAGATGCTTCGGCGGATGCATTTCGCGAAATCAAGCCTTCCAAGTCCCTGAGCCGATCCGGTGAGGCCAAGAGATACAGTGTCTCCTTTCCAGGGTGCCGATCCAGCTCAAACCAGGCGTCTCCCTGAGGGACATTGTAGCGGCCACCAACACGATAGTCGCTCTCGAACTGCGTCAGGTTGTATGGGAAAAGCAAGGCAACCTGATCCTGAGCGCTGTGGTGGATGACATAGACGAAGCACGGCTTCTGCAGTTCAATCATCATCTTGAAGCGCTCACCGCTGCGCAGGGAAACATCGCGGGTCACCGGTTCAAGGCGGGTCTCGCCATCCCTCTCGACCAGCGCGCCCAGAGCCCATCTGAAGCCGACCCTTTCGTCATCGACTCCAAAAGCCGGCACAGCCCAATGCACCGCCAGGAACGCCTGCAACACAAGGCAGAGCAGGACCAGCTTTGCAGACTTCTTGACGTCTTTTTTTTTGGGAGTACATCGCCCCAAAGGTACCATCCCACACCTCCTTATGGAATGACTTAGCGCTGAAATTGATGGACATTGGGATCCACCGCTCATATCAACAAGGAGCACCAGAAGACTCCCCGTGAGGGGCGGCGTGACCAATTCCCCACGATGGCTCTCACCCGATGGTCTCCCTTGCTTGGTGAGAGGCAGTCCGTTTCATCCCCTTCGTGCCCATCGATTGTTTGGGGGTTGAAAGGATATGCATGGTCCGCTGGTCGTGATCAGTTCACTGCTCCCTTATCAGCCGAAACCCGAGGTTGTCGTTCATGCCTCCCGGCAGGCCCGCACTGCGGGCAGAACAGCGAACGGCGGCCACATCCCCGTGCCAGTGCCCTCCTCTGATCACCCGATCAGTCCCGACACTCTCCTGGTTGAAGACAGGATTCGACCTTTCATGCCTTGTGTACACATCCACACTGTAAATGTCCTGGCACCATTCGGAGACGTTCCCCAGCATGTCGTGGAGTCCAAAGCCATTGGGCAGAAATGTCCCCGACGGAGCGGTCGCCAAATAGCCGTCATCACACTCATGAACCTCCGTCCAATCCCACTGTCGCTGAGGGGTCTGGTCTGAAACATTTTCGTAGGTACAGGCTTTGGCCGCATCCGTCCCCCAATATCGGGGCGTCTCGGTTCCGGCCCTGCAGGCATACTCCCATTCAGCCTCCGTAGGCAGGCGGAAGTTATACATCCCTCCATTTTGCCCCTTCAACCACTGGGCAAAGCCTGCGGCGTCGTTCCAGGTCACATGAACTGCGGGCTGACCGTCCCCATTCAATGAAATGCCCTGGTAATCCCCACTGTCGTGACTGGGCTGAAATTTTCGAAATTGCCCGTTGGTCACTTCCACCTTTCCCATCCAGAACCCTTCGACACACACCTCATGGACTGGGCCCTCGTCCGCATCGCGGCCAGCCTCGTCATGGGGGCTTCCCATGAGATAACACCCACTCGGAACCCACACGAACACCATGCCCGTAACCGGCTCTTTCCAAGTCTTGACGGTCCTTGGCGCACCTTCGCCGCGTGCCTTCTCACCCACCCCGCCCGCAGGGGTCTTTCCGGCATCGTCCGATGGCATCACCCCAGCAGAAGGCGGCCTGAAATAGAAGTCCCCCTCCATGGACGAGGACTCCCAAGGAATCTGTTTTCCCTGGGTGGATTCCCGCACGGAGGCACGCACCTGTTTGAACACGTCCTCGATGCGAAGACCGGGAACCTGCATGGCCTTGATGAGCTCCCCGGTGTAGACGCCGTTCTCCCCGGGGCCATCGTTGGCCACGGAACCGGGGGAGGTGGCGTAGGCAATGAGTGTTCCGGATGGCGCATTGATGGAGGCCAGACCCACGCTGGTCGACCGGAAACTCCGGGCGAAAGGATTGTCGCGGCAGGCATCGAGAATCACGATGTTGAGACGGTTGTGTGCGAACTCCATCTCCGCCAGGACAGACCCTGCATCCACCCCTTCGTATTCCACCTGCTTTTCATGGTCGATCTTCGCACCAACGGGAATCAGAAAGTTCCTTCCGTTGACCTGAATGCCGTGCCCAGCAAAGTAAAAGAGACCCACTCCACCCTTCTGCAGCTTCTGACCAAAAGCTTGGATCTCCATCTTCATCTCTTTCTGGGTGAGATTCTCACGGACCGCCACGTCGAAGCCCAGCTCACCCAGTGTCCGCCCCATGGAACGGGCATCATTGACCGGATTGCGCAAAGGGACCGTCTCATAAGCACTATTGCCAATAACCAGGGCCACTCTCTGCTCGGGCTTTGCAGGCCCCTCAGAGTATTTGCGCGTGATGATTCCCCGGTCCTGGGCTTCAACCGCACAAATCATCACAGCGGAAAGGGCAATGAGCCCCAAGGACCCTATCACACTGAGCTTACGCATTGTCTCTCCCCACACTCTCACACCCCAAAGCAAAAAAGGGAGCATCCCCTAGGGGTGACTCCCCAACATTGGCTCGCAGCAGACACAAGGTCACTTGAGCCGAATTCTCTGGCAAACACGCTCGCGCCAGAACGTATTGGTCTCCTTGCAACGGTCAATTCCAAGGAACGCTTCCCTCACGGCGCAGTAGCCCAAGGGCTGGCTGGCATTCCTGAGAATCGATACTTACAAGCGAGGGTGTCTTTGAGCCTGACGTCAGGGCAATGGACCTCCCCCGAAGATCACGTCCCCATGAAAGAGGCCACGGAACGCCTCCCCCCACAGGAACGGTGCGATTCATAGCATTTTTGCGATGCCTTGGCAAAGCAATTCACGCACCGGCAGTCGAGTGGAAAGGCCTAGCGGAACCGCTCAGGCAGCCGTCTTCTGCTTGCTGTTCAAAAGCTGCATGAGGTACGCCTCGATGAAGTCGTCGATGTCACCGTCCAGCACCGCCTCCACATTGCCTTTTTCTGCGTTGGTTCTGTGGTCCTTCACGAGGCGGTATGGCTGAAGAATGTATGAGCGGATTTGGCTCCCCCAGGCGATGTCATCCAGATTGTCATGGAGCTCCTGGAGTTTCTCCTGCTGCAGCCTTTTTTCCCTTTCGTAAAGCCTCGCCCGAAGGATCTTCATGGCAATATCCCGGTTGCGATGCTGGGATTTCTCATTCTGGCACTGGACGACGATGCCGGTGGGAAGGTGCGTGATGCGAACCGCAGAGCTGGTCTTGTTCACATGCTGGCCTCCGGCCCCGCTGGCCCTGTAGGTGTCCACGCGCAGGTCTGATGCTTTCACGTCCACCTCAATCTTGTCGTCGATCTCCGGATACACCGAGACCGCGGCAAATGAAGTGTGGCGACGCCCGCTTGCATCGAAGGGGGAAATCCTCACCAGCCGATGGATTCCCGATTCCGCCTTGAGAAGACCGTAGGCGAAAGGACCCGACACAGTGAAAGTCACGCTCTTGATGCCTGCCTCTTCACCCTCCAAGAGATCCACCGTTTGCACAGTGAATTTTTTCCGTTCGCACCACCTCAGATACATCCTCAACAGCATTTCCGCCCAATCCTGGGCTTCGGTCCCTCCCGCTCCCGAATTGATACTGATGATGGCATTGCGGTCGTCATTCTCTTCGCTAAGCATTTGGCGAAGTTCGAGCTGCCGCAGACTGTCCCCGAGCATCCGGGTTTTCAAGTGGACTTCCCCCAGGGTTTCCTCATCGTTTTCCTCCAGGGCCATGTCCATCAGCAGTTCCGTTTCTTCCTGCTCGGTGGCCAGCTGAGCCCACATCTGCACCAGGGATTCCGTGTCCGAACGCTCTTTCAGGATTGCCTTGCTCGCCTCAGGATTTTCCCAAAAGTCCGGTTTCAGTAGGATCTTCTCAATTTCCTCAAGGCGTTTCCTCTTCCCTTCTATGTCAAAGATACCCCCCGAGGTTCTGGATCCTTTGAGATAAACCCCGAAGCCAGTTTCTCGTTTCCGCGATATCGACAGTCATGATGTCTCCTCCTCGTATGTGTTCATCGATGCCTTGCCTATACACAATTATTTCATGAGCCGGACGGGCGAATCAAGTCTCCCTTGCCGTTCTGTCGAATCAATTCTCACTACCCGCCGGTGAGAGTGACGGGCTTTGTTTCAAGCGCACAAGTATCCCCATCGCTGCCACAAGCGTGCAAAGCCAGGCGAACCAATTCCCCCATTCCGCATAGTACGTCTTCATCTTGAGAGGATGAACCGCACATGCGAGGTATCCCTCTTCATTGAGGGGGATGGCGCCGCACAGGTTGCCCAGACCGTCCACCAGAGTGCTGATGCCTGTATTGGCCGCTCGAATGAGGGGCCTCCTGAATTCGATGGCACGCCACCGGGCAATTTCCATGTGCTGGTAGGGAGCGCTGGTCGGCCCATACCACGCGTCGTTGGTGATGTTGACGAACATCGTCGCTCCCGAGTTCACCGACGCCCTGGACAGTTCCGGGAATATACCCTCATAACAGATGAGGACACCCAGGGATTGCCCATGCAGGGGGATAGCAGAAGCCTCTCCCCCCGGCACGAAATCGCCTGCGGACTCCACCAGGCGATTCACAAAAAACAGCAGTTTCTGAAGGGGCACATATTCACCAAAAGGAACCAGGTGCTGCTTGGCATACTTTCCGAGGACCGATGCCTTCCCGTCGACAAGGTACGCTCTGTTCTGGAATTTCAATGTGCCGTTGACTCTGGTCACGGCCGGACTGCCAAAAAGCAGCGGAGTTCCGACTTCCAGAAAGATCCCATTCAACTGGGTGGTGAGCTTTTCATCGGTCCCATAGAAGAAGGGTGCGGAGGTCTCCGGCCACACAAGAAGCTCCGGCGTCGGCTTGTCCAATGAGGCCTTCATAGAGAGCTCCCTGTACCTTCTCAGGGTCTCCTGTTGGAAGGCGGGGTTCCATTTTTGGCTCTGGTCAATGTTGCCCTGGATCACCGCCACATGGAGCGGCACTGCATTCTCCTGAAGATTCATTACCTCCTTGACACGACCCGTTCCGTAGAACATCGCCGCGAGAACGCATACCGCCAGCACCGATGGTCCAGCGATCCGCTTCAGAACTGGTATCGCCCGATCAATGCACGTCATTAGGGCCGTGTTTCCCAGCACCACCAACCAACTGATCCCATAGACACCCGTGATGTCGGCAAACTGGATCAGGGTGGAAAGAGGGGTCTGGGTGTATCCGAGGTTGGCCCAGGGGAATCCTGTCAAGGCGTAAGCCCGAATGAACTCCAACATCACCCAGACGCATGGAAGCCCAAATGTCCAAAGAACAGGCCGCGCATTCCACCAGCGGGCAAAGAACGCAAAGCAGGCAGGATAAACCGCGAGGTAAGCGCAGAGGAGCAGCAAAACTGAGATAGCCACCGGAAGAGGAAGACCCCCATAATGATGAACGACGTGTCGGATCCAAAAGAACACAGTGAAGTTGTGGACCAACCCGCATGTATATCCGAGGAGCAGGGCCTCCTTGCCACTCTTGCCCCTGAGAGCGAAAAACAGCGGTATCAGAGCAATCCAGCTCACCTGGTGGAATTGGAGCGAGGGGAACCCCACTGTGAGCAAAACGCCGCTCATGATACTCGGGACGTAAGCCGTCCAAAACTCCTTCCCCTTCATATGCAACGCCCTATCGTTGACATCTCGTGAATTTTTGGGGCTTGGAAGAGGGCACTTCCTGCGAGGCGGCGGAGAGAAAATCCCCTGTCCCGCACTTCCCGGAACAGTGAGAGACTGACCTCAGTGAGGGGCACCTTCAGAAAAACCGGATTCCCCTGGCAGAGAATCGATTCGATGGATCCTTACCCGTTCGATCTTCCTGTTGTTGGCCGCTTCCACCACAATTTCTATGTTCTTGTAAACAACTTTCTCGCCCACTGCAGGAACACGGCCAAGGAGGCTGATGATGAAACCACCTACTGACTCAAATTTCCCTTCGGGCAACTCCAGGTCCAGGTAGTCTTCCAGTTCCTCCGAATCGAGTCGGGCATTGACGGAAATCGTTCCGTCCTCAAGCTCCACGATGAGCTTCTGATCCGCATCGTGCTCATCCATGACCTCCCCAATGATCTCTTCGATGATATCCTCGAGGGTCAGAATTCCGGCAGTCCCCCCATATTCATCGATGACCACGGCCATGTGGGACTTGTTGTCCCGCAGATCCTTCAGGACTTCACTGATCTTCTTGGTTTCTGGAATGAAGTAAGGGGACCGCACCAAGCTCTTCACTTCCAGATCATCCCTGCCCCAATATCCCAGGAGATCCTTGGCGTGCAGCGTGCCAATAATGTTATCGATGTTGTCCTGGTAGATGGGAATGCGTGAGTGACCACTCTGTATGATGAGATGGATGATGTCCTGGAACTGGACATCGCTGCGCGCACACACGGCGTCCGTTCTTGGGACCATGATCTCTCTGGCGATGGTGTCACGGAAGGAGAAGATCCCTTGAATCATCTCCCCTTCATCTTCTGAAATCAGCCCTTGTTGCTCGCCCTCGTCAATGAGTTGCTGAATCTCTTTTTCGATGTCTTCGGGTTCATCGACACGCGCGAGCCGACGAAAGCACATCCTCAGCCAATCTTTGAACCCTTTGGCAGACTCCTCTTCCAAAGCCGTTTCTCTTCCTTCGAATGAATTAACGTGCAGCTCACAAGGGGCGACGGGAACCTGGAACCACCGGCCCACGCGGCCTTTCATGCCGACCTGTGGCAAAGTTATCAAGGTGGTCCCGGGAAGTCCATAAAAATATAGCCCAGGATCTTATACGCGAGGCGGGCGGCAAGCAGGTCCGGCGCCACCATCTGGGGAATCGGAAGGAGTTCCATCACATCAAAACCGACGACTGTGCTCTTGCGCGCCACTTCCCGGAGCAGCGACAGCACCTCGTACCACCCCACCCCGCCAGGTTCCGGCGTACCCACTGCCGGCATGATGGAGGGGTCGAAGACATCCAGGTCGATGCTCACATAGACCCTGGAACCAAGGACATCCGGGATTTCATGCCAAAGACCAGGGTCCTGGTGCAACCGGTGGGCAAAGAAGCAGGGGATGTTCCCCTCCTGCTGGAAATCCACCTCTTCTTTGGAAAGTGCCCGTATCCCAACCTGGACAATTTTGCCGTGGCGAGAGGCCAACCGCATCACACACGCATTGCTGTATGCGCTTCCCTGGTAGCTTTCCCGCAAATCTCCGTGAGCATCCAAATGCAATATAGCGACATCTGGAAAACGGGCTGCGACTGCCTCGATCATCCCCAGGGAGAGGAGATGTTCGCCTCCAAAGAGCACCGGAAGCTTGCCTGAATCCAAGAGGCTCTCACCCACACGACGCACTCGTGCCACCATCTCCCTGGGGGATGCCACCGTGACTTCCACTTCCCCGGCAGTGGCTATTCCCCACCGATATGGTTCCGTGCCGGTCTCTTCGTCGTAGAACTCCAGTTCCCTGGACGCCGCAAGGATCGCCCTGGGGCCCTCACGGGTTCCGGCCCTGTAGGTCGTGGTCCCGTCATAAGGTACCGGAACGATGACGGCCCTGGATGACATCAGCGTTTCGGAAGAAGGATTCAATCCCAGAAATGAATAATGGGGTCCAGGCAAATCCAACGGCCTGGACCCCACATTGTGCTCATCACCCATGGAACTCGTCACCTGGCACGTTGCATCAAAATTCGATCCATGCGGACAACCTGGGCAGACTCTTTAATATTGTTGGGGAACTCCTGTCCACGGTCCAGCACTTTCATTTCATACTTCTGCATGCTGAAATACTTTTTCACGGTCTCCACCGCCATCTGAGTATCGAACGGCTTGCAGGAGAACATGTCCAAGCTCAGGTACTGCTTGTCAGGAAATGTGTGGACACTGATGTGGCTCTCGGCAATGAGAACGAAGCCCGAAATGCCCCAGTCCTCGGGGGTCACTCCATTATACCGAAACACATAGGGAGGCATGATCTTGGTCATGTCCATCCGTGCCGGTGATTCATCGAGGAAATTATAGATCAGATTGATGTCCTCGAGTTTTGATCGTTCACAGCCATAGCCATCCACCATCAGGTGAACCCCAAATCCGAATTCAGGTTTGCCCATGCCCATGGCAGCCACCTCCCTGCTCTGAATTGAGAGATGTCCCTTTCTCTCAAGACCTGTACCACACTGCCGCCCAAGAACCAGGAGATGCCACCGTGAGACAACTGAAAGAGCCTCAGGGCCTTGGCACTTCCAGTTTTCCGTTTTCTGATGGACTCACTGCCTGATTAGACGGGCGGACCGTTCACCAGCTTCATGCCACACCAATGATGGAGTGTTAATAAGGATTAGTGACCTCTTTCCGCCACCCTTCCGGATTCCATGGCGCAAGAAACCAAGAACCCAGCTCATCCCGTCAGGTGACGCCCCTTGTCCATTTTTCAAAGGATACTCCAAAGCTTACACAGCCTGGCGCACCCGCTGAAGTGTGCCTTATATAAAGGACAGGTTCTGGAGAGTCAAGAAAAAATGAAGGTGAAGAAAAAACAACTATTGAAAGGAAAGTGAGGAAAAACCAAGGAAATATCAACTGATCCCATATCTTTAAAGTCTACCCGATGGATTTCTCGTCAAAATAGGCACAATTCCCGCCTAATGCATGCTTTGCGTGGTAGAGCGCCCTGTCCGCTCGCAAGATCATGTCCTCCGTGTTCTGATCCACGTCGTCGGTTTTCAGGAAGAGCTTCGCGATTCCGATGGAAAGCGTGGTCGGCAGCAAGTCCAAATGGTTGTACCGCTCCCTGATTCTTTCGGCCACCAGAGCCACCTGGTCACAATGCAGATGGGGAAGTAGCACCGTGAACTCATCGCCACCAAATCGAAAGGCCGTATCAACCTCTTCTCTGATTGAAGATCGCAGCACCTGGGCAAATTCGATGAGCAGACGGTCACCTGCCTGATGGCCCCTGAGGTCGTTGAATGTCTTGAAGTTGTCGATATCGAAAAAGAAGAGGAACAGCGGGTGTTGGTAGCGGGTTGCCCTGATCGCCTCCTTGCGGAGGGCCCTCTGAAAAAACCGCCTGTTGTAAAGACCCGTGAGAGCGTCCTCTGTCACGAGACGTTCCAGTTCCTGCCTGAGATAACGCTCTCGGAGGAGTCGATTCAGCTTGGCTTCAAGTTCGTCAAAGCTGAATGGCTTTGTGATGAAGTCTGCGGCACCGGCATTCACCACATCCATGTATTTGTATTTCATCATGTGCCCGGTGATAGCGATGATGTCGCTCATGCTCCTCTGCTGAACCAGGTGTTTGATCAGTTCGATGCCGTCCATGCGCGGCATGTCGATGTCAGTGATCACCAACTCGAAATTCCCGTTTTGGAGTTTCTCCAGGGCATCGATGCCATCCTTGGCCGTGCCCACCTGATGCCCCATCATTCCAAGAGCTTCAGCAAGGATCTCGCATACCTGCTGCTCATCATCTACCACAAGAATCTTGTGAGAACCGAATCCCATCTGAACTTCCTTGGATGACACCAGCCTAGGATTCCGGTGCCCAATAGTCTCGGGAACCCTGGTTCCCTTGACTGCGACACCTTACTTTTGAACGCGCTCCATTAGCGTCCAGTCATCAGACAAATCGATTCAAACCACGTGCAGGGAAACACCCAGTGCATCGCAGAAAACCGAAGAAGAACAGCGCTGGATGTGTCAGGGGCCACCCGCACCGGCGGGAACGCCAAGTCCTATGGGCAGTCGGTCGCCGGCCTTTTTCAGGTGTCGGCATGCCAAGGAGACCAGGATCAGGAAATGGTGGATGCACGGCGCACGAAGGGGATCTGCACCGCGTGAACGCGTCACAGAGAATCCAATAGCCCTCATTGTATACTGAACCAAGGTTCTCGAACAGCGGAGACGCCAACGGCCAGGGAGCCGTCCACCTATCCTGACACTGGTAAACCCGCCTTCTTCTGCGTTTCAAGTTAGTGGAACTCGGCCACTTTTACAAACATTTTTCATTGCTTTTGAATGATCCAGCTGCCTATGATTCCCATGTCGTTCACCCGGGAGGAACAGCATGGATCACGTGTCCATCATATACAAGAGAGCGAGGACCGAGGCTGAGAGACTCGCCACGGATCTCCGATCCTGGTTGCTGGACCGAAATATCCAGGTCTTCTGCATGGAAAACATCGGCACCACGGACATCACACTGAATGTGCCCAAAATTGAAATACCCGAGCACACAGAACTCGTCATCGTCATTGGCGGAGACGGAACCTTTTTGAGCGTGGCTCGTTTCCTGGAGGACCGCACCGTCCCGATCATCGGGATCAACCTCGGCGGCCTTGGTTTTCTCACAGAAATCAGCACGGCCAACTGCACGAGGGACCTTGAACAGATCCTCTCAGGCAATTACAGGATCGAAGAACGCATGCGTCTCAAGGTCGTCATCATGCGGGATGGGAGTGAGTTTTTCAAGATGTGCGTTCTCAACGACGTCGTCATCAACAAGGGGGCACTCGCCCGCATCGTTGAACTGAAGACCACCATAGACGGGCGCTACCTCACCCACTACCGGGCAGACGGTCTTATTGTGGCCACGCCCACAGGATCCACCGCCTACAATCTGTCAGCCGGTGGCCCCATAATGGTCCCTTCCGCCGGGGCCATCATTCTCACACCCATATGTCCATTCACCCTGGCCAACCGCCCCATCATCCTGCCATCCCACGTGACGCTCTGCATCGAACCTGAAGCCCAGATACGCAGGCTCACTCTCACATGCGACGGTCAGGTCGGATGCGCCCTCGCTCCCGAAGATCGCATCGTCATATCCGCTGACGCAATCCCCGTGCGATGCATCAAACCCCCGTTCGTTGACTATTTCGAGATTCTGAGATCCAAACTCAAGTGGGGTCAAAACTAGACCTTCCGGGTGGAGACTCAGAGACTCTCTGGGCCAGCCACCCTGTACTCACCCAACTCGGAACGTCACTTGCATCCCCCCCCACCCAACCAGAGAGAGGCCATGCACTGAACCAGGTGAGGACCGCATGCGTTTCTACAAGGCCCGCAGCCACTCGGGCCTCAGGGAAACCTTGCCCTTGAGCGCAGCATCGAGTTGTTCCAGCGCGCCGATCTTGTCTCCCGGCATTCTGACTTTCAGGGGCAAGTAGTTGGAAGCATGGTTCGCGAAGAACAGTCCGCGGGTCATTTCCGTGTGGACCAACATTTCCCGAAGCTCCAGCATGAGTTCCAACGGAGAGATCAATTCAAAGGTCCCAGCTGCGACTTGGCGGCCCATCTCGGTATTTGGCAGCACCATGAGCGTCAGCACTCCCACATAGTTCGGGTCCATGGCCGTGAGTGCCCTGCCCGTGGCCCGTGCGTGTTGGAGCGACCTTTCCCGGCCCGCGATCCCCAGAAGGGCTGTAACCGACAGTTTCAACCCCGAATCTCGGACCCTGCGGCCCGCCTCGATGAGCCTCTCCGGACTCACTCCTTTCTTCACCTCCTTCAGGACCCAAGGATCTCCGCTCTCCAAACCCAGATAGATTATTCCCAAACCAAGTCCGCGCAATTCTTCCAGCTCACCGCGGCTCTTACGGAGAATGCTCTTGGCATTCCCATACAGTCCCACGCGCCGTATCCAGGGCATTTCTTCGCGAATTCTCGTGAGAATCCAGACGAGTCTCTTTTGAGGAAGTATCAGGGCATCTCCGTCAGTGATGAACACCCGACGGAGAAACGTGAGATTCCTGGCCGCATAGCGGATATCGGCATCAATGACTGCATCGTCCTTGATCCGAAACCGCACTCCCTTGTATGTACCGCAGAAAGTGCACTTATTGTGGGAACATCCGACAGTGACCTGAAGCAAGACGCTCTCGGCTTCACTGGGGGGCCGTATGATGATTCCCTCGTAATGCATCCCTTCCATGAAGGCAGGACTCCTCTCGATTCTCTCGAACTTCCTCAGGTAATGCCAAATGGCAGTTCATCAGCTGCCACCAATCGACTCAAGTCCGGCAACCCTTGAATCCCATGGACCTGCCTGCGGTTGGACAGGAGTGATTTCAAAATGGACAAAGACCAAATTCATGCAACCTCCCTGGGACAATCGCCATTCATCTCTTCATTTCCATGCCCCGAATATGCTACATGCTCCAAGCCAACTCATGACCTCCTCCTATGGATCGCTCCATGGATTCAGGCCTGGGTTGCGATCTCAGCCATGGAATGGTCAGAAGAATTCACACATTGACGACTCTCCAGAACGGCGAGGTTTTCAGGCCAATCTGGCCAAGTCTCCTGACACTGGAGTCTTTATGTTTACTCCAAATCATTCATGAATGAAAGACACAGCAAATGCAGGGGAGATCCCTCGACTTGCCCCCAGGGGCCAAATGCACGCGTTGCCGGGCTACTGCCACCATACGCATGCTCGGCCATCATGCGAATTTCTGCACCGGGTGTTTCATTGTGTTCTTCGAACGGGCCGTGTCGCGGGCTATGGACCTTTTCCGCCTCCCGGCCTCGGTGCCCATCATGGTGGCCGTTTCGGGAGGCAAGGACTCCCTGGCCCTGTGGAATGTGCTTAACGATCTGGGCTATACGGTTCGAGGCATTCACATCGATCTCGGGATTGATGGGTTTTCCAAGTCTTCCTTGGATGCAGTCAAGTCCTTTGCCGCCCAAAGGGAGCTCCCATTGGCAATCCACCCCCTGAAGGATGTCTTCGGCTATACCCTGCCTCAGATAAGACACAAGACACGCCGAAAAATCTGCGGCGTCTGCGGTTTCCTCAAACGTCAGTTGCTGAACCGCCTGACGATCCAGGAAGGTTTCCGGGCTTTGGCCACTGGGCACAACCTTGATGACGAAGCGGGACGCCTGCTGGGTAACATCGTCCGGAACCGTTCGCAGTACTTTGGGAAGCAATACCCTCTGCTCCCCTCCAACCATCAGCGAATCCCCACCAAGCTGAAGCCGCTCTATCGGGTGGATGCCCGAGAGATCTCAATCTACTGCCAGGTGAAGGGGATCACACCCATTGGGGAGTCTTGCCCCCTCTCAAGGGGGGCTACCAGCCACATGTTCAAGGAAGCCCTGAACTTGTTGGAATCCAAGATGCCCGGAACCAAGCGGGACTTCCTGTTTTCGTATGTCGACCGACGGCACCCTCCAGAAGCGGATTCAGATTTTGCGGTGTGCAGAGGGTGTGGCGAACCGACATACGAAGATGTGTGCAGTGTATGCAATCTGCTGAAAAAGCTCGATGACGGAAGGTCGGACAAACCTCAGGATGGCGCCAGCTGAGGGGCTGGAATGGATGGCGGGCTTCACGCTCATCCCGTCATAGGGACTGCAGCGGTTCAAGAGCCAGGTCAAAGGCTTCCGAAATGAGATGGAGTTCTCGGAAGACCATGTCGGACCGCAGGTGAGCGGGAATATCCACTAGGTCTTTGGCATTGATGTGGGGGATGAGGACCTCCTTGATGCCGGCCCTTCTGGCAGCAAGCACTTTTTCCTTGATCCCTCCGACCGGCAGCACATCACCCCGAAGGGTGATCTCCCCCGTCATGGCCACATCGCGCCGGACCCGCCTTGTGCTCATGAGAGAGGCCAGAGCCACCACCAGCGCGACACCTGCGGAGGGGCCGTCTTTCGGCACGGCACCCGCAGGCACATGCACATGGATGTCGGAGTGTTCAAACTCCTCCTCCTGAATTCCCAATTCCGGCGCCCGAGCCCTTATGTATGTCAGGGCAGCTGCAGCGGATTCCTTCATCACCTCACCGAGTTGTCCTGTGAGTGTCAGCTTGCCGTGACCGCGTGTCTTCAGAGTCTCGATGAAAATCAGGTCTCCGCCCGAAGGTGTCCAAGCCAGTCCCGTGCTGATTCCCGGCCCCCAGGACCGGGTGGACAGTTCCGGAATGAATCGCACCGGGCCAAGGATTTCAAACACATTTTCACGGCGGAGAACCACTTCCCCTTCGCTGCCCTCGGCAATCTCCCTGGCAACACTGCGGCAAAGCGATGCGATGTTCCTGTTGAGACTCCGGACGCCTGCTTCCCTCGTGTAAGAACGGATGATTTCAAGGATGGCCTCGTCCTCTATGATCACATTACGATTGATCAGGCCGTGTTCCTCGATCTGTCTGACCACGAGATACCTCCGGGCGATCTCCAGCTTCTCTTCCTCCGTGTAGCCGGGGATCTCGATGACTTCCATCCGGTCTCGCAGAGCCGAAGGAACCGTGTCCATCATGTTGGCGGTAGCGATGAACAGGACCCTCGAAAGGTCCAGGGGCACTCCCAGGTAATGGTCCGAGAAGGCAACATTCTGCTCAGGATCGAGAACTTCCAGCAGCGCAGACGAAGGATCCCCGCGGAAATCCGTGCCCACTTTGTCGATCTCATCCAGCACGAATACGGGGTTGTTGCTTCCCACCCGTTTCAGCCCCTGAGCGATACGACCGGGAAGGGCACCCACGTAAGTGCGTCTGTGTCCTCGAATTTCGGCCTCATCACGGAGTCCCCCCAGAGAAAGGCGCAGGAACTTCCTGCCCAGACTCCTGGCAATGGACTGTCCCAAAGAGGTCTTCCCAACTCCAGGAGGCCCCACAAAACAAAGAATCGGGCCCTTCATGTCCTGTTTGAGCTGCAGCACAGCAAGATACTCGAGGATCCTCTTCTTCACTTTCTCCAGGTCGAAATGATCCTGATCCAGGACTTCCGCCGCCTGGCGCACATCCAGGGTGTCCTGGGTGGAGGCGCTCCATGGCATCTCCAGGAGCCAGTCCAGGTAGTTCCTCGAAACCGTATATTCAGAGGAATTGGGAGCCATGCGCGCCATGCGCTCGATCTCCTTTTCCGCAGCTGCCTTGGCCTCCTGTGGCATTTCCATTTCTTCAAGTCTTACGAGAAGTTCCTGGATATCGGGATTCCTCTCATCGCCTTCTCCAAGTTCACCTTTGATGGTGCGAAGCTGTTCCCTCAAGAAATACTCGCGCTGGCGCTTGTCCATTCCTGCCCGGACTCGATCCCGAATCTGCCGGACCAGCTCGAGTTTTTCGATCTGTCGGGTCAGATAGAAGGTAGTACGCTCCAGGGTTGTGCCGAGGTCGGGCAGTTCCAGTAGGGTTTGCTGTTCCAAAACCGTGAGATTGAGATTGGAGGCGACGATATAGGCGAGTTGGATAGGCCGTTCCACGTTGAGTGCCACCACACCCAGTTCAGCAGGCAGATTGGCGAGTTCAACGAATTTCTCGAACTGGGTCCTCAGGTTAAAAACCATCGCCTCGATTTCGACCCCTCCCGACCTGTCCTCCTCCAGCCTCTCCACATGGGCCACCCAATAGCCGTTCACAGTTTCGAAGTTGTTCAGTCTGACCCTCTGCAGAGACCGAACGATGATCTGGTAGGACCCATCCGTCTGTTTCATGAGCTTCATGATATTGGCCAGGGTCCCCACTTCAAAGAGATCTCCCGGCCCAGGCTTATCCAGGTCTCGCTGCTTCTGCGCAGTCACCACGAGAAGGTGGTCCGACATGAGCACGTCATCAACCAGTCTCTGCGAGGCAGGTCTCTTGATGTCGATGGGCATCACTAGATCCGGAAAGAGGACCATGTCACCCACTGGGAGCACAGGCAACCTCTCTTGGAGGTCATCCACTGGATCGACCTTACTGGGCAATTCCTGATCCATCAGGGCATCCCCTCCTTGATTGGCAGAAAAGAGTCTCTAATCGGTTCTCAACGGAACCTTAACCGGCTGAGGTGGTTTCAATTTCGGAAGTGTGATCTGGAGCATTCCCTGCTCGCAAGAAGATCCCGCCTGATCGGTGTCCAAATCCAAGGGAAAGTGGAATCTCCTCCGAAACATCCCGAAGTCGATCTCCAGTTGGTGAATCCTGATGCACGAGTCGATATGCGGACGCAGCCTTGATCCGCTCAGGTCAAGGGTGTGCCCGTGTATAGTCATTTCGATGCTTGAAGGGTCGACGCCCGCCAAGTCAACAATCACATGATACGCCCCGTCGGTCTCGTGGATATCCGCTGAGGGAACCCAGCAGTGTTCACCGGAAAAACAGGAGGAAACCCGGCGGGGGGAAAGGAGCTCGAACCACCTGTTCATGCGGCGATGGAGGTCGGCGATTTCCTTGTTCCAGTCATAGGGGGACATATACTTCCTCCGAAGAAACTCGCTGACCGGCCCCGAATCACCCCGAGGTGCAACGGCCAGGGTGGAGATTCACATTCAAATGCGTGAATTCCTCCCGGACATTTTCGACCAACATCCGGAGTCATCAGCCGCACCAGGCACCGGGAATGCGCTGGAAATGACAGCTGTTTGTTACCCTGTTGTGCAATCGATCACTCTTGGGTCACCAGGCGTTTGGCAGGAGTCCTAGCATTCCGGAGCAACGGCGAGGAAGACCGGGCAGGAAGCCAATGAGAAACAGGTTGACTGGGTAGGATCATGCAGTCGAGTACCCCTCCGTCACCCGATTTGTCTTTCAAGTCCGGAAGCAACATGCAGGTTCGACACCATTCTTATTGGACTTCTTCGAAGGACTTGACTTCGATGGTATCCCCCTTGTCGCTCTCCACAATGATTCCAGTGGCCTCAACCATTTTGCCCACCATCTTTGAGAGGTCTTTGCCCTTGACCAGGTAGTCACCATCCTCAGCTTCGATGACAATGCCCTTTTCCCCCTTCACCACCGACCCAACTATGGTTTCTTCATTCCCAGGCGGCTGAGGCACCCCGGCATGGAGTGGAGCGGCATTACCCAGCAAGGCCCCGATCAGGAAAACAGTGATCAACCATCGACCCTTCATTCTACTCCCCCAGATCCTGTTTCTTCCCAGTGATTCTGACCACTCACAATTCCCACAGAACGTCAAACCCGCAACTGCGGGAGGCATGGTTGTGGAGACAATGGTTCACAATTCCAGCGAACCATGGCTCTGGAAGGTTCCAAGAGCTTCCCTCGGCCCTGCCAAAACGAGGTAAGTTGATAGCAAAACCGTTTGAGATTGTACACGAGATTTTATTCCATGCGAGTCTGTCCGGGAGCCACGGATACCTCCCTGGTGGCCCGCCAGTCCAGAGCCATGCAGCCTTCGTGGAGAACGGCCACGGGATTCAGATCCATCTCCCTGATATCGGGATGGTCATGTAATAGCCATGAGACCCTTACAATCACATCCAACAGCTTTTCCCGGTCGTATGGACCCTCTCCTCGAACACCATGCAGGAGAGAGGCTCCCCGGCATTCGCGGACAAGCCTGTCCGCCTCCTCCATGGTGATGGGCGCAATGCGTATCGATGTCTCCCCGAAAACCTCCACATGGATCCCTCCCAATCCCACCACGAGGATCGGACCGAAATTCTCGTCCTGGCGCCCGCCAACCAGCCATTCCAGGCTCCGAGGCACCAACTTCTGAACCGTGACAGCGTTGCCCAATGAGCACATCGCATTATAGGCCTGGACCAGGGCAGCCGGATCTGTCAGGTTGAGGCGAACGCCTCCCACGTCTGTCTTATGCACAATATCCGGATTCCTCGTCTTGAGCACCACTGGAAAGCCCAGGCGCTCCGCCGCTTCCAGGGCCTCATTCAAACAGGCTGCATGTTCGTGAGGCACAGTTGCGACACCATATGCATTGAGTATCGCCGCGAGGGTTTCAGGAACGAGCGGACCTCCCGCCGCACGATCCAGCTCCGATCGGGCCTGAGCTCTCTTGATCCCTGCCGGACGCTCTGCGGGGAAATGCAGAGGTCCAGCGGCGAAGTGCTCCCGCGACAAAGACAATGCCTTCACAGCCTCCTGAGGATCGGTGAAGAGTATGAGACTCGCCTTCCTCAAATGTTTATCCAACTCATGACGGGTGGTGCACACACAGATCGCCATGGGCTTGCCATATTCACGGATGAGTTCTTCAAAGCCCAGGATGAGGTCCCTGGATTCATCCGCCTCGAAGACCTCCTGATACGTGTGAATGAACACCAGGCCGTCGATGTCACCCCGTGCCAGCGTATTGCGCACCAGGTCCCTGTACAGGCTGAAGTCAAAAAGGTCGCCTAGATCCATTGGGTTGTGGTGCTGGATCACTTTTGCCCTGGATCGCGCCTGTACGAGTGTTAGGATTTCCGAAGGGAAGGGAGGGAGGGTGAACCCATGGGCCTCAGCCGCGTCGGCCGCAATGACGGCGTGACCGCCCGACCTCGAGATGATGGCAAGACGTTTGCCTCGCATGGGGGGTAGCGAAAACGCCTTCATGGCGACGAGGGCATCCTGTTGATTGTGGGTCCTCAAGATGCCGCACTGCCTCAGACCGGCATCGACCACTTTGTCATTTGCCGACAGCGAAGCTGAATGAGACATGGCAATGTGCGCCCCGGTCTGTCCATTGTTCCCCTTGTGAACGATGATGGGCTTCGGTGAGCCCATGGCAGTCTCCATGAGCTTCCGTCCCCTGGCAATCCCTTCCAGGTAGCAATAAACGACATTGGTTGCACTGTCTTCGATGAGATATTCAAGAAGCTCCGTTTCATCCACATTCAGTTTGTTGCCAATGCTCGCAAATTTGGCGAGGCCCAGATTCTCGCCTGCGAGAACATTGAGCATCATGACCCCAACGCCGCCACTTTGGGAAATAATCGATATGCCCCCCGGTATCCCCTCCGATCTCAGCGCCATGAAGGGGACGGCCAACCCGTTGCTTCGATTGATGATCCCGAGGCAGTTGGGACCGATCATCCTCATGCGGTAAGATCGCAGGACTCCCACCACTTCCTCTTCCAAGGCCATGCGATCTGCTCCCAATTCCCTGAACCCCGCGGATTCCACCACAACCCGTTGAATGCCCTTTTCGCCGCACTCCCTCAGAATTTGTGGCACCGCTGTCGCCGGAACCAGGAGCACTGCGAGGTCCACGGGCTCAGGCACCTCGGCCACTGATTTGTAGATCTTGTGGCCGAGAAAGCAGCCCCCTTTGGGCCCAACAAGATAAACGCAGCCATCATACTGGAATTCCATGAGATTGAACGCAATGGCGCGCCCAAGATTCGCTGCCGAGGTGGACACCCCCACCACGACGATGCTTTGCGCATGAAAAAAACCCTTCATGACCTACAGCCCCCTTGGATTTGTGCGAAAGCGTTCACCATGCACGCTTCCTGTCTTCGTGCCTTGCGACGCTGTTTCCCCGCAAGGCACGAGTATTCGTGCAGTTTGCCCTGCAGGGGGCGGATGGCTTAGACTCAAATGGGCTTCCATCTGCAACGAGAGAGATTGAAGCCATTCGAGGAGGCGTCACCTCGCAATGCAACGCCACGACCGTACCTGGCCCATGAGTCATGTCGGTGCGGCATCCCAAGGCCAGGTTGGCATCATTTGCAGGCAGGCGCCAAGCGATTCCCACAATTACACCGTAATGGGTGGTTAAGTGAATACCATTCTGAGGACGTTTGCTGTATAGACACCATTGGGTGTGGCACCCGGCCAAGCGCTGCGACACTCCGAGACGGCCAGCCCAAGGAAATCCCGTTTTGAGGAGAGGTGCTCTCATGGCACAGTCATTTCCTGTGCGCCTGCTGATCAACACAGTCCAAGGCCCTGTCCCCCTCACTCCCAAGAATTGGAGCGTCCTCCTACCCCGAGGGCCCGGTGAGACATTTCCCCCTCTGCAGTACGGGCCTTACCTCACCTCCGTCGCATCCTTACTTGGCAGGAACAATCACAGCCCCCTGAGGGAAGCTCTTTCCTCCCATCTACAGCGACCTGTCACCCTCCAGGAAATCCAAGCCCTGGAGGTCATCAGCAGCAAACATGGTGCTTGTTACCAAGTACTCCAGCTTAAGGCAATTCTCTCTTCAGGCGTCTGCTCCCTCGCTGTCAACGTCGCGATTACGGAAACTCAAAAGGACACCATGGATCGGGAATTCCGAACTGTCAGAGAATTGCAAGGAGTCTCCCAACGGTCCTTCCTGCCACGCTTTTACCTCATGGATGAAACCACTTGCAAGCCCGGGGATGATGACCCTCTGCCGCTTAGGCTGTTCGTTGCCGAGTGGCTGGAGGACCACCACGAATTCCATCTGTCCGGGCCTCAGGATGACAAGATCCCGCATATCAAGATGTGGGAATCGGACCAGGAGGGCCATTTCCTCAATGCGCACGAAACACGCTCCCTCTACCAGCAAGCTTCGTTCATCCTGACCACTTATCTCGATGGGAATTCCTTCAGACAAATCCATCCGTGGCACCATGCGGCCGGGGACTTTGTCGTCCGACGGGACGCCACTGGCATTGCAGTGCGACTCATCACTGCCAGGGACTATCGCAGTCTCTCCCCATTCGGATTCGATCCTGACAACCCGTGGGTGTCCATCCTGCATTTTTTGTTCAGCCTTTCCGTGCGCATGCGCCTCGACAGAATCGATGGAACGGGACCTCTCGCGTGGGCACCTGCAGACTCTCTGAGCGGGGTCATCACCGGGTTTTCCGAGGCATGGAGGGAAAAGACCTCCACGAACCCCACATTGCCTGACGCTGAAGCCTTGCTCGAACTGGCTCGGCAGTTGAACCTCGAGGAGTGGACCTCTTTCGCGGAATGCGTCTTGGAGGACTGTCTCGTGGAGGTTGACGAAACCCCGTTTGTCAGGGCCCGCTTGCGAGAACACTTGGCCTCGTTGACAGAAGCAGTCCGCAAGCACTGAAACGGATCGAAGGTGCCCTCAGGCACCGTTCCCCGATCTCCATCCAGCCATGATGACAGCCTTGGTGTAAAGAAATCTAGGACTTGTGACGAATCTAGTGGTGTTCCCGTCCCATCATCGTCTCATGGGACGGGGGGCCATCAAATCACCCATCAGTGACACCTGAAGGAGACGGTGCGATGGAAGACAATGCCACAACCGCGTCCGGGATGTTCGAGCGCGGCCTACCACCCATGGAAGATCATGTCCTGGCCAAACTCGCCGTAACCCACGGATTCGTTCCGGAGGAAAAGGTTCAGGAGGCGATCAGCCAGCAGAAACTCAAGAAGAGCCAGGGACACAATCTGGGCCTGGCAGACATACTCCTTGCCGCAGGATTCATTTCGGAAAAGAATTTGAGTTTCTTGGAAATGGCATCCACTTTCCAGAGAATGAGAGAACCGGACCGTCTTTTTGGACAGGTGCTTACCAAGAAATGCCTGGCGACTCAGGACCAGGTGGACAAGGCATCCCGAATTCAGGCCCGGCACTTCAGAGAACACAAAGCTTACAGGGGCTTAGGGGAGATTCTGGTCGAGCTTGGCACCATCACGCAGAGACAATGCACGGCCATCCATGCGGCCGTGGAGCGAATCAGAGCGGAGAGATCGAAAACCGACCCCGCCCGCCATCGAAGCGTCCCCCAGCTTCATCCGCAACAGGCCGTTCCGGATTGCGCCCCGGACCCGGCAACTGATGTCGTTCCATGCGAAGAGGACCCTTCTGGTGACTGGGATGTCCTCTTGGAACAGGATTCTTTTGACATCGTCGCATCGAGAGACGGTCTCAAGGCCTGTTTTCGATTTAAAACGGAGAGCCCCGAGCCGATGAGCCGCGATGAGATCATGGGGCTCCTGAAACAGGTGGGGATTTGTGAAGGGATTTTGGGTGGAGAGGCATTGGAAAGGCATTTCACTGAAGCAGGGCCGGTGAACAGGCTCAGAGTCATTGCGGAAGGCACCCCACCTAACCCGGGAGCATCGGCGGAGATTCGGTTTCATTATGAGAATGGCGGAAAGGGCTGCGACCCTCAGACGGACGGCTGCGTTATCGACCTCAAAAACAGGGGTGGCATCGCCCAGGTCAGGAAGGGAGACCTCATCGCAGAAATGACCCCACAAACCATGGGAGCCAATGGCATCGACGTGTATGGAAAGATCATCACCCCCCCTGCAGGTCGGGAAAAGAACCTGGTTTGCGGATCGGGTGTGGAGAAGTCACCTGACGGGCTTCGATTCTATGCCAAAATCGATGGTCAGCCTCAGGTGTCGCCGTACGGAACCATTTCGGTGCTCCCCGAGCTCATTATCGAGGAGGATGTGAGCTTTGAGACCGGAAACATTACCTTCGACGGGAAGCTGGAAGTGAGGGGAGTCATACAGGATGGCTTTCGCGTGGAGTGCGATCAGCTGTTCGTCAGGGAGATATCCAAAGCACATGTCCAGGTGAATGGGGATATCGTGGTTTCGGGGGGCATACTCGGGGCCACCATCAAGAGCAAGGGGAGCGTAAGGGCTGCTCACATCCACGCATCCCGCATCGAAGCCCTCGGAGACATTGTGGTCGCCAAGGGCATTCTGGAATCCAAGGTGATCACCTCTGGGAAATGCCTCGCGCCCAGTGGCAAAATCATCTATTCGCAGATTTTTGCCAAGCAGGGCATTGAGGCTGGGCAAATTGGATCCGATCGCTCCGAACCGTGCGCCTTGAACATCGGCTTCGACCCTATCAGCGAGCGGGAAATCGAAGCCATGAAGGGAACCATCGCGACCCGTGAAAAAGACATGCAAGTTGAGGAAGAGGCAATCCGGAGGCTGAATGACCAAGTCCTCAAATTGGAGTCCAGGATTGGCACCATGGCCCAGGTCCAGGACAGGTCATCCCTGCAACTGGGTAATCTCGCCAGGGAAGCTAAGGAACTCGCCGACAGCGGAGACCGTGAAGGGGCAGCGCAGAGGGAGCGCATGGTCCTCGACCTGGAGGAGAAGATCAGGAAAGCCGAAGAGGAACTGAACAAGCTGTTCCACGAACAGGACGATGCGAGAGAGAGAATCGCCTCTCACCAGGCCAGACTCGGAGACATCCAGCAAGAGGTCCGCGGCCTCATGGAAGAACTGAATGCTCTCAGCAGTTGGGCCACCAACAACAACAAGCCCCCGACAATCAAGGTGTTCGGTGTTGCCCATTCGGGCACCTCAATCAAGGGCCCCTTCTCATCCACAGTCCTCAATGCCGATTTCCAGAGAGTCCTCATCAGGGAGTGTTCCTCCGGAGATCGCCAGGATCAGTCAGGTAACATTTCCAAAAGGATCATGAAAGTGTATAATCTTACCTGATGACGGACCAGGCCATCAGGATCACAAATCGCCTCTTCATCCCCGAAAGTGAGCTGACGTTCACAGCATCCCGAAGCAGCGGGCCGGGAGGACAGAACGTCAACAAGGTGAGCACGCGTGTCACCTTGTGGTTCGATGTTGCCCGATGCCCTTTCCTGTCGGATGACGAACGAAGTTTGCTCCTTTCCCGCCTGCGTAGCCGCGTGAACAAGGAAGGCTTGCTTTGGGTGACTTCCCAGGAGAGCCGAAGTCAAGCGGCCAATCGAGAAATCGTCATCAGACGATTCGCGGCACTCCTCAGGGAAGCACTGAGAACCCCGTCCGTCCGCAAGGCCACGTCGGTTACCGGCGGAGCAAAACTCAGGCGCCTTGAAGAAAAGAAGCGCCGGAGCCATCTCAAACGCGAGCGATCCCGGCGGCCCATCATGGAACATTGATCCATCACTCAAGCCCCAGTTTGTCGAGCGCACTCATGAACCGGAATGATGGCCCTAATCGCGAGAAAAGCAGGGGCAGATGGCGTCGCCCAAAGGCGTACGTGTGCGTCACCTGCGATCGGGAACAGCTGTTCTGCTGGTCATGCCCCTGTGGCTTCATGATCTGTTCCGATTGCATGGAAGAAAACTTCTGGGGAATGACCTGCAATGGAATCAACTGGACGTGCCCCGACTGTGGAGCCATCCGCGGTTTTGGGAACGACTGAACTTGAACAAGGTGAATCACCATGGGGAAGAATCGTGTGCTCATTATCGGTGCCGTTGCATTGGGACCAAAGGTGGCCTGCCGTCTCAAGCGCATCCGACCGGATTTTGAAGTGACCATGATCGATCAGGACGAGCACATCTCCTACGGGGGATGTGGCATGCCCTATTTCATTTCGGGAGATGTGAGCGACATCCGAGAGCTCATGAGCACGAGCTTTCACATGGTTCGCACTCCCCAGTTCTTCGAGGACGCCAAGGATGTGCGCGTGAGGATCCGCACCAGAGCTCTCTCCATAGACCGCAAGGCAAAGACCGTCCGTGTTCTGGACCTTGCCACCGGGAAAGAGGAAGACCTTCCCTATGATAAGCTCGTCCTCGCCGTTGGAAGCCGACCCAACAGACTGCCCGTGCCCGGTGGAGATCTTCCGGAGGTCATGAGCCTCGGCAATCTCACATCGGCTGTTGCCATCAAGGAGCGTATCGCCAAGGGGGAAGTCGGGAAGGCGGTCATTGTGGGTGCCGGAGCCATCGGATGTGAAATGGCCGAGGCTCTGAGCGACCTTTGGGGAATTGAGACGACCGTCGTAGAGATCGCGGACCAGGTCATGCCAGTCATCGTGGACTTCACCTTGGCAAGGATGGTGGAGAACCATCTCAAGGAAAAGGAAGTCACCGTCCTGCTCAATGAAACCGTCCGGGAGATCCGCCGCAGCGGCAGCGATGATGGAACACTTCTGGTTGTGACATCGGAACGGGTCCTTGGAGCGGATCTTGTCATCACCTCGGTTGGGGTGCGCCCCAACTCCGAGCTGGCCTCCAAGGCAGGTCTCCTCGTTTCGCCCCGGGGAGGCATCGTCGTCAACCGCCGACTCCAGACCTCGGACCCGGACATCTACGCGGGTGGTGACTGCATAGAAGTGAACCACCTCATCACTGGGAAGCCCGTCCATTTTCCCCAGGGATCCCTGGCAAACCGGCAGGGCCGGATCATCGGCACGAATCTGGCCGGGGGCCAAGCCACATTTCAGGGGGTAGTGGGGAGCTTCACCATCAAGATCTTCGACCTGGCCCTCGCATCCACGGGCATCTCACTCCAAGTGGCTCTGCGTGAAGGGTTCGACGCTATCCAGGCCTTGGTCATACAAGCGGACCGAGCCCATTTCTACCCGACCCAGGATCTCATGTACCTTCAATTGGTAGTGGACAGAAAGACGCGGCGCATTCTGGGTGTCCAGGGAATTGGAAGTAACGGGGATGCGCTTTTGGGAAAGATCAATAGCGTGGCCGGGCTCCTGCCCTTCCGCCCGACTCTCGAGGACCTGTCCAACATGGAGCTCGCCTATTCGCCGCCTTACGCGGCTGCCTTGGATATCCTGAACGCGGTGGCCAACACCGCAGAGAACATCCTCGACGGTTACAACAAGCCCGTCGAACTGGAGGAATTCGAGCGGTGCATTCTCGGCGATACGCCCCAGGATGCTCTCTGCCTCGATGTACGAGGACCGGCCAATGCGGCTCCTTTTGTGGCCAAGTTCGGGGATCGATGGCTGAACATCCCTCAAGAAACCTTGAGATATCGCATGGGGGATGTTCCCACGGACCGTCGCCTTTTTGTGCTCTGCAATTCGGGAGTGCGGTCCTACGAGGCGCTACGCCAGCTGGAAAGCGCAGGAATCTGCCAGGCCGTGAATGTTCAGGGCGGTGTGGCAGCCCTCAAGAAGGCCGGGGTCCTGAAACTCGACGATGAATAGACTCTGGCGTAACAGGCGTGCAGGTAACCTGACCAGACAGCCTGGGGACATCAGCCCTGTAGCAGTCCTGTGGGATCAGTCCCTCATTTGGGGGCTCGTCTGCATCGAAACCATGGAATCCCTTGGAGTTCCCTATCGCCTCCTGAGCGGGGGAGAAATCGCGAGGGGAGCGCTGGATGGGTACCGCGTGCTTCTGGTGCCGGGCGGCTGGGCCTCCCACAAGCTCGGCGCCCTCGGGAAAGATGGAGGCGAACAGATCCGCCGGTTTATCCATGTGGGCGGTACCTATTTGGGATTCTGCGGTGGTGCGGGCCTTGCCCTCTCCAGTCCCCCTTCCTTGAACCTCCTGCCTTTGAAACGACTGCCCCTTTCCAGCCGCCTTCCCAGTGCCAGTGGAGAGCTCTGGATCACGGGTGTTCCAGAACACGAGGTATGGAAGGACCTGCCGCTTCAAATCCCCATTTCCGTCTGGTGGCCCTCTCAATTTGCATTCGAGCCCTGTGACTCCATTGTTCCCATCGCAACCTATTCGGCCACTGGCAAGGATTTCTGGGTTGCCGACCTGCCCATGGCGGACTTGAAGAGCGCACTCCTCGACATGAGAGAGTGGGAGAAGACGTATGGTATCAACCTCGACCCATCGAGGATCCTTGGGCATCCAGCCATCCTTGGGGCAAGACTGGGACGAGGCGTGCTGATTCTCTCCTACCCTCACCTGGAGACCCCGGGAGATTTCTGGGGAAACCGACTGTTCCTCAACGTGCTCGATTATTTGGACCGCATTTCGTTTATGGATCCCCGTCCCCATGTGCCGAAGCATGACGACATGGCGGCATCCCCGATGCGCCCCACAAGAAAGTGTCTGAGCCCCCTGGAACGCTCCAAGGAACAACTAGACAGCTTGATCCGCTTCGGGGAGCGGCACCTGCTCTGGAACTGGAGAAGCCCATGGCTCCTTCGCTGGCGTAGGGGAATCCGGGGTCTGGAGTACGGGACGTTGGCCGTGGTTGGGAAATTCCTGGCCAGACAGTTCAGGGGGTTGGCCGTGGATGAGGATCGTGCTGACCCATGGGTCGAGGCTCTGGAGGACATCGCAAAAGATGTCGAGGAGTTTTGCCATCAGGCCAGGCTCCTCCTCCTCGAAGAGAGGCTATCGGCCCAGTCGGGGAACCTGACTAAGCTGGGCAGCATCAACACGCGTGTAGATTCACTCCGCACGCTGCTTTTCGGCGATCAGATGAATCACTCGGGACTCTCCCGAACCCTTTTCGACAAGCTCGATTCGCTGCTTCTCCGCTCCCTGCGTCTTCAACAGGCCATGGGGCTCAGAGTCTCCCTCACGGAACCGAGTTGAGGTTCATGACATCGCCCATGGGAACCCCTGCCAGAGCATCCCCTCTCCGCCTCAACACCCCCGAAGAAATGCTGGACTTGGTCGATGCATACTCCGGTCACACATTGAATCGAAAGTGAATGACGTCCCCGTCCTGAACGGGGTAAGTCTTGCCTTCCAAGCGCACCAGACCCTGCTTTCGCGCGGCGGCGTAGTCCCCACATCGATGCAGATCCTCATAGGCTACCACCTCCGCCCTGATGAAGCCTCTCTGGATGTCAGAATGCACCACGCCGGCGGCCTCCACGGCAGGCAGACCCTTTGGGATTGTCCAGGCTTTCACTTCATCCTCCCCTACCGTGAGAAATGTGGCGAGGTGAAGCAATGAAAATGAGTGCTCGATCACCCGGTATACGGCCGACTCGCTAATGCCGTAGTCCTCTCTGAAAACGGCGGCCTCCGACTCGGAAAGCTGGGCCATTTCCATTTCCAGTTTCCCCCGGATCACGAGGGCTTCAGCGGCATCAAAGGGGACGTCCGGCATGCTGTCATCTTCGTCGGAGTTGTTTACAACCACGACGAGCGGCTTGGCCGAAAGAAAGGTAAAGCCTCTCAGTTCAGGAGCATTGCACAGTTCGGGCTTGGTGCGGAGCGGTCTTTCACTGTTGAGAACCTGGGCGCAGGCTTCCAGCAATTCCCTCTCTGCACCAATCATCTTCTTGCCCCGTTTCATTTCCATGTCGAGCTTTTCGAGGCGCTTTTCCACCGTCGCGAGGTCTGCGATGAGAAATTCGTCCTCAAGGTCCCGCAGGTCCCTGGCCACATCAGGAGGACCAACAGCAGGATCGGTGAAGTTCCGCACCACCATGAGCAGGGCATCCACGGCGCGCATGTGGGTGAGGAGCAGAGACATGTACTCGGCTTTGCTTTCCACCGCCCCTGGCAGCCCCTGCATGTCCATGTAGGTCACCTGGGCATGAGTGGTCTTCTTGGGTCGGTAAAGCTCACCCAGCCAATCGACCCGGGGGTCCGGGACGGTCACCACCCCCAGCACCGGCACCGCGTGCCCCCCAGGGGGGACCGACTCTCCCGAACGCCGGGTGAGGGCATTGAAAACGGTAGTTTTGCCGGACCGCGCAAGCCCGATAATCCCTATTCTCATTCCATTCTCCAGGGGACGATCACATCCTTCACTTGGTGAGGCCTGCCGGCCTTGCATTCGTCTGCAGGGGCCCAGTGCCGAGCCGAATCGAGTCCACGCGAGTCCTTGACAGAGGCGACCATGTCGGATTAGCCTGCACCCAGGCTGCAGGTGCTCCCGAGTCAAACGCTGACGCATTGATGCATGTTTGGGGCAAACATGAACAAAACTTGAGGGAAACGGTCCCTTTCGATCTTGTCCCTCTCCACATGCCGACGAAGATACCCAAAGCCCTTGAAGACGTCAATCCTTCCGCACTTCTCAAGCCTTGCCCTTCCGGAAAGTTCGCGTCTTGGATCCATTCTCCACATCCTCCCGGAAGCATCAACCTTCCAATTGCTCGTCATGGGGAATTTGCTGGCAAGGTGCAGCCCTTCCAGAGTGATGGCCGGCAAAGACTGGGCAGTGGATTGGTTGCAGGCCAAGGATGACTCGGAAGGGATGATCGAGACCTTCTTGATGGAATACGTCCAAGTCCAGATAACTCGAAGACAAATGCACATGGCCAGGAGAGACGCCGAATCAATGGTTGCAAAAGGGTTTTGGGCGGCCACATGGAGCGACACGATCCCTGAGGAGGCCGATACTCTCGATTGCCCTAGGGTCTTTTTTGGAAAAGGGACACTCCCCTCCCGCCCCCCGTTGGTCGGGTTCTTCAACTCGAGGAAACCCAAGGCCCTTTCACCCCATGACGAGTGGCTCGCAGCGATGAGGATGCTGCTCGGGCATGTCGTGAGTAGTGGAGGAGGAATCGCGAGCAGCTTGGGAACCCTCACCTACGATCTTGCGACAGCCCACGCCAGAGAGACCGGGTGTCCCCTGCTCTTGGTCCTGCCCTTTTCCCTCGAACAGATCGAAGGGGTACGGTATCGTTCCCTGCTCTCCCTTCCGGACACTTCGGGGATCGTGCTCGCCCCTGAGGCGAGGACAATCCTGTGCGACAAGCAACCCCGGCTCCGCCAAAGAGATCGTATGCTCGCCCGTCTCGCCGATGTGCACTGTGTCCTGGCTGTCTCGTCAAGAGGGAATCTTTTCCCCATGCTGCAGGAGGAATATTCCACGAGACCCAGGTGCCGGTGGATCCTGGTGCCGACCCGGCATGGCATCGAAAGCGAGGGCAGCCTCCGTCTGCTCCAAGCTGATCCCGAGCAGAGTCTCACTTTTTCGGTCAGGATCGAGACTGAAACCCGCCCATTTGTCGAAGCGCCACCTTCGGCACCAGCTGAAATCCTGTGGAAAAACTACCTCATCCACTACACGAGAGCCTGCGATGGGGCTTGGCCAGGTCAGTCCCATGAGGAACACCTGCAAAGCCTGCTCAATGGGGACCGCGATTCGGGACACACGGCCATGGACACCCTTTTGCGCATTGTCGCAGAGGGAAAGATCAGGGCATCCAAAAGAATGGTGAGAGGCGCGGAACCGGTTGTTTCCTGGACTTCAAGATCCCCGGAGGAACTCGATTCGATCCGCCAGTGGAACCAAGCATTGATCCGCTGGACTTTCGAACCTTACGGCATCGCTGTGGCAAAAAGCATCCTCAAGAAGAGCGGGGCGAAACCCGCCATCTACTGTCCAAGTGCACTGTATTCACGCCTCAACCAGTCTGACCGATTCCGATTTCAGCTCAATGAGCTTCCCGGCAGTTCCTGGAAACACGAGAGGGAGTGGCGCTCCAGGGGTGACTTTTCCCTGGCCGATGTCCCCGAAGGAAACGTGCTGATCTTGGTCCCCGGCCCCAGGGAAGCAGAGATTATCAAACTGCGTGCCCATTGCCCCTATCCAGTTCTCGAAATGAGTCACCTCCTCCGAAGTCCTACAAAAAGCAGCGTCAAGGGTGAATCCGCTATTAACTAATGCGAAGGCAACAGGTATAGTGTCCCGGTTCAACTCACACGGGAAGGAGTCACGGAACGCATGCGCAACACGGATACAGCCCCCGCAGCCAACTTCATTCGCGCCATCATCGAGGATGACCTGCGCACTGGCAAATGGGACGGACGGGTAGTGACCCGCTTTCCACCCGAGCCCAACGGTTACCTTCACATTGGCCATGCCAAGTCCATCTGCCTCAACTTCGGCCTCGCGCAGGAATACGGAGGAACCTGCCATCTACGGTTCGACGACACCAATCCAACCAAGGAGGAAGTCGAGTACGTCGAATCCATCATGGCAGACGTCAAATGGCTCGGCTTCGACTGGGACAGCCACCTTTACTATGCCTCGGATTATTTTGATCGACTCTATGACTTTGCAGTCCAGCTCATCAGGGAGGGGAAGGCTTATGTCTGTGATCTGAGCCCCGATGAAATGAGGGAATACCGAGGGACTCTCACGGAACCAGGCAGGGAGAGTCCGTACCGAAACCGGTCTGCGGAGGAGAACCTGGATCTTTTTACGAGAATGCGCGCAGGGGAATTCCCCGATGGGACCAGGGTGCTCCGGGCGAAAATCGATATGACTTCGGGCAACATCAACATGCGGGACCCGGTGATGTATCGCATCCTTCATGCAGAGCACCACAGGACTGGAGACAAGTGGTGCATTTACCCTCTCTATGATTTCACCCACTGCGTGTCTGACTCCATCGAGGGAATCACCCATTCCATCTGCACCCTTGAGTTCGAGGACCATCGGCCCCTCTACGACTGGTTTCTTGACGAACTCCGCATCTACCACCCTCAGCAGATCGAGTTCGCTCGACTCAATCTCACCTATACGGTCATGAGCAAGCGGAAACTGGTGTCGCTGGTGGAAGAGGGATATGTGAGGGGCTGGGATGATCCGAGGATGCCGACCATTTCCGGCATGAGAAGGCGGGGCTACAGCCCCGAGTCCATTCGCAGGTTTTGCGAACTGATCGGGGTCGCCAAGCGAAACAGTACTGTGGACGCGGCCCTACTGGAGCACTGCGTCCGGGAAGACCTGAACAGAAGGGCACCCAGGGTGATGGCTGTTCTCAATCCCTTGAAGGTCGTCATCTTGAACTACCCCGAAGGGCAGGTCGAGGAACTGGACGCCATCAACAACCCTGAAGACCCGGGCATGGGGTCCCGCAAGGTTCCCTTTTCCAGGGTCCTCTACATCGAACGGGATGACTTCCGAGAGGACCCGCCGAAGCAATTCTTCAGGCTGGCACCGGGCCGCGAGGTACGTCTGCGCTATGCCTACTACATCACCTGCGTTGCCGTGGTCAAGGATCCCGTAACCGGCGAGGTGACCGAACTGCACTGTACATACGACCCGGAAACCCGCGGGGGAGACTCGCCCGACCGACGCAAGGTGAAGGCAACCCTCCACTGGGTTTCCGCAGTCCATGCCCTGAAAGCGGAAGTACGCCTTTATGGAAGCCTCTTCACAACGCCCAGTCCCGGCGAAGAATCGGATGGCGATTTTAGGGCGGACCTCAATCCTGACTCCCTCCTGGTCCTCGACTCCTGCCCGGTAGAGCCGAGCCTGGAGGGCGCCCTTCCCGGCCATCGGGTCCAGTTTGAAAGGCAGGGGTATTTCTGCGTGGACCCCGACTCGACCAAAGGCAGACTCGTATTCAACCGGACTGCAACCCTGCGCGACACGTGGGCGAAAATCGAAAAGGGTATGAAACAGACTTGAAGTTGACAGGGCGAGAGAAAATAAGTAGTTTCATTTGCGGACTTTTCCGGCTTCGGCTGATGGCTGATGTTTTCGATTGAGGACAGGTGTTTTATGTTCGTGCTCGCCAACTTGTTTAATGCTCTTGCCGTAATTCTTCATTATGTGCTCACATTCTACATGTATCTCATCATCGCCAGGGCCATTCTTTCATGGGTCAACCCTGATCCCTATAATCCCATTGTCCGTTTCCTATACGGAGTGACCGAACCGGTCCTCCAGTTGGTTCGAAGCCGTTTGCCCCTTTTCTTTGGAGGTATCGACTTCTCACCGTTGCTCGTCATCCTGGTCATTGTCTTCCTGGACAATTTCCTTGTTCCTACATTTGCTCAGTTTGCCTTTCGCCTTGGTGTGTAACCCCATCATCGAGACAAACCACCATGGAGCTCGGTCCCGTAGACCTGCAGCACAAGAAGTTCCGGGTACGCTGGAAAGGGTTTGACCCGCAGGAGGTGGAGCTGTTTCTTCAGCAGGTGGCCGAGGAGATGCAAAGCCTCAGGGTGGAACTCGACAATTTGCGGGTATCCGCTCAAGAGCAGGAAAAGGAGCTTAAGGGCTACAGGGAGCGTGAGAAGGCCATCAGAAACGTCCTCCTTACAGCACAGAAGACCTCCGACCAGATGAAGGCGAACGCGGAGAAGGAGGCCAAGCTCATCGTGGCCGAAGCCGAACTGAAGGCCGAGAAGATTCTGCAGAGTGCCCACCAGCGCCTGGGTCAGCTCCATGAAGACATCGCCGAACTCAAACGGCACCGCGTTCAGCTCGAAACCAGGCTTCGCACCACCATTGAAACCTATCAGCAGCTTTTGGCCATGGACAAGGAAGAGGAAAAGGAAAGCGACCTGGGAAACAAAGTGAAGGTCCTCAACCGCTGAGTGCATCATCCACTGTGAGAGAGACAATGACCATCAGCAAGGAACTCCTGGATATCCTCGCGTGCCCCAAATGCAAGGGGACGATTGTTCTCAACGAAGCCCAAGACGGGTTGATCTGCAGTGCCTGCAAGCTCATCTACGAAATCCGTGAGGGCATTCCCATCATGCTCATCGATGAGGCCAAACCCCTCGAAGACTAGGCGCTTCCTTCATGCACAGACCCGTCGAACTCCCCTCAACGCTGAGACGCCGTCTGGCGGAAGCCGTCCTGTCCTTTGCCCGTTGTCGGATACTGGTCATAGGCGACCTCATGCTGGACACTTTCATATTCGGGGACGTCAACCGAATATCCCCTGAAGCCCCAGTGCCCGTGGTGGAGGTGAGGGAGGAGAAGCGGCGTCTTGGAGGCTCCGCCAACGTGGTTCGCAACGTGGCCTCCCTGGGGGCTCAGGTGTCCGTCACCGGAACCATCGGAGATGACCGCTCTGGAAGGAGAATGGTCAAGCGCTTTCAAGAGATCGGAGTTTCCGACGAGGGGTTGTTCACGGAAGAGGGTCGTCCGACGACCACCAAGACGAGGATCATTGCCCAGGACCAGCAGGTCGTTCGCTTTGACAGGGAACACCGTAGACCCCTCCGCCACGATACCATTGAAAAGGTGCTTGGATACATCCAGGCGAGCGTCCCTGGAGTGGACGCGTTGATCGTTTCCGACTACGCCAAGGGGGTGGTCACTCCAGAAATGATGGACGGCATCCGGGACCTGCGCCGAAAGACAGGGATCCCCGTGGTGGTAGACCCGAAAGTGCGCCAGGTCGAACTTTACCGCGGGATGACCATGGTCACGCCCAACCACCACGAAGCCTCCCGCTTGGCGGACATGGACATCCACGATGAGGAAAGCCTGGCAGAGGCAGGACGACAGCTGCTCGGTAGACTCGAGTGCGAAATGCTGCTCGTGACCAGGGGAAGGCACGGCATGCGTCTGTTCCTTAAGGATGGCACCTGGGAGAATATCCCCACCGAAGCGAGGCGCGTTTATGATGTCACAGGCGCAGGGGACACGGTGCTTGCCACAGTGACTCTTGGGATGGCCGCGGGCTTGTCTGCGGTGGACGCAGCCAAGCTGGCCAACATCGCTGCAGGAATCGTCGTGGGGGAAGTGGGCACTGCCGCAGTGTCCGCAGCTCAACTCCTGGACGCCATACAGAATAACGGCTAGCTGACGGGCACAAACGGCTATGGTTTCTCGACCTACGAAACCGCCCGTCTTGGAACCCTGTTCCACATCCTGTCGCTGAGGAGGGCACGGCCCATCAGGGGGCAGTCGTGCCGAGGGGGATCTCAGGGCCATGATCATCGGCAACCAGATCTCAGGGCGCTCATGAGCCAGCCCAAGGAACCCCCGGCGGCGAAGCTTGTCGTGGGCCTTCTGTTTTGCGACGCTGTCGTTCAGCAACGGGCCCTGGAGGCTCTCTGTGATCGCTTTGGGCCACTGGATTTTCTTTCACAGCCCGAACCGTTCATTTACACCACCTACTACGACAAGGAATTCGGCGAGGGTATCATGCGCCAGTTGTTGAGCTTCCTCGACCTTGTTCCCCAGGACACGTTAGCGGACATTAAGGCCACCACCAACGGTATCGAGAAAGATCTCTCCATCCGAGGCAAACGGCGGGTGAATATCGATCCCGGCATAATGACGGAAGAGCGCCTGGTGCTGGCAACGGGTAAGAATTTCACCCATCGGATCTACCTAGGCAAGGGGATCTACGGGGATTTGACACTGGTGTATCAAGGGGGTTCTTTTCGGGCGTTGCCCTGGACTTATCCCGACTACAAGACCCCCATGACGCTCCATTTTCTGGGTGTGCTGCGGCAGAAGCTCCAGTTCCAGCGCAGCGGCAGAATCCCCAGGAAGGCAACGCAGGCGGGAGACGCAGCGTGATCCACAGCATGACCGCATACGGGCGGGCTCAACGGGAAGAGGCGGGATACTCCATCACCGTCGAACTCAAGGCCCTCAATGGCAAATTTCTGGACGTTACCGTGCGTTTGCCTCGGAACTACCTGGAACTGGAGGAACCCCTGCGCAAGCAGATTGCCCTGCAGATCAGGCGGGGGCGCATTGAAGCCCACGTGCAGATCGAGAGCACCGCGTTCGGCCAAAAGGCTCCGCGGGTGAATCTCGCCTTGGCCCGCCGGTACTGGGACCAGTTGCAGGAGCTTCACCGCAACCTTCCCGGGGCCGAGAGACCGACCATGGAGGCACTCCTGCGGATTCCGTACATTTTCGAAACACGGGAGGCGATTGAAGACCGGGAGTTCCTGCGGGAACTCCTGGCGCAGACTGCGGCAGAAGCCCTCGACCAGCTGATACGGTCGAGAGCTTTGGAGGGAGAGTCCCTGCTTCAAGATCTCCTGACCCGCCTCACCCTGCTGCGCGGAGATCTCGCACTCATCGAGAGTCGCAAGGACTTGGTCCTTCTGGAGTACCAGGCGCGCCTGCGTGAACGCATGGAAGAACTCCTGAAGGATGTGTCCGTCGATGAGACGCGACTGCTTCAGGAGATCGGATATCTTGCCGAACGCTCTGACATCAACGAGGAACTGGTCAGGCTCCACAGTCACCTAGACCAATTGGAGGAACTCATGTCCGCCGACGGGGTGTCGGACGGAAGGCGGCTTGATTTCCTCATCCAGGAGCTCCACCGGGAGTCCAACACCATCGGGAGTAAAACCAACGATTTGGAGACGGTGCAGGCAGTAGTCCGTATGAAAAGCGAAATTGGCAAGCTCAAGGAGCAAGTCCAGAACGTCGAATGAAACGGATCCCCCAGAGGTAAGGGTTGATGCATTCTTCGCCCATCCCTCCCTCGGTATGGAGGATGCCAACCAAGTTGCTTTTGCACCAGCGAGAAAGGTCACCCATGGAAGTCAAGCTGCTCAACATTGGATTTGGAAACACGGTTATCGCCAATCGTGTCGTGGCCATCGTATCCCCGGCGTCTGCCCCCATGAAGCGCTTGAAGGAAGATGCCAAGCTTGCCAACAAACTGGTTGATGCGACCATGGGACGGAGAACCCGGTCCATCATCATCACGGACAGCGACCACGTGATCCTATCCGGCGTCCAGGCCGAAACGATCGCGCAACGGCTCCTGTCCGACAATCATCCGAAAGAGACGAACCTACTGAAGCAGGAAAAAGACTAGTCCATGCCGACGCTCATCACCCAGGGGCAGCTCTTCGTGGTGTCGGCGCCATCCGGAGCAGGCAAGACCACCCTGATCAAGTCCATTCTTCCCCAGTGGCCGAATCTCTGCTTCTCTGTGTCATGCACGACCCGTCTGCCCCGCCCAGGCGAAATCGCTGGAAAAGACTACCACTTCCTGTCACGAGACGCTTTTGTCCAGGGGATCCATGAGGAACGTTTCCTCGAGTGGGCCAGGGTGCATGACGAGTTTTACGGGACCGACGGCAACCAGGTCAGGGAGTGGCTGGGTCAAGGCAAGGACGTGCTTCTAGACATCGACGTCCAGGGAGCCCGCCAGGTGCGCTGCGCCTATCCCCTGGCCCGCACGATCTTCGTGATTCCCCCGTCCCTGGAAGCCCTGAGGGAGCGCCTCCTGGCTCGAAACACAGAAACGCCGGAAAAGTTGGAACGCCGCCTTCATGGAGCCCTGGAGGAGGTTCGCGAAGCGGCCTGGTATGATTTTGTCGTCATCAATGACGTGTTGTCTCAGGCCATGGAAGACTTCCAGGCAATCCTCAAAGCCTGCCGCTGCGATCGGCTGCAGCAGGCGTCGCAACTGAAGTCCCTCCTCAAGACGCTCACCTATCCGCTGCCGGACTCCCCGGCTCTTTGAGCCCAACCCCATGAAGCGAAGAAAAGAGACCTTCAGCGCGGGCATGTGGATAGGCGGCGTGAACCCGGTCCGCGAGGCATTGCGTTCCAGGACAGCGCATCCGTTGGAGCTGGTTTACTTCCGTAGCGATTCACGGGTTCGGGAACTGCTGGAACTCTCCACAGGGCGAAACATCCCTGTCCGCCAGGAGAGCCGTGAGGCACTCACCGCCCTCGTGGGGCACGTGCACCACCAGGGTGTGGCGCTCAGGGTGTCCGAGTATCCATACACCGACCTGGACCAGTTGCTCGGTCGAGATCCATGGGAAAGAGAACCCCTGGTGTTACTGGATTCCATACAGGATCCCCAGAACCTTGGAGCCATCATGCGGAGTGCCTGCTTTCTGGGGGCTCGGGGGTTGATCATCCCCAGGGACCGGTCAGCAAAGGTCACATCCACGGTCATCAAAGTATCGGCCGGAGCAGCGTCTCATTTGCCCGTGGTGCAGGTCACCAACCTTGTGAGAACTCTTGAACGGCTGAAGGAAGCCGGACTTTGGATCGTGGGGCTGGAGGCTGGGTGGACTGTCCCCATTCACGAAGCGGACCTTACGATACCACTGGGACTGGTGATCGGAAACGAGCAAAAGGGCCTGCGGCCTCTTGTCCGGGATCGTTGCGACATTCTGGCCGGGATTCCTTCCCGAGGCCCGGTGGACTCCCTCAATGCCGCAGTGGCCGGCGCTGTGGCCCTCGCCGAATTACAGCGGCAAAGAACCGCAGATGGACAGGCATAGATGCAAAAGAAATGGTTTCATTGTGATCCAGAGCTCAAGGCCTCATCGCTCACGAACACGTCGAACCCCGGGAAAAGCTATCTGAACCTCTTCCTCTCGCCGAACAGGGCGGTGCCAATGCGAACAAGGGTGGCGCCCTCTTCCACGGCCACTTCGTAATCGTGGCTCATGCCCATGGAAAGCTCTGAAAACTCCTCTGGCCTCGACGCTTTTTCCCTGAAGCGCTCCAGCAATTTCCGCAGATGGGTGAAATGAGGCCTCACGTCCCTCGGGTCGTCGAAATACGGGGGAAGAGCCATCAGACCTTTGAGGGTAAGACCTTCCATGCAGTCGGCCATGCGAAAGAGATTCAGCGCATCTCCGGGGGCCGTTCCGCTCTTAGTGTCCTCATCCCCGAGATTCACCTGAATCAGGACCTGGATGGGCCGCCCCAGTCTTTGCGCCTGCCGGTCGAGCTCCCTGGCGAGGTTTGGCCGGTCCAGGCTGTGGATACAGTCGAAGCACTGGATGGCTGTCTTGGCTTTGTTCGATTGAAGGTGCCCGATGAAGTGCCACGAGACCGTGAGGTCCGACAGGGCATCCACCTTGGTGCGGGCCTCCTGGACGTAGTTCTCCCCAAGGATTCCAACACCGGCAAGAACCCCTTCTCGGATCCTTTCGACAGGCACAGTCTTGGTGACGCCCACGACCCGGACCTCTTCGGCGTTGCGCCCAACCCGGGCGCACGCATCCCGGATTTTCTCCTTGATCGACCTGAGATTTTCGGCAATCGATCCCATAAGCCGTACGTCTCTCATCACTTCCGTGGGTCTCAGGGGGAATGAGCCCCTCTTCCATAAGCCGTGGCCACCCAGGAGTTCAAGCGGCGGGTTCGATGACCCTGTGATCGAGCAGCCAGCTCAAGGTCTCCCACAGGGGCAAGCCTACCACATTGGTGTAGGATCCAATGACCGATTGCACGAGGCACGCCCCCATGCCCTGGATCCCATAGGCCCCGGCCTTGTCCAAGGGTTCGCCCGTGCTGACATAGGCATCGATCTCCTTCGAGTGGAGCTCTCTGAACTTAACCCAGGTCAATACGGACTGAACTTTGGAGATTGAACGCTCATGGTGAGCCAGGCAGACTCCGCTGATCACTTCATGGGTCCTTCCACTGAGTTCCCTGAGCATATCCCTGGCCTGCGATGCATCACCTGGTTTTCCAAAAATCTTACCGTCAAGCACCACCTCCGTGTCTGCCCCCAAGACCCAGGAATGTGGGTTCAACCGTGAGACGCGCTCAGCCTTGTCCCTTGCCCAGGCTTCCACCCGTTTGGCAAGCCCCATCCCCACCCCGCCGATCTCCTCGGCATCACTGGGAATCACCAGGAATTCCAATCCCATGGAGCCCAGCATCTCGATCCTTCGTGGAGAAGCGGAAGCAAGGATGAGAGGTTGAAGCGTGTGGTACATCCTTCCCAAACCGGGGCGGGAAATGCTCATGATTGACCCTTCTCCAAACTGCCGGCCACGGGCAGCTTGAAGACCGTTCGGGCATTGAGGGTCGTCTGGCGTCCTATCTCTTCAAGACTGGAGCCCTTGATCTCCGCTATCTTTTCCGCCGTATAGAACACAAATGCGGGTTCGTTGACCTTGCCACGATGAGGGACCGGGGCAAGGTAAGGTGCATCGGTTTCCACCAGGATCCGGTTCAGCGGGGTTCTTCGGACGACTTCCTGTTGGACATGCGCCTTGGGGAAGGTCACAGTGCCGGGGATGGACAGGTAGAACCCCATTTCCAGGCACTTTTCCGCCGTAGCCCAATCCCCGGAGAAACAGTGAAGGATTCCCGCAGTAAGACGGGAACGGAAATTCTCAATGACCCTGAGAAAGTCGTCGAAAGCCTCCCGAATGTGAAACACAGCAGGCAGTCCCAATGCACAGGCAAGGTCGAGCTGCTGCTCAAGACATTTCCTCTGAAGCTCTCGAGGCTGGCGGTCCCTGTAGTAGTCCAGGCCCATCTCTCCCAAAGCCACGACCCGGTCGTGTCGAGCCAGGGTCTCCATGCGTGCAAGAGTCCGTCGGCTCAACTCGCGAGCCCCGTGAGGATGAACACCCACCGTGGCGTGGATTTGTGGATGCTCCACGGCCAGGGTCACAGCCTTCTCACTGCTGGGAAGGTCTATCCCTATGGACACGATCTCCTCAACGCCCCGGTCCCTCGCGCGGCTGAGAACTGAAGGCAGGTCACCGGCGAATTCGGGAAAATCCAGGTGTGCGTGGGTATCAATCAACATCCCTTCCAGCCTCTCCATGGCCTCCCAGCCTTACGGCAAAGCCTTTTGCCTTGCTTGACCATTCCTCTCCCTCTATAATGCCATCCAACAGCTTCTTGGCTTGCAGAAGGCGTTGAGCACCCCGCACCCAGGATTCATTCTGGGATGCCTCATTTTTCGCTTCGGGTTTGCGGTGTTCACGGCTCGGCATCCACCGGCTCTCCGGCAGCTGGGAACACGGGGGTCGTTTTGACCATGGCAACCTCGGTGCAGGGAACCCCATGCATCCTGGAGCGCACCATTGGTGCGGTGCTCCCCGTCATGTCGGCTAGGGGTTGGTTTTCCCCGCTGGCTTCTGATCGGGTCGCCAGTGCGCCTGCTGTGCTATCGGACATTCATTGACGGAGTCTCTCAGCATGAAGAATATGCGTTTCTCGCCAATACCGGTGCTGCTTATTACCATGTTTCTCTCTTGTGAGGCAAGTTGGGCCGCAAAGGCCTACGTTGTGGACACGAAGGATGCGCCCGTTCGATCGTCTCCCAGTTCCCAAAGCAAGGCTTTTGCCACCCTTGAACCGGGGACCAGCCTGGAGATCGTGAAGGGGGCCGAATGGACGCTTGTGCGATTCACGGACTCTGAAGGTAAACAGCGGGAGGGTTGGGTCGCCACAGCGGCATTGGGAGCCCGGCCTCCGGAAACGACGCTGACCAGGGAGCTTCAGAATGAGAACGCCGCCCTGACCGAACGGCTGGCCCAACTGGAAAAGGAGCGGGAGCAGCTTCTTCATAAGGAAAAGAAGGCGTCGGACGACCTTGCCAAGCTTCAGAGCGAATATGAGCGGTTGAGAACCGGCTCGGCAAATTATGTGGCTCTGAGGGACGAGTACGAGGCCACAAAAACCAATCTCGCATCGGCGCAGGAGAGCATACAGACCCTCAGTCAAGAAAACGAGAATCTGCGACTTTCAAGACGGGTCACCTGGTTTGCGGCTGGGGCGCTTGTCATGTTCTGCGGTTGGATCATCGGGTGGTTCACCGGCCGGCATCAGAGGAAGCGCCGGATAATCTACTTCTGATTCTTCCGGGCAAGAGTCGCACCCGGTCCAGCTTGACATAGAAAGGCATGCTCACACCAGCGGAGAGTCATTCCATCGACTTGATTCCCCGGGATGGAAGCCGAGCGCCAAGGCACTCACAGGCGACCAGGGCCCGCTCATGTGCTTGTGTTGACACGCACAGCCCCTTGTGTTATGCACCAGTCCATCCCATCGTGCCCCCGTAGCTCAGGCGGATAGAGCACAGGATTCCTAATCCTGGTGCCACAGGTTCGAGTCCTGTCGGGGGCACCAATCAGATCAACAGCCTGCTCAGCCCACATGTCCTCCTGGGCATTTCGGTATGCGGAATCTTCACCCTTTTCATTGTAAAGTTCAGCCATCGCAGCAACCCAGCACCACATGCATCATGAATTCATATGTCATTGCCTGTCATGTTCTCACGACCCAGAGTCTTCTGGATGGCACCGATTCGTTCATTGCAGCCGTCCATGAATGATGCCCCACCACGCATGATGGCACGGAATGGCGATCATTCTGCTCATGTCTTTCTGCACAGCGACTTCATGGGTTTTTTGGGTATCAATGATTTCCCATAATCATCGATGAAAAGAGTGGACTGTTCACATTGCCGGGGATCTGGACTCATCAGATGTGAGGACTGCATGGGAATCGGAACCGTCCATTTGCCATTAAGGACTCTCGCTGAGTGGCAGACCTTGCCGCTTCCGCGCCCCTGCAGCCAGTGCGAAGGTGACGGGAAGATCGGCTGTCCCGAGTGCCATAGTACTGGAGGGATTGAGCACAAAAGAGAGGGAAAAAAAGGGGATCGAGAGAGGGAAGCATTTGAGTACGGCATCCCTGAGGCATTGAATTGTATGATTCTTGTCCACTATTCCAGTTCTTCTCTGAGGATCTGAAAGAATTGTTCCCTTGCTCTGCTCTCGATCCAAGGTATGTGGCCACAGTCCTTAAGGAGAATAATCTTAAAGCGCTTGAGTGTGGCGGCCAGAGGCTTTTGTACCCCTTCGAGCGGCTGCGGATCGTAGTCGCCGTGAATTGCGACCACCGGACATCCTATGTGGTTTGCGAGATCAAGGAGTGCCCCACTCCTTCTCAGTCTTGCAGCATCCTTCCACACACTTCGAAATAGTTGATACTGGGACCCGACCAATTCAAGATCGAGTGTCAAAGGGCTGTACGCATCGGCCTTGGTGAACAAATCCCCGAGACGCGCAAAGAGTGTATCTTTTTCCTTTATCGTCGGATCATCCAAGCTTTCGATCAGGGATCGCACCTCCTTTCTTTCATGCTCACTCAAGCGGCTCAATCGTGTTGCTTCGATACCTGCGGCGTACTTCTCCTCGAACACAGTGCTTCCAACCAGAATGAGCTTCTTGACCATGTCAGGATAGAGGGCAGCCAAAATGAAACTGAGCATCGCACCCCAAGACGAACCGATCAAGGTGACGGGGACCTCTGCGTGCCTCTCCAAGGCTTCTCGTAGCTCTTGGACCTGCCCTTGGAGAGATGTCGCGGTTTGAAGCGGTTCCAAGACTCCCCGTTCCTTGGCAAGTTCCCGCGCCACCGGAGCCATGTATCCAGGAGCCCCAGGTCCTCCGTGAACAACAGCAATGCCATAGGGACCCTGTCCGTACTTTCTGGGGTTTTCATCGCTCATCAAAGACTCACGATCACCCATTCAATCCATCCATTGACCAACTGCAGTTCCACTCGGCTCGGATCGCAGCACAAGGCTTGCCTGACAGCTGGTCTGGCCATGTCGGAGCAAGGGGGGGAGCATTGGTCCGACTGAGTTGAAGACTAGTCTGCGTTCCCTTGTCGCATTTGGCGGCACTATCGGATGTGGTGACAAGGGAAAGCATGAGAAGAACGATGAGCCTCGCCCCTATGGTCATTGTGGTCCGTTTCCCTTATGGATGAAGGAATGCTCACCGGCCCGAAGACCGCAGGGGTCTGTGGACATAAGGGCAGCGATGGTCCTGAACGCTTGGGTGCAAGACCCCCATGCATGAATGCTGTCACGGCGCGGCCCCCCTGGGATGCGTTAGCATGGAACGACTCGGATGCCGAAGTGAATTCGCTGACCCGAACGGGGCAAAAACAAGATGATCCGTACGTGGCAATCGGCGAAGTTGCCCTCAGCGGCAGAAACGGAGGAGCATCCATGAGGTTTCAGATGTGATTCAGACTGTGCGTCCCCACCACAGAGCATTGTCGGCGATCATCAGATCACCGTTTCGAAGAAACTTCATCGATTCCCCGCAGTACGCCCAGCAATTCCGTTTGTCAGCATCGGTGAATACAGAGTCTGTCTCTTCGTCGGGAAGAAGCCCCATGATCTCGAGTGGCTCACCCATCTGAATTGCAGCCTTGGGACCGCTGGGGCTCCGGTCAAGGAAATTCTGGGCGATCTTCGCATGCTCGGGCAGTGCGTCTTTGTCAATGTACAGCATTCAAGCTCTTCGAGGAGGTCAGAGATGGGAGTGCTAGAGCCAGCGGCGTATTGTTCTGCTTCCTTGACCACACCATCGATGGAGCAGTAGAGCCCGGCTGGCTTGCCAATGTGTCTGCAGGGAATCTGAGCATGGTCATTTCGGGCCGTCGGCGCCCTTTCTCACCAACCATCCTCCAGCATATCGAAGTGCTTCATAACCATGTCAGGCGGGACAGCTCCATGTAACTCCAGACTTGCGGATACGATGAGCGAGGAAGCCACCATGCTCTACACCCTTATCAACCGTATGACTGAGCACAGGAAATTGAATCATTGAAGATCAAAGATTTCCGCAAGTCAGTCGTTGCGCAGGCCTTACATGACTCGCGCCACATGGCTGATTGGCTTGCGTGCTCTTGCCCTTGGACATTCATCTGCATACCCCGAAGAAACTGCAGCGAACATTGTGCCCATCTCGCCAAGCCAACTACTCAATTCCTCGTTGACGCAAAAGACGTCACAAATCCAGAGTGACTCCAGTCCCAGATCTTGTGCGGCCAACAACATATTCTGAATGGCGGCTCCGATGGACTGGGTATCCACCACGTCACTGATGAGTTGATCAATGGAATCTGCCAGCCACGGTCGCAATCCTTCAGGATTAAAAACAAAGATGGTCACAGGGGCCTGTTCCATCCATCACCTGGGCAGTTCTCTCACTACTGCCCACATCTTCCCCCCGGCTGGCTTTGGCGCTGGCAATCCCTTCGCGCATCATCCGCACCATCTCTGACCGCTTGTCACTCGTGGAAATGACAAATCCCCAGGGCTGACGATTCTTGCCAGAGGGAGCCTGAACGGTTGCCAGCAGGATCGTCTGAAGCATCTCATCCCGTATTGGGGTATTCCTGAACTTGCGGATGCTTCGACGTGCAGCTACGGCGTCCAGAGTATTCATTGTTTTCCTTGTTCTCCTTGCTATTGTATTCCCTGCCAGCTTGCTGAACCCTTTCATCAAATGCTCCCTGCGGAACTCCAGTCAGTACGACCCGCTTGCCACGGCAAAGAGAACATCCTCGTTCTTGATCCAATCCTCAACCTTAATCTCCAAAATTTCATTCGACGAGGGTCCCCTTTTCACAAAGACCCTCGATATGCCAGAGTTGATGATCATGCGTTTGCAGAGCTTACATGGCTCAGTGTTCTTCACATAAGCCCCATCTTCAACCGAGAAGCCGACCAAGTAGAGGTCACCGCCCACCATGTCCAGACGTGAAGCGTGGATGATCGCATTCATTTCCGCATGCACTGAACGGCAGAGTTCATATCGCTCCCCCGGTGGCACATCATTTTCCTGACGAAGGCAGCGGCCAATATCGATGCAGTTTCTCATCTTCCTGGGGGCCCCGGCATACCCCGTGCTGATTATCTGATCATTGTTCACGATAACGGCGCCAAATAACCGCCGCAGACAAGTGGCCCTTCTGGCCACCGCTTCGGCGATTCCCAGATAGTATTCGACCTTGCTCGGCCTTTCGTAGCTCACCCCGAAACTCCTTCCCAAGCCTTGTTGATCTTTCGCAAAGATCAATACACGCGAGAGAGTGGAGGGCCGGATGAAAACGCCTCCTGTTGCGGATGAGACGCGTCCCGCCCCCGATTCAGATTTTCAGCATACTATCGCGCACAACGATCCTCAAACAAATCGTTCCTCCCAATCATCAATTTATCTCCATTATCCCGAGCCTGATGTGGAATCTCTCAGAGAAGATTCAAGGCCTGGAGAAAGGGGAGACGCTCCGGGACCCAGAGGCACCAATGCGGATGCGGTTGATCCGCACCATTTCGAATGTGTTTGAAGTCAAAGGGAGGAGCTGTTCAATGGACTCACAGAACATCAGACGGAAAGGTGAGCGCCTTCTATGGCACCAAATCAAACGATTTCTTCTCCTTCCCACGAGACTTCCCACGCCAAGCAAGGAGAACCCCTAACTGCTGCCGTCGCTCGACGGGTGAGATTGAATGAGGGGGGAACCAATTGATCAAACAGCGCTTTCAACCTGATTTGACTGCAGCCCCTCAAATTTGGCTTCGCGACATGCGCGAACACCATCACTCAGGCCGGTTTGATATTGCGGTTCGTGCGGAAGATGTTGTCCGGATCCCAGCTCGACTTGACTTCAGCGAGCCGTTTCAGTCCCTTTCCGAGGGCCGCCTCGATGCGCTCGGGACTCTCGTCTTCGGTGAGGAAGTTGATGTAGTTGCCGCCGGTCGAGAAGGCCTTCATGTCGTTCCATGCGTCGCGTGCCCATTCGACATTGGTCCGGTCCTCCTCCGCCTGCTCCCACGAACCCGCTATGTTGAGCACGTAGCGAGCGCCACGGTTCCCGGCAGGTGAATGATCCTCGCTGAGTCGGTTCAAAGCGCCTCCTATCTGGAAAAGGATCACGGCAGAATGCGGTGATCGAATTTCTGCAGCATGCTCGATGACCTTGTCGCAGAGCGCCGGCTCAAGATGCGACAGGTATTCACTCTTCCAATAGTAGCGCCGTCCCTTCGGCTGAGTGCCATCGAGCAGCGATTGCATCTGGGCGTATGACCGGCGCACGAGCACGTCACCGATTGGGTTGCCAAAGGATTTGATGGGAGCGACGGTTTCTTCACCCTCCGCGGGTGGCCCGGTATGGCAGGCAAGTATCGCCACAATGGGCTTCCCATGGACGTCTTTGGGAAGCCAAGGCGCAGGCGGCGCCGGACGCATCAGCGCGACCAGGGTGAGTTCCAGCGGGGCCTTCTCGACAATCTCCCGGTAAAAGCCGAGTACTCCGGGTGCATCGCTTGCGGGCCAGGCCACGATGCCACCCACAATGTCGGGACCGACTGAGTGAAGCGTGTAATCGATGCCAGTCACAACTCCGAAGTTCCCACCCCCACCCCGCAGGCCCCAGAACAGATCCGGGTTCTCTTCGCCGCTCGCGCGCACCAACCGCGCGTCGGCAGTCACGAGGTCCATCCCGACAACGTTGTCGGACGTCCAACCCCAACGTCTAGTCAGGTACCCGAATCCTCCGCCAAGGGTGAGTCCCGCAACGCCGGTGAGCGAGACGAAACCAAGCACGGCAGCAAGCCCATGCACCTGCGTTTCGTGATCCACATCGCCTAGAATGCAACCCGCTTGGGCATGGGCGACTTTGCCCCGTGGATCCACCCACACGCCGCGCATGAGCGACATGTCGAGCATCAGCGCACCGTCAGCCGCAGCCAGACCGGCAATGTTGTGACCTCCACCCTTGATGCACAGCAGGAGATCATGTTCGCGCGCAAACCGCACGGCGGAAATGACGTCGGCAATGCCGAGGCAGCGGGCAATGACCGCGGGTTTTCTGTCGATCATGCCGTTCCAGACTTTTCGGGAGCCGTCATAGGCGACATCACCAGGCATGAGCAGCGGCCCACGGATCCGCATTCTCAGTTTTTCGACTACATTCTGTCTGAGTTCGGTCTCACCACCGTTAGTGGTTTTCGCTATCATGGCCGGCTCCCTTGCTGAACTGCTTCAGTCTGGTTCACACTTCATAGTTGTCGAGTCTTTGTCCGCCTTGCGCTCTTCATCCCGCGCAACCAGTTGCCGACAAATCCCAGGCAGGCTGGTTGCCTGATGGCTCAGCGGAGCGTTCCTACACGGAAAAGTGCGGCCGCTTGCCGCACCCGCGTAATTGGAGAGATGTGGCGCATACAACCGAGCACGATGAATCATGTGGTGTCAGCTCAGCCCCCTCGAGCGGCAATGACCACCAGCTTTTCCAGATCAAAGCGTGGAATCGGCTCATGTCTGGATTTGTATTCAGACACGCCATCCGGGATTTCCGCCCCCATGAAGAACCGTCGTGACCGCCGTCCAAGCGGGGCCCCCAAGAGTCTGAAACTCAGCATATCCTCGAATCCAGGTAGAACGCTCACCTCCTCCATCAGGATCATCCTCCGGACCTGAAAGCCCCTCCGTCAATGGGGGGCACCGCCCAAAACGGATCCTTCCTTCATTCCTCACTACCCTTCCAATGAAATCATTGAAATCCACCGGAAGGTCGCAGCCTACAGCTCTTCCTGCACCATTCACCTTTGCGCGCAGGAAGCCGCCCAGCCACAAGGGACGGAAGCCTCCATCGAGCTTCGGGAGTTCATCCGCGATTGACATTTACCATGGCCATGGAATGCCGTTAGTGGGAAACGCACGAAGACACTTTGCGCAGAGTCTCCTTCCATGGACACGCAAAACGCAGGCCCCATGTTTTGGCTGTTTGCGGTTTGGCCTCAGGCTCTCTGAGCCGCTGCGCCTGGCAGCGGGCAGGGGATGCGAAGGCCTTGATTAACCCTACAACGCCATTTAAGTTTGGGCCATCCGCTTTTTCCTGTGTGAGAGGTATGATGCATGATTTCGCCGTAAGATGTGCTCAGCCAATTCCAGTACTGCCTTCAGGTCGTAATTCCTCAACGGCAGAATGGCCCTTATGATCAGTCTAAGCAGCGATATCGTAAGCGAAGGAGCTTTTTTCCCCCAACCTGATCCGCATGTGCCAGAGGAAGAAGTGAGCCAGCATGCAGGAGAGCATGTGATGGCGCCACCCGGGATATTTCCGCACCTCGTAATGATCCAGCCCAAGCTCGGTTTTTGTTTCCTCGAAGCACTGTTCTATGGCCCACCGGATGCCACTCAACCAGACGAAGGTCTTCAACCGAGTGCTCATAGGGGCGTTACTGATGTAGAAGGAATAGGATGGGGCTTTTTCAGTAGTCCGCTTGATGATCAGCCAGACGGTCTTTCCGGGAAAGCCGCCTTGGGACAGGGTCACCCGTCTTCTGGTAAACTCATACTCAATGGGGCCCTTTGTTCCTTCGGAGACACGACGTCTATACCAGAAAACGTCGTTTAGGTTCTTGGCAAATTGTGAGACCTTGATTGGTTTTTTCTCGTCCGGCGGCACATATCTTTTGGTCTTGAGCTGTCCCTTGTACTTGTAGCTCTTTTCATGGATCGACGGGTGTTGCATCCAACAAAGTGTGTCGCTTGGCACTTGAACAAAGTAAGTGAGACCGATTCGTTGCTCTATGGCACCGATAAAATGAGGACTCACTGCGTAGACTGAGTCAGCGACGACATACTTGAAGGGCAGAGCATCACATTTCTCGAGTCTTTCCAACATTTCGATGGCGAGTTGGGGTTTTGTCTTGAAAGCCAATTCCTTTGGGAACTTGCATTTCTTTCTCTTGTCTGCATGGCTTTCGTCGAACCATTTCTCTGGCACGAAGAGTTCTGTGTCGAGCAGAGCGTACCCTTGGGGAGAAGCGTATGCGGCAAATACTCCGACTTGGCAGTTTTCCACTTTGCCAAGAGACCCACAATACTGTTTGGCAACTCCGGCAGAGTCTTCTCCTTTCTTGGCACACCCCGATTCGTCGAAGATTAGAACGCCTGCCGGGTCGCCCATATCGTTACCCGCGATGACATGGTACTTCTTGATGATTGCAGACTCATCCCAAACTACGTCACTTATGAACCGCTGCATGGAGCGCACGTCAGCTCCCTCAACCTGCAGCGCAATGGGTTCAATCGACTTCCTCTCAACTTGACTGAATTGGCCGACCATGTACCGGTGGAGGTTCTCGCGAGGTTCGCTCCTTGAAAAACATGCGTCGAATTCGCTTAGAAACTCTCGTAGTTGAGGGGCGAATGATTGTACGTCTTGTTCTGCAACCGAGAATTTCGGAACCGGGTACGGCTCATCCAGACATCGACATTGTGGCAACATGATCTACTCCTCCTGTGAAGGTTTGGGGAGCAGAATAGTGCGTCTATCTCACTAGTCAATGTTTAAATGGCGTTGTAGGGTTAAGATACAGATCACTGTTCGATTGTCACGTCTTGGCAATTCGCCGAGCGGATGCCCCCGCATGTCATCATGGCTGCTGGCAAGATCCTGAAATGCCTGTCTTCAATTCGTTATGAAGGAGCATTCCCTTTTGATGCGGTCCAGGACGCAATGGCGGACGTCACCGTCAGCGCCGCCGGCGTGTCGACCCTTCTGCCTGGGAGGTCGCCCGAGACAGGTTGAGCCGACAAATGCGTGTGGGACAGTCCCGTCGTGACATTGGAGTGCTGTGAGGACATGCATGCTTCCCCCCAGGACGCCAGGAAGCCTGAGATCTCCATTGATCCCAGGCTTCCTGGAGGAAGGCTTCCGGCATCAATGCCAAACCCTGCGGCAGTCTGTCAGGCTGTTATCCACGCCATGGCATCCTGCTCTTCTGAAAGGGTGAATGATTTCATCTCAATTCCATTGAGCACTTTGTCCTCCACATTCACGATCTTTCTCAACCAATCCTTGTCGGATACGATTGCTGCCTTTTCAAAACGGTCGTGGTGCTTGATCTTGAACTTGAGATCCTTGAGAAACGCTTCCAACG
>CAZURN010000004.1:0-47847 GCA_964623165.1 uncultured Syntrophobacteraceae bacterium
GGAACGTCATTTTCGACCTGCAGAAAGACCGGGATGCCATCGTGCGCATCATGGCACTCCTGAGTGTTCAAATCCCCCCCGAGAAGTTGTGGTTTGAACGACTCTCCCAATCCGGAAACTCCATCTCTCTGGATGGAGTTGCATTGAGCAACGAGGCCATTGTGGAGTTCATGCGGAATCTGGAGTCATCTCCCTACATACAGAAAGGGAGCGTGAATCTCACCCACTCCCGTCAGACGACCATGAGTAACAAGAAGCTGAGAGAATTTCAGGTCACTTATAAATTCTATCCCTTTTCCGAAGTCGCAAAACTGATAAAGACACAGCCATCATGATGAAAGAATCGGCATGAAAGAATCAGCTCAACTCACGGCATTGCAGGACAAGTTTACTGCCCTGGCGACCCCCCAGAAAATCATGCTTTTCGCGGTGACCATCCTGGTCCTGGGGGCGGGTTTCTACTTCCTCTTATACAAGGATCAAATGCAGCGCGCACAGAGACTGGCATCAAGCGTCGCCGAGCAGGAGAAGAAGCTTGTCACGCTCAAGCAGGCCGTCGCAAAGGTTGAGGTGCTGCAAAAGGAAATTGCCGAGGCCGAGGCCGAGTTTCAGCGTCTCCTGAGTCTTCTTCCTGATCAGAAGGAGCTTCCAGGCTTGTTGGAGAGTGTTTCCAAGTTGGGCACCCAAGTGGGTCTTGAAAACATTCTTTTTCAACCGCAGCCTGAGCAGCCTCGGGAATTTTATGCCGCGATTCCTGTTCGCCTCGATCTGATAGGGACGTACCATGAGCTTGGCGTCTTCTTCGATCAGGTGAGCAAGCTGGACAGGATCCTCAAGGTCGAGAACCTCAGCTTGACGCGGCAGAAGAATAGCCCACGCCTTCAGGTGGGATGCACCATTGTCACCTACCGGTTTCTCGACAAGCCGCCCCAGCCGGCTGAAGCTGGGAAAAAGAAGTAGCGCTTTCATAGGGTTGGTTTGTCTTGTTGTGATAGGGGAACGAGTCAAACTTGAAACGGAGGAAAGAGTTTAGGATGAGGGGGCATCATGCGTACACGTACAGGGATTTTATGGGGCTTACTGTTGTTGGGGCTTGCCTCTTTCACCTTCTGGAGCTGTGCGGCTCCGGGAATGGTTGGAAAGGGCACAACTGCTGAAAAACAGGGCGAAGGACAGACGGTCGAGGCGCCCAAAGCGCCAGTAAGAAGCGAAGGTCTTGTCGGGGTTCAAACACAGGACAAGGGGGATGAGACGGAAGTTGTCGTGGCGGGATCCGGTCCTTTTCACGACTATGATTTCCGTCGGCTTGGCGAGGATCGATTCGTTCTTGAATTGCGAGACTTCAGGAACCCTGTGAATCTGCCCCCGCTGCCTCCGTCTTCCGAGAAGGTCAAGCTGACCTACGGGGAGGCGAAAGCTTCGGGTGGATTGCAGATCATCGGAACCATGTACTCTCCTTTGGATCGTTATGTTCTGAACCCGGTTGGCAATGCATTGGTTCTCACCCTCCAGTTCTCCAGGAGTGCTTCGGGCAAGCTGGGCACGCAGTATGCGGCATACAGTGAAACACCCGATGCTCTCGGATCCGGTCCCTACCACCAAACCACTCCGGTCAAAAAGAAAAGGGCAAAAGCTGCCCGGCAAACTCAGGCTTCCCAGTCGCAAGCCTCTGGAGCGCATGGACCTCCTATGGTTGACACACCTCCGAGTGCTGCCGGTATTGCCGGGAAGCAGTATGTCGGGAAACCCATCAGCCTGGACCTTCTCGATGCCGATCTTCGGAATGTGCTGCGCCTGATAGCCGACCTGACGGGGACCAATCTTGTCATCGAACCCGACGTCACAGGGAAGGTGACCCTTAAGGTGGAGCGGGTTCCCTGGGATCAGGTTTTGGACATGGTCCTTTCCATGAATGACCTCGGGAAGGAGCAAGTGGGCAATGTCATCCGCATTGCGAAGCAGAACAAGCTCAAGCAGGAGTGGACACAAACGGCTGACGAGATCAAGGCCAGACAGGAACTGTTGGAGATTGCCAAAGACACTGGCGAAATCAGCACGGTATACTTTTCCGTGAACTACGCTCAGCCAGCCGATATCGCAGCGAAAATCAGTGAGAATAAGAGCGAGAAGGGCAAGCTGGCCGTGGATGATCGCAGTAGCCTGATCATTTATTCCGATTATCCATCTCGAGTGGAAAACGCGCGAAGGCTGCTGGCGAGACTTGACAGGCCGACACCTCAGGTATTGATCGAGGCGAGAATCGTCACCATGACCTCCGATGCCACCCAGACCCTCGGCATCAACTGGTCAGTTCAGGGACGGTCGGGCGCTGCCAAGGCCGGGCTCGACACCTTCTCCAGGGACTTCGCGGTGAACATTCCCGCCCAGATTCCGTTCAGCTTTTCCATTGCCGAGGTCATCAACAATACGCTTATGAATGTTGACCTGCAACTTGCTGCTCAAGAAACGGTTTCCAAGGCGAACGTTTTGGCTGCGCCCAAGGTTCTGACCTTGAATCATGTCAAGGCCACTATCAATCAAGGTCAGCAGATACCCTACCTGAAATTGAGCGATCTCAATGTGGCCTCCACCGAATTCAAGGATGCTGTCCTGGAGCTCCAGGTGACACCACACATCACACCTGACCGCAAGATCCGACTGGAAATCATGGCCAAGCAGGATGAGCCGTCGGTCCAGCAATACCAGGTAGGACAGAGTCTGGTGCCGGGGATTGACTCACGGAAGATTAACACAGAACTCTTGGTGGATGATGGGAATATCGTGGTCATTGGCGGAGTCCTCAGACGCAACGACCAGGAAGGGACCACCGCGACCCCGGGACTCTGGAAAGTGCCCATTTTGGGCCGGTTGTTCAGGATCGACAACGAGAGAACCCAAAGGACCGAGCTGTTGATATTCATCAGCCCGAAGATTGTGGAGGCCTCTGCTCCACCGGCAAGAGGCTGATGCTCTTAACGATGTTCAGTGCTCTTGCCAAAGGGTCTTGCAATACGGTTCGATGTGGAATAGAGTGCCCAAAGTCGGTCGTTCCAGGTTCGCTTTCGTGACTCACGGGATGAGGGTGGGGATGGGAAATGTTGAACTGATGAAGCGGTTTCGGTTTGCCTGCGTGGTTTATGTGGCCCTGATGGTCATGGTGGGATGCTCCACGCAGAAGCCAAGCTCCAAAGTCGAGTCCCATTCCGAAAAGCGGGCCCAACCTGTTGAGGGCAGGCAATCTCTTGAACCGTCTCAAGAAAGAGCCAAACTTGAGGTGGACTATCTCACCCCGGTGTCCGATATCAAGCATCCTGAAATCTTTGTCTATAAGGAGAAGAGGCGTCTTTACGTGATTCAGGGCAACGTGCTTGTGAGGGATTATCCGGTTGCGCTTGGATTTCAGCCTCAGGGGGACAAGGAAAGAGCAGGGGATGGTCGGACTCCGGAGGGGGATTTCAGCATCGCCTCCAAGGAGGGTATGGGAAGATTTAACAAGACTCTGAGAATCAACTATCCCGACAAGAAACACGCGGAGCGTGCGTACTTCTCAGGTCTTCTGACTGCGGCCCAGTTCAAGGAGATACAGAGTGCTCTGGAGAAGAAGATGAAGCCTCCCATTGACAATCCTATTGGGGGGCGGATCGCAATCCATGGTGGTGGGGCTCACAAGGATTGGACTGACGGTTGCATTGCGCTGTACGATAGTGATCTCGAAGAGCTTTTTCAACTCGCACACATTGGGTCACCAATTTCGATACGCCCATGAGCCCACAGAGGTCAAGGGTGATCGTTTTCCGTAAACCAATTGGGGAGCGCTGAACCGCACGCCGTTCAGCGCTCCCTTTCCATTTCCCCTGTCTGGCGCACCAGTCTTTCATGCGCGCTGATCCATTGCTCCTTCTCCTTCCAGTCGCGGTATTTGGTCATGATAAACTTCCGGGGAAAGTCAGGCCTTCCGACATATGCCACAACGGATTCGGCGAGTTCGTGAGTCATGATTTGGATCAGCTCCTCCTTCATTGCGCTGCTTATAAAGTTCCTCACCCTCGCTTGTTCAAATCTTACGGCGTGGCCGAACTTGGCGACGAAATCCCGATAGGCCTCCTGGGGAATTGAACATCCGCTGAAGTATTCCTCCCGAACGGGAACGGAAACCTCGAGACGCACTTCGATTTGCCATCTATCGCCAGGAATGGGGCGGGACTGATCGCGGATGAACCCATGTAGTCCATTTTCGCACGTGAATTCCGAAAGGATTGGTCGGGCCGATTCCATTTCAGTGTTACTCCTCTGGCTGTCGCTGGGATACGTTGCACGCATCGAATATAGGAAGACATGCAGAAGGGCAAGTGGAAAGACTATCCCTGTTGACTGATGAATGGCAAAACGCTATTAAACATGAGCCTTGACGGTGGATTGCCACTTTCCTCAGCTGGCTGCGATTGTGAGGCCGACCCCCTTGTGACCGTGTCGTTATCGGCTGGGCTCATGTGATGGGGCGAGTTGCTTGCATTGATCTTGTTTGGAAAGGGTCTTGTGAACATGAAAAGGAAATGCATCGAAGTGAGGTGGCACGGTCGGGGAGGGCAGGGGGCTGTCACTGCTGCCATGATTCTTGCCGAGGCTGCATACTATGAAGGATATAAGGGAGTCACCGCAGCTCCTTTTTTCGGGGCCGAACGAAGGGGAGCCCCGATTCTCGCGACGAATCGGTTTGGCTGGGCGCCGATCAGAACTTTCTCTCTCGTGGACACTCCCGACGTGGTAGTGGTTCTGGACGATACATTACTTAAGGTGGTCAATGTGACGGCTGGGATTCGCCCTGACGGGCTGGTTCTCATCAATACGTCCAAGCCCTTGGAAGCTTTCGAACTTCAGAGCGAAGTGAACCTGGCCGTCACGAATGCATCGGGATATGCGCGAGAGGCAGGTTTGGTGGTCTCCGGGTCGGTTCTATTCAACACGACGATTCTCGGCGGGTTTGCCAGGGCAACGGGTCTCATTAGCCAGGAGAACATAGAGAAGGCCCTCAGAAATCATTTTGAAGGAGATGCCGGTGAAAGGAATGTGCTGGGTGCCCGCCTCGCCTTTGATGGCACAAGCATCCTGAGGGAGTGTGGCCTCAAGTGTGCCTGAAAGCACTTGCACGGCCGTAAAGTGAAACATGGTGAAGGAAGATGATATGGACTATCCCAAGAAGGACAAGTACACCTACGCACATTCCAAGGCCTGCAGGGGTGAAGCCGGGAAAACTGGAGATTGGCGTAGTTTTCGACCGGAAATCGATCCGACCAGATGCACGCCCATGAAGAATCAACGTCCCTCCTGCTTCATCTGCTGGCTATACTGTCCCGACGGAGTTGTGAAGCGATCCATACCCGTTGAGATTGACTTCGATTATTGCAAGGGATGCGGGATATGTGCGGAAGAGTGCCCGACGAAGGCCATCAGGATGGTTGAGGAGAAGAAGGAGGTGGCCGAGTGAACCCCAAGTGCTGAGAATGACAAGCCCTCAGGCCCTCGACCAGGGTGTCCGCTGTACTGCTCTCCGGTGGACTGCTTTCATGCTGGCTGGCACGACACGTGATCTGATCAATTCCCTGGCAGTGGCACGCATCAGCCGGGAGCTTGCCCGTTGCGGCCTATGGGTTCAATTGCCATGGAGATGCATGCATTCATTCTCTTGAATGGTTCGCCGCATGTCCACCCGCAGAATGAGCGAAACGTTCTGCTTCACTGTAGATGCATCCGCAGTATTGCTGCCTATAAAGATTCATAGACTTGGCTCGGTCGTGCCCTTCTTTCCAGCCCACCCGGAAATCTTCGTAGTGGAACCGTACGCGAAATCTTTGAGCGGCTGCTCTTCCGATGGAAGCGATGAGGTCATGGTTCTGGCGCTTGCTGTATAACAGCGTGGTTGAAAACGCATCGAATCGGCTCTTGGCGGCCAACCGGGCCGTCGTCTCGATTCTCAGCGAATAGCAGTAGAGACAACGGTCTTGCTCCCTGAAAGCGACATTTCTAAAGAAGCCATCCAAGTCATAGTCGCCTCGGACGATGAGGTGAAGTCCCTCCTTTGCCGCCAGGGACTCCAACGCCTCCAGTCGCCTTTGAAATTCCTGATATGGTTGTATGTGAGGGTTGTAAAAGAAGCCGTGGACATTCCATCCCTGTTCCCTCAGAGCCGTGAGGGGATACAGGGTACAGGGTCCGCAACAACTGTGTAAGAGCATTCGCCTCATCTCAGAAGATGCCATTGCGCAGTTTGTCCATCAACCGGTGGGGCAATCCGTCAAAGCTTCCATTGCTCATGCAGAGCACCAAGTCCCCCGGTTTGTGATAATCCCCAAGGAATGCCAGCAAATCATCCGTTTCGGCAAAGTGATAGGCTTCAGAATTCCGCCTCTTGATTTCGCTGACAAGCCGCTCCGAGTCCAGCCGGTCTTCGGGCCCGATACCCTCCATGCTTTGAGGGGCCTTTAGACAGATGCAGTCTGCAAAGTCGAAAGCCTTGGAGTAGGCTTCCTGAAAAACCGAGCGACGACTGGAGTTGCTGCGAGGCTCGAAGGCGGCGATGAGTCGCCGTTCAGGATGAAAGAGGCGAAGGGCATGGATCGTCTCCTGGACTGCAGTTGGATGATGTGCAAAGTCGTCGATGACCAGAACGCCTCTGCACTCACCCACCACATCCTGCCGGCGTTTGACTCCGCGAAAAGACAGAAGGGCGTCCTGGAACGAGTTGACGTCAATGCCCAGCAACGCCGCAACGGCCCGCACGGAGAGCATGTTCATGACATTGTGAACTCCAGGCAGCCGGGACTCCAGCGTCTCTTGCCTGGTTGTCATAGGATTGCGAATGCGGATCAAGACCCTGCCGGGCAAGAAGTCGACTCCGCGCAGGCGCCAGTCTGCATGATCCGCTGACCCATAAGTGATGACCGTTCCTGCGCACTTGCGGCTGAGTTCCATGCAGTTGGGATCGTCGGCATTGACGATGAGGCTCCCATCTCCGGGAATGAGTGCCACCAGTCTCTCGAAAGCCATCAGGACGGACTTGAAGTCTGGATAAATGTCTGCATGGTCGTACTCGATACTGCTCATGATTGCCACGTGGGGTTGGTAGTGAACGAACTTCGGCACCTTGTCGAAAAAGGCAGTGTCGTATTCGTCTCCCTCCAGCACCATGAAATGTCCCAGCCCAAGGCGATAGCTGCGCTCCCAGTTGTTCATGAATGCACCGACAAAGGCGCTTGGGTCCAAACCCGATGCATTGAGGACCCAGGTGAGCAGGGCGGCGGTGGTGCTCTTTCCGTGCGTTCCTGAGGCCACGATGCTGCGGCGCTCTTCAAGGAAGAATCTTTCGATGGCTTGGGGCATGGAAAGGTAAGGAATCCCGTTCGCGAGGACGTACCTGGCCTCTGGATTCTCCTTTCTGATGACGTTTCCAATAATGACGAGATCCGGTGAGGCCTTGCGGACATTTGTATCATCGTATCCGAGAGAGACAGGAATGCCGAGGGAGTGAAGATGGGTGCTCATGGGAGGGTACACGTTCTGGTCCGACCCCGCCACAAGGAATCCGATCTCCTTCAACATGACCGCCAAGGTTCCCATGGCGATACCGCCGATCCCCATCAAGTAGACTGTCTGTGTGTGTCGATCAATCACGGAACGTCTCCATCACGAGGTCATGGAGTAACGGGCGGAAAATCTTGATCTTTTCATTTTTCCGGGAGGGATGAACCCGGTTGGTCAAGAGAATCACCATCAGTTCACGGTCAAGATCTATCCACAGGGAGGTGCCGGTGAAACCGAGATGCCCCACGCTATGTTTGGAGAAACGCGAACCTGCGCTGGAATTTCCGGTACTCGGGGTATCATAGCCCAAGGCCCAGGTGGCGCTCGGAACCATCTCCTGTCTCGACCAAAAGCATTTTAGCACATCAGGTGTCCAATTCCCGCTTCTCAGTTGACCCCGGTAGATGTCCCACAGGAAGGCCGCTACCCTGTAGACTCCCAGCGCCGATCCGAAAAGTCCGGCATGCCCTGCAACCCCGTTCAGGCAGTATGCATTTTCGTCGTGGACCTCCCCACAGAGGAGTCTGCTGCGCCAGGGGCAACGTTCGGTTGTCACGAAGGAATAGTGGGATTCATGGGTGCGGGTCGGGATGGCCGTGGGATCCGTGGTGACCTGCATGGGAATGTAGCCGATCCAGGGCTTGACAGGTCCTTTAGTTGAATGGAAAGGCCAGCCCCCGGGGAAATCCCGGAGGAAATCTGTGTCCATGGTGGAAATGTCTCCACACTGCTGCAAGGCGAGCACATGCTTGAAAAAAACCTGAGTCAATTCCTGCAAAGGCTTTTGAAAGACCTCCTCAAGTACACCGGCCAGAATCATGAAGCCAAGATCACTGTATAGACAAGCGGTGCCAGGTTCCGAGACGAGAGGCGATTGGAGCACCGATTTGAGCAGCCATGCCTGTCTGGCCTCAGGGGGCTCCAGGATAAGCCGCAGGTAGAAGGGTTCATAGGCGGGTAAACCGGAGCAATGGTTGAGAAGCTGCCGAATGGTGATGGCCCGGTGCGTGGCATCCAGGAGCCTGGATGGGAAGAACCGCGGCAATGGATCTTCAAGCCCCAAGTTCTTCTCGGACACGGCTAGCATCACCAAGGGGACGACAGCCAGTGGCTTCGTCAGTGAAGCAAGATCGAACAGGGTTTCTGAATCAATGGGTGCCCCGCCCTGGCACGAGGTGCCCCATGTCGCGTGGCAGAGAATCTGGTCAGTGTCGGCGACCAGGAGAGAGGCACCCGAGAATGCCCGATTCCTCAGCGCCTCATCGAAAAGCTTTTCTATGCGGTCTGTGGTCTTCCCGTCGGCACCGGAAATGGTGAATGCGATGTTTGCCTCGTCAGAGGACCGAACATTGGGTCCATCTCGTTTTTCTCTCCTGGAAACCATTTCAAAAGGGGATTCGGTGGCTTCCAGGACCCCCTCATGGGCATCGAGCAAGAAGGGCAGTCCCAGCGGAAGGATCTCGTTGAAAGCTCCGTGTCCGAATGGCATGCCGCAGACGATGGGGAAGGTGAAGGGGTGCGTGTGCTCCAGAACAAGATCGCAGAGCGTTTCATAGGGCCCGCAGTCAAGGAAGCTGCCGAGGATCAGCCCTGAAATGCGCTCCAGAATCCCCGCTTGTTTCAACTGAACCAAGGTGCGATCGATGCGGTAGAGTGCTTCGCCCCGGTCCTCGAGAAAGAGAATGGCTTCGGAAGTCTCCGGAAAATGAGCAGTCCCTATCAGGTGAGCGAAACAGGTGAGGTTGCCGCCTACGATCCTCCCCCTGGCATTGCCGCGGCGGAGGATTTGGTGGGATGTGAGATTCCAGTGCAAGGCCCTTTTGCCTTCCAGGATCTCGAATACCGATTCAGTCCCCTGTGCCGAGATGGTCGGAGCCTCAATGAGGTTGGGCCCATGAAACGTCACCCAGTTGAGGTGTGTAAAAAAGGCTGCGTGGAGGAAGGTGATGTCACTGTAACCAAGGAGGATTTTGGGACGCCCTCTGAGTGCGGAGAAGGGCAGCCAGTCGAGGAGCCTGCTACTGCCGAAGCCGCCACGAATGCAGATCAACGCGGCCACGGAGGGATTCCTGATAGCTCGAATGAGGTCTTCGCACCGCTCGAGATCGGACCCTGCGAGATAGCCGTTCCTCTTGAAAGCGTTCACACCGGTTACGAGCCGATACCCAAGGGATTCCATCACCAGTGAAGCCCTTTCGAACCCCTCAGGGTCAAAGGGACTCGATGGGGCCACCAGAGCTATGGAATCGCCCGGCTGCAATGGACAGGGTTTCATGTGGGTTGTCCGAGAATCTCAAAGGACCGTTTGGCCATCCAGGCGGGCACTTTTACCCGGGAAATCCGCGGGGCTCAGTTCGCTTTCCTGTTTCGTTCGAACAAGAGCTTCAAACCCGTAAGGGTCAAATACTCATCCACGTGTTCGATGGCGGGGCATTCGCTTGCAATGAGACTTGCAAGCCCCCCTGTGGCGACCACTCTGGGCTCCGTCTTCACTTCCTTCTTCATCCTGGAAATGATGCCTTCCACCAGACCGGCATAGCCGAACACAATCCCGGCGTTCATGGATCCGATGGTGTTCTTGGCAAGTATGGTGGACGGCCGACTGAAAATCTCGACCCTTGGAAGCTTTGAGGCCTTATGGAATAAAGCTTCACAGGAGATCATGATGCCTGGCGTGATGACGCCTCCCATGTACTCACCATGTTCCGAGATGTAGTCAAAGGTAGTGGCGGTGCCGAAATCAACGACGATGGCAGCATGCTTGATGCTGTCATAAGCGGCGACGGCGTTGACGATCCTGTCCGCTCCAACCTCTCGAGGGTTGTCGTAAAGGATGGGCATGCCTGTGCGAATGCCAGGTCCCACGACGAGGGGACTCACATTGAAGTACTTGGCGCAGAACCTTTCGACCGTGTTGAGCATCGGGGGGACCACGCACGAGATGATCACGTGGTTTACCTGCTCGACGGAAAGGTCACCAGCGGCAAAAAGGCTCCGAACAAGGATGCCGAATTCATCGATGGTCATGTTCACCTCGGTGCGTACCCGCCAGTCCTGGACCAGGCGATCACCTGCAAACAGGCCCATCACGGTGTTCGTGTTTCCGATGTCTACGGCAAGCAACATGGATCCGTCCTTGTTCAGACCCTGGACTTTTCAGTAGACGAGGCCCTCGCCTGAACCACTTCTTCGATGAGCCTTGCGTCGGCTCACTCAGCAATGGCCCGGATCATTGGCTCTGTCCAGCACGGCCTGATGAGCAGGCGTTCCTGTTCCGCGAGTTCAGGCTGTTCCGAACTCATGGTCCCTCAAAGCATCGGCCATGAGAGCGACCTGCCTGTGTGTTTCCACGTCGTGAACCCTGATGATGTGAGCGCCTGCGGCGATGCTGAGCGCATTGACAACGGCGGTTCCCACTTCCCGATCCTCAACAGGCCTGTCCAAGACACTCCCGATGAACCGCTTTCGGGAGGCACCCATGAGCAGCGGGCGGTCCAGACTTCGAAAGAGGTCAAGGTCACGAATGATGGCGAGATTGTGCGCAACGGTTTTACCAAAACCGATGCCCGGGTCAACAACAATCTGTTCCCTTCTTATCCCGCAGCTTATGGCGTATTCAATGCGTTCTTGGAGAAACGCGATGATCTCGGAGAACAGGGACGCATACGACGGGTTCTGCTGCATGGTTCTGGGGGTTCCCTGCATGTGCATGAGGATCACGGGGACCCCGGCACGGGCGGCCACGTCCCCCATGTCGGGATCAAAACGCATCGAACTCACATCATTGATGATGTCGGCGCCGGCAGTGATGGCTGCATCGGCCACCTCCGCCTTGGTGGTGTCAATGGAGATCGGAATGTCACTACTCTTGCGGATGATTTCAATGACTGGGATCACCCTCTCCAGTTCCACACGGGTCGGGACCGGCTCGGACTGGGGACGAGTCGATTCGCCTCCTATGTCCAAAAGGTCCGCACCGGCGACAATGAGATCCAGGGCCTGCCGGGAAGCCATGTGGAAATCGAAATATCTACCTGCGTCGGAAAAGGAATCAGGGGTGACGTTGAGGATCCCCATCACGAGGGTTCGCTCCCCCAACTCCAATGCCCCCGACGGGAGCTTCAGGGAATAACGCTTTCGGGGTGCGATGCTCATGGTTCACTCTTCTGTAAAGACTCCTGATTTCCTCCTCTTGGGTCTTTCTCCGTCCGCACCGGATAGCATTGCCTGACACGGTGACTCGAGAACTTCCTCGGGTGGGCTGCGATCTCCCGATTCCTCTGGTGTCTTGTTCGGCAGAGTCAGACCGTCGAGGACATGTGGTTTCACACCCACGATAATCTCGTCCATCTCCTTGAGATCCAGGGTTTCCCTTTCCAGTAACGCCGAGGCGATGGCGTCGAGGACGTCCCTGTGGTCGAGAAGGATTCGCCTCGCCCGCTGATGATTCTCTTCAACGATGCGACGGACCTCGGCATCTATCTGTATGGCCGTCTCTTCACTGTAGTCCCTGGGTTGGGCAATGTCGCGGCCAAGGAACACCGTGTCTTCTCTTCTTCCAAAGTTCAGAGGGCCCAGGGCCTCGCTCATCCCCCATTCGCACACCATCCGCCGGGCGAGCTGTGTGGCCCTCTCGATGTCGTTGGATGCGCCGGTGGTCTGCTGCTCGAACACAATCTCTTCGGCCACCCGGCCTCCCATCAGTATGGCGATGCGGTCCAGCAGGTAGTCCCGGGAATAGTTGTGGCGGTCGTCCTGGGGAAGCTGCTGCGTGAGACCCAGTGCGCGTCCCCTGGGGATGATGGTCACCTTGTGCAGGGGATCTGCACCCGGCAAGAGTCTGGCCACCAGAGCGTGACCGGCCTCGTGAAAGGCCGTCGTCCTCTTCTCCTCCTCGCTCAAGATCATGCTCTTGCGCTCAAGCCCCATCATGACCTTGTCCTTGGCCGCCTCGAAATCGGACATGTTGATGAGGTCCTTATTCTTCCTGGCGGCGAGGAGCGCCGCCTCATTCACAAGGTTCTCGAGATCGGCGCCGGAGAATCCCGGAGTCCCACGGGCAAGAATCTTGGTGTCCACATCCGGGGCCAGGGGTTTGTCCTTCACGTGGACTTCCAGGATCCCCTGCCGACCGCGGATGTCAGGAACGGGCACAACCACCTGGCGGTCGAAGCGTCCCGGACGCAGAAGCGCCGGGTCCAGGACATCCGGGCGGTTGGTTGCGGCAATGAGTATCACCCCCTCGTTGGATTCAAATCCATCCATTTCCACCAACAGCTGGTTGAGAGTCTGTTCACGTTCGTCATGACCACCTCCGAGCCCAGCTCCACGGTGCCGTCCCACAGCGTCGATTTCGTCTATGAAGATAATGCAAGGGGCATTTTTCTTTCCCTGCATGAATAGGTCACGCACCCTGGACGCTCCTACCCCCACGAACATCTCCACAAAATCTGATCCACTAATGGTGAAAAAAGGGACACCGGCCTCCCCGGCGATGGCTCTTGCAAGCAGCGTCTTGCCGGTACCGGGAGCGCCGACCAGAAGGACTCCCTTTGGGATTCGGCCTCCCAGGCGAGTGAACTTCTTCGGGTCTTTAAGAAATTCCACGATTTCCTGAAGTTCCTCCTTGGCCTCATCAACACCCGCCACGTCGTTGAACATGACCTTACGGGAGCTCTCGTTGAGAAGGCGAGCGCGACTCTTGCCAAACGTCATGGCTTTTCCCCCGCCCACCTGCATCTGGCGCATGAAAAAAATCCAAACACCGATGAGCAGAAGCATGGGAAACCAGCTGACGAGAATATTCATGTACCATGGGGTTTCCTCCTCGGGCTTCACCTGAATTTCAACGGCGTGGTCTCTAAGGATACGAATCAAATCCCCATCCCGGGGAACGAACGTTCTAAAGGGCCTGTTGTTGGCGTAGGTTCCGCTGATGCGGTCTCCCTGGATGGTGACCAAGGTCACTTCCCCCTTCTGGACCGACGAGATGAAATGACTGTAGGTCACCTCCTGGGTCGAGTGCTGGGGTTGGTGAAACATATTGAACAAGAGAATGACCATTAGGCAGATGATCAACCATAAGGCCAGGTTTTTATAGAACGGACTCAAAGGGAAAGCCTCCTCATTTGGTTTTTGGACCATTGAACATTTCGGAACCACCAAGGCAATGCAACAGGCCGTCTTTTCGGATCATTATATTCCCTGGATACGACTGGAACAAATTCAAACGCTATAATAGCCATTCCCCCATCCTGTGTCACAACACATTGCATGTTCTTCTCGAATTCAAGGGGTCTGGTCCAACACTTCTGTCACCCATTTTCAGTTCTCTCCCCGAAAAGTCTGAAACCTGCCCAAAAGAGAAATGCTGCAACCAGGTTGATTGCGGCTGTCAAGACGAACGCCTTTTGAAAGCCCGTCGAGCGTATGCCCGCTCCCATCGCCAAGGCGCTCAACATCATTCCCAGGTACACGCACGTGTTGTAGCCGCCCATGGCCAGACCTCGGGACTCAGCGGGTGTCACCTCTGAAATGAGGGCACCCACCGCAGTGAATGCGACTCCCATGCTGATGCCCATCAAGCATGAGAAAACCAGCAGCGGCAAGAGACTCTCGGACAGGCCAAAGCCAGCCATGGAAAGCGCATACCCCAGCAGTCCAGGGACCACGAGGCTCGCCCTATTGTTCACCTTGTCGCTCAGATACCCGAAAGGGATGCGGGAGAGAGCGTTGGAGACCGCCTGGGCGGCGAACACGACACCAATCTCCCCGAGACCGATACCACGGTCTTGGGCATGCAGGGGACCGAAAGTCACAAACATTCCAAGACCGAAGCATCCCCCAAGAGTCACCAGCCAACACGCCAACAGAGGCCGGTTTTTTAGGGCAGCTCTGGCATTGTTCCATGTGAACTGGCTCCGATGTCTTCTCAGTGCCACAAGACGCGCCCTCGGCAGGAGAAAGAAAACAAACCAAAACAGGAGGAAGACGAGAATTCCAGAGATCAGAAAGACATCCAAGTACCCAAAGGATTCCGCGATAAAGCCGGCGCAGGCCGGTCCAAGGCTCATGCCGCCGTACAGGGCCATGGTGTACCATCCATAGGCGCGCCCCAGATGTGACGCAGGCGAGACTTCGGTGACAAAAGACATCATGGTTGGAGCAAAAGCGGCGAGACCCACACCGAAGAAGAGGTAGATGAACACCATTTGGGAAGGACTGCTGCTGAAGTAAAGGAGGAATGAAGTGCAGGAAGAAATGAGCAGTCCGCAAAGGATCAGGATCTTTCGGCCGACGAGGTCCGAAAGAATCCCAAAAGGCAATGAAAGAAGCCCGGCCATCAGGAGAAAAGATGAGTTGATCATCCCCACCTGCAACGTGTCCGCGCCCAGGAACTTTGCGTAGAGTGGAACAACAGGCATACGCATATAAGAGCCGAAATACGAGGCGAAAGTGACCCAGCAGCAAAGAAAAATCAATGTGGCGTGGGATGTGTGCAATATCCCGTTATAGAGTGGAATTCTCTGCATGGGATCTGTTCGGGCCCCGGTGACCCTTCACCTCCGAGTAGAGGAACGAAACATTTTCCATCCCCTCATTGATGAGCGTCCCAGGAACTCTCTTGGCGTGGTCGGGCGAGGAGAGGCGTGTGCATGAAAGAAGGGGGATAGGAAACCACACGCATCATTGCGGTGCATTGTGCAGAATGAGGGTTTCCAGGTCATGCCTGGTGACCTGCCACATCTTTCCTTTCTCCAGGAAGCGCCATTCCTGATGCAGCGTCTTGGTGAGCAACTGAGGGTCATTCGTCTGGTAGAAACGGCATTGTATGACCACTTGCCCAAATGGCGATTTTTCGTGAGTGATGACATCCCTCACTTTGAAGTCCATGACCCGCACTCGCCGCTGGAAAAGGTCCATGTCCTCCCAGAACTGAGCACGCTGCGAAGGCGCAAGAAATTCAGAGGCGGCCTTGTATTCTTCCCACCGGATGGCTGAAAGGAACTTGTCAGCGGTTTCCCCGAGAAGTTTGGGGTCTGCCTTCCCCCCTTGGACGGAGGCGCAGGAGGTCATCGAGGACAATGCCAGTAATGAGAGGGACACGGCGAGAAGAACCTTGTGGGATGCTGTAATCCTAAACATATGTCACGCCCTCCGGAATCCTGATAGAGACTGGTAGAGTTTGATCCAATCTTCTGCCGAATTTCACCATCGCATCATATTGAATGATATATCGCCTGCGATCAAGCGCCTTTTGAATCTCCCCACAGAAACCCTCTCAAAGGCATGCTGAATAGGGGAACGATCAAACGTTCACCCATCGGGAACAGGATGCCACCACCACCGTGAGGGCCACTAAAGTGTTGATGAAAATCATCGATGTTGTATAGTGTGACTAACAGTTCAGGGAAGTCTCGAAGGGTTTCTCAGGGCTGGTTCCTCAAATCTCGTTTCCTTTGCGTTGGTGGGCCGAGAGGCCAATGGAGGTGAAGTTCAAGTCATTCAGGCGGGCGGCTGAGAAGTGGCTGCACGGAGGGTCAAGACGATGGAGCAATGGAATTCAGGATACACCGGCAACGGAAAGGATGCCACGCCGTTCGACCTCAAGCAGTTTGCTGATCACATCCAAGAACAGGCCAATTGCATGGACAAGAGTGGATGGTGCGATGAGGCTCAGAACCTGAGAAAGTGGGCCACCGAGATCCGAGATAAGTTGCGAGCGAGCACCAACCGCCTGGACGGTCCTTATGCCTGGGACCGATGAGTTCAATGTGTGCCTGCGCCTTCGGCCTTTCTTCTCACGCTGGCGGATGTCGGGTTAGGAGCGTCATTCCCTGAAGGCAAGTATCGGGGGGCCCTCTGCGGGTGTGCCCCTTAGAGTCCCTCTCCGTTATGGTCACCATCTGAGCCGTTTGAAATACCTCTGCCAATGAGACCCTGCCATGTGAACATCGCCCTTCCTGGGCTGACCGATTTCTTTTCTCAGACCCCCACCTGCCTGGGTTGTTTTTTCCTCTCAATCATGTAATGTATGCCTGCCCTTTTCAGAGCTTCTGCAGTGCTGTTTTCTGAATCTTCACAGGGCGATTTTGGGAATGGAAGGCCCCCCTGGATGACCTGTTTCGTATGGTGCAAGAATGAAGAATGCCGCGTCCCGACGTTCAGGTGTCTGCTGTGCCGGCGCGACTGCTATGCATTGGAAAAGGGAACGGGAGGGTTTGACGAAGCTTTCAGAATGCTGCTGAGTTCCGGCAAGTACAAGGAGCGTTTTGTCATGAAGCGAAAGGAAACTGCCGCCCCTAAGGACCAGCTCACGTTGTGGCAAAAGGAAACGGAAGTTGCCGTGGAAACGCCCTCGGTAGAAGAAGAAACCGGAGAGGCTGCCCAAACCATCTTTTATTTCGACGAGGGCAAACTCAAGCCTTTTCTTAAAGACCAGTATACAGCGACCACCCTCTTTCAACTGACGGAATCCTTCGCCGTGGAATGCAGGCTTGTAAGGCCTGAGGATCCAGGGAACGTCGTCTTTGATGGTAAGAAGCCCTCAAAGAAGACAGTCCCCATCATCATTACCAGGTCTGGCGAATCCAAGCTGCTGGAATCCTGGGAATCCCTCGAATCAGACCCACGGCTACTCGCCGAAGCTGCGGAAGTGATCGGTGTGATGGCCGTGAAGCAGGTTTTCGTGCTCAAGCGCAAGGATGGTTGATGTTCAGGAGGTCGTGAAATATTCTTGTCAACAGGGGGGCCGGGAGGACGGAACCTCGTCCCCGCATAGTTGTTCCACTGGCATCGCTCTGCTCTGAGTATCGATGCGGAGCGAACCCTTTCGTTTCACGGGGAAGAACCTAACAGGGAAGAGAGAGATCAGAAAAAAAGTCCCCAAAGATTTCCAATGGAATCATCTATATCGTTGACATACCATATGATTCGCGCTAGTTTACGAGGCTATGATACGAGTGGTAGGTTCGGTATTTTGGGGCGTTTTTCGAATCGGTCCTGCACTGGTACAGAACGATTTAAAGGGTGCTCTCAAAGTAGCGCAACCGGCAGGCACTAAAGAACAGCAAGAAGGAAAGGAATTGGAAATGCCGGAAGGGCGAGTCAAGTGGTTCAACGACAAAAAGGGCTATGGTTTCATCGAGACCAAGGATCAAGGCGACGTATTCGTTCATCACACGGCCATCGTCGCGGATGGGTTTCGTTCCCTGAGCGAAGGCGAGCGCGTGAGTTTTGAGGTGGAGCGCGGGCCGAAGGGACCACAGGCAATCAACGTCAAGAAGATCTAGAGAGCATTCCGCATTACTTCCAGGAGTATTCATGTGGGCCAGGGCCGCACGCTCTGGCCATTTCTTTGGTGCTGCATCACCCCACCCCAAGGCCCCTCTGCAGATCCTTGTCGGGTTCCTCTACTCGGCGGAGGGATGTCGAAAAGTCCCGTGGTTCCAACAGGCATTCAACGGATCAGACCCCATTGCCGATAACAGGTTGAGAGGGATTTGTAAACCATCAGCCCTCATTCTTGACGTGGTGCTGATAGGGGTCCCTGAAGACCCGGGCGATCCTGAGAGAATTCTTGGCCTTGTTCAGCAGTTCATGGCAAGACTGGACAACCCTGGAAGGCCTCGCATGGGCAAATAGGTCTGTCCCGAGAAAAAGGGGGCAGCAAATCGATCCGACACGGAGAGCTTGATAATCGGCAGTCCATCAAATAAAATGCAACGTTTGAAGTCGGAGGAACCCGGCGGCTGTCCACAGGTGTGATCCTTCCTGAATTCAGTGTTTGCTTGTGATCATTGGGGCTCGGGTTGAAACAGCCCGCTTCGAAGTGCGCCGCACTCCCCTTGACGGGCGAGCGGGAGTCGTTCACGCTCTGGATGATTCCTTGCGTGCGGTTTCACGTGAATGGATTTTCACGGAAGTGGTATGAACATTATCGATGAGCTCCTCGAAAAGGCCTGCAAGAATGTAATCAAGACTATCCTTGCCTGTCTGGATGTGGCCACTAAAGGGACGATATACAAGGTCGGCCCCATGCCTGAATTGCGTGCTGTCCGTGTCACTTCGGGAATGAGGAAGGAGGGTGACGGAGAGCTCAGATGGGATCTTCCCTCCGTGTCGGATTACAACACTCCGGGCAAGGTTTGGACTCAGTACAGGGACCAACCGGACCGCGTGTTGGAGGCGATGGGCTGGTGCGTGGAAAAACAGGTGAGTTGGACGGCTGAGAACCCTTTCGAGGATGTGCGCAGCGTTCGCAAACAGCTCCTTGGAGAAATTGAAGACTGCTACCACATGGAGCCCGTCCTTGTGAAGAAGGGGGATCTCTACGGCGAGTGCCTCGATTCCCTCGATTACCCTGTGGACTGGCGAGGGAAACCCATCTGGCAGGACTCCGAATATGTTGTCGTCGCCGTCATCAAAATCCACTTCCTTCCTTTCACAGTGCGTCGGGATGATCGTTCCACGAAACTGATCAAGGAGCTCTCCCGAAGCCTTGGGACCGAGCTTCTCACACTCTACCTGCGCGAAAGCCTCTACAACTCGCACAAGGAGTTCACGCGCCAACGCCTTCAGAGTTGCGAGATCCTGGCTCATGAACTTCGTAATGCCTTGATCAAGTTTGGGTTCGTATCCTCCGCCATCAATGCCCAGATCGCCATCCTGCGGGAGGAATGGGAACTCCAGCTCAGGAGGGCATTCCCTCACCTGCAATGGAAGGCGTCCATTCTCGATCGTCTCAACGAGCTGCTGGAAGCCTGGGAGCCTCAAACCGCGGGGGGCACAGAGATCCGGAGGGTTTGTGCGGGCCTTCTCCGCGAACAACGTGAATTGGCCCGACTTCCCATCCTCCCAACTCAGGCGGAACAGTGGATCAAGAACAGGATCCGTCCGAAGTGGGAGAGGCTGCTTGGTGTTTCGGGTCCCTGGGAAAAGCACCGTGGAGAGGTCACCGGATTGCTGGACGACCTGATGGTTGCCCTCAGCCTTGGCACAGACCCTTCTCTTAGCGAAGCGCTGCATCATCTGCCGTCCGATGTTCGGGAACGCTGGGTTCGCCTCGCCTATGTGCACTTCACACCGGACAAGGCAGATCTGCTCGGTGAAATCCTCGAATTCCTGGAGCATCCCCGGTTGCCCATCACGTTCAAGGAGCAGTTGAGAAAAGCCTTCAAGTCGCTCAAGGTTCTTGTGGATGTCATCCCCGAAGTTGAGGAGCGAGCCAACCGGATCATACTATCCCTCAGATACGGGACCATGGACGACGAAATGGCGGTTTCCAGCCCCGTCAGATCCCAATTCTGCTTAGATCTATCCCCCCTGTCTGTGGAGAAGGGATCTTCCTTCATTGAATGAATGTCTGGCAACTGCTGCGATTTGAGCGACCACCTTGGGCACGTGCTGTTGTCACTCAGCGAGGAAGGACTTTCCGGTCTCGACTCTGAAAGGAAGGAGCCTCTCAAAGGGATGATACCTCTGAGTGCGGTAGAGGATGCAGCGCAAGTTCTGCGGGGGAAAATCATCAGAACTCCCGTCGTCTATTCCCCGACATTCAGCAAGCTCTGCGGATCCGAGGTCTACCTCAAACTGGAAAACCTGCAGGAGACAGGCTCGTTCAAGTTGCGTGGAGCTACCTTCAAGCTCCAATCATTGATGGGCCAGCTGGGGCCGAAAGGAGTGGTTGCGGCCTCAGCTGGCAATCACGCCCAGGGAGTGGCTCTTGCCGCCAAGAGGTCCGGGGCCCACGCAGTGATCGTTATGCCCGAGTGGTCCTCCATCACCAAGCAGGAGGCGACCCGGAACTACGGCGGCGAGGTGCTCATCCTCGGCCAGAGCCTGGAGGAAAGCATCGGAAGAGCGCAGGAGTTGGCGGCCGAGGGCAGGACATTCATTCATCCGTTCGATGACCCCTTCATTGTCACGGGGCAGGGGACCATCGGGCTCGAGATCTTCCAGGACCTGGAAGATGTGGATGTCATTGTGTCATCCATTGGCGGCGGTGGGCTCATCAGCGGCATAGCGAGCGTGGCCAAGACCATCAGGCCGCGCACCAGGGTCATCGGTGTCCAGAGTGAATCATGTCCATCCGCCTACCTTTCCATGCGGGAAGGGAGGCCCGTGCGGGTTGAGGCGAGGAAATCCATCGCGGACGGGATTGCAGTCAAGCAGGTTGGAAAGCTGAACTACTCCATCATTCGTGAAGCGGTGGATGACGTGGTGCTTGTGGAAGAGGACCTGATATCGAGCGCCGTCGTAATGCTCTTGGAAAGAAAAAAGCTTCTTGCCGAAGGCGCCGGAGCGGCTCCTCTCGCCGCATTGCTCGGAGGGCTCATCCCTGTGAGGGAGGGGGGTAAGACCGTCCTTGTCATTAGCGGAGGCAATGTGGACAGTCCCTTGGTTGAGAGGATCATCCGGAGGGAACTCTTCAGAAACAACCGCATCATGCGGTTTTCCGTCGCTATAGAGGACATGCCCGGCGCGCTCTCCCGGCTTCTTTCTCTCATTGCCGCCCTAAAGGCCAATGTGCTCCACATATTCCACGACCGGGGCGGCAGGGACCTCCCCATACAGCTCAGCCGGGTGGAACTGGAACTTGAAGCCCGGGGGCTGGAGCACGTGGAAGAGGTTGCAGAAAAGCTCATGGAGGCTGGTTACCACCTGCTCACTCGGTCGCACCGCCCGTATCGATGCTGATTTTGAGGCTCATGCAACGACCAGTCAAGGTCCTAGGCCCCAATGGCCAAATCTGTAATGTGTCGTCAGCGTCCTCGGAAGCCTCCCCCCGAAAAGCCGCCGCCAGCGTGGCCTCCCCCGCCCGAAAAGCCCCCGGCACCGTGCGCACTCCCGCCAGAAAAGCCACGCCCCGAAAGACCCCCACTGGAAACCCCCGCCCTGCTGGAAGAACCGGTGCTCGAGGGAAAAGCACCGCCCAGCGACCCTGAGGAACCGCCATGGAAGCTGTCTCCCGATAGCGCCCCGCTCCGGGAAGGAGAAGCACGCCCCGATCCAAAACCGAACCCGGACGCCCTGTCTAAGCCTTTGGTGCCATCGCGCCCCTGAACCCCAGTTGAGAGACCTTTCCCGGATTGCATCGGAGAGGCCAGGGGCGGTCCGGGCACGGAGGATCTCAGTTTGGGGCTTGGTAGGTCACGGCCATCCATATCCTTGCGGTTATCCGTGAATCCGGCTCCTGGGGTCGGCCGCGAGGGACGCTGCTCTCTTGCCCCCCACCCGTCCATAGACTCAAACCGGGGTTCCTCCCCAGTGGAACCACGCCTTTGTCCTTCAATCCCCAACTCTCGAAACAAGCCACGTCGGAGGATGGAATGGGCGCCTCTTCGAGCTTCCTCGCTGGTGAATCTGCTCCGGTCAGATGAATTGATCCCATGCACAGGAACCTGTCGGACAATCCTGGACCCGGGCTGGACGACAGTGAGTCTGCCAGTTTCCGGGTCGATGACATGGTTGCTCACCCTCCTGTAGCTGTAGACCCGATAAGCGCCGTGTTTACCGTGAATGGCGTGTTTCCCGTGTCGTTTGTGAATCAGAACCTTTCTGACGCCATGGAAGTCGTGGAGGATGTAATATCCTGGAAACGAGAGCCCGAACCAGTAAAACGAGTAAGGAACCCAATCGTAGAGATATCCGTAGTCATAGAGAGGGGGAATGTATGTGATGATGGGAGGACCCTCTTGGGCATAGAAATCTTCAATATCGGAAGACACGGGGGTGACATCTTCCTCAGATCCCGATGGGACCATTCCGTGTTTGGTGTTTGGTGAACCAGGCGACGGCAACCCTAGTTCAGTGGTCAGTTCCGCCAACCTTGCCATGGCATCGTCCCGTGAGATGCGCAATAACCCCGCATGGGCGGCGCTGGCGATGTCCATCTCCAGGTCTCTTAGAACATCGGGTGTCACAGGGTAGTCCGCAATCCATCCGTTCGGAGGGACAATGCCGTAGGATGTGAGCAAACTCTCAGCATCTGCCTCACTTGCAGCTGGGACCAGATCCAATATTTCAACGAGGGCCAGTGCAAAATCACCTTCCCGGACGATGTCGGGTACGATGGGTGCTGCCTGTGCCCCCAGAAGAGTATGGGTGGGGTAAAATGAGCACAGCAGGAGCAAGGCAGTTGCAACGATACTTATTCGATGCATTCTGCTCATTGGCCGCTCCTTTCATGGCAACCGTAAGTTGCTCTATTGATGTAAGCATAAGATAAGGATCAAAGGGAGCAAATGCTTGCAGGTCCCGTGTAATCTTATCGACGGCATGGGAACCGGGTGGTTTGACGGCCAAGAGGTCTTGCCACTGTCGGTGCTTGATTCTCAAGAGGCCATCCTGCGAAAGAGGGAGAAGACAGGGGTTTGTCAGGAGCCTCCGCTTGGCTGTGTTAAGTTTCAATCGGCGACGGCCATGGTCCAAATGTAGAGTGGGGATGATCCGGATTACGAAAGGATTGTCAGGGTGATGCACGAAGCTCAAGGCAGGGCAGCACCACCAGACTCGTTTATTGATCAAGGATTTCGGTGGTGTGAGAACATCCCTGGGTGAACGAGGCTTTCAACATCTGTTCGAGGAGCGCAACAAGAGCTGGGCATGGAACTGCAGGGTCAACCGGCCATGGTGAGGAAGATTCTGGCGATGTTGAAATAGACGAGGACTGAGACCAAGTCCATGCAGGTGGTCACGAAGGGCCCGGTCATGAGGGCGGGGTCCAGGCGCAGAAAGTGCAGTACGAAGGGCAGGAGGGAGGATAGGGTCGCGGAAATGATGATAGAGATGCTGATAGCAAGTCCCACAATGATGCCGAGGGGGGCAATGCTTGGGTACTGGAGCTTGGCCAGACCATAGAGCAAGCTGCCGAAGCAGATTCCGAGGATGATGCCCACCATCACCTGCCGACCGACCACGCGAAACCAACTCTTGGGATTCACCTTGCCCGTGGCTAGACCTCGAACCATGATGGCGACTCCCTGGGCACCGACGTTTCCAGCTGTCCCGTTGATCACTGGAATGAAGGCGGCCAAGGCGATCACCTTGGCGAGTTCATTGGAGAACTGTCCGATGAAGTATGCTGAGACGATGCTTCCCAGCCAGCTGACAGCGAGCCAGGGAAAACGCACCCAGGCAAGCCTGAAGGCAGAGAGGGATGTGACCTCCTCCGTGTAATGGGTACCAGCCATTTTAAGAATGTCTTCTGTTGCCTCATCCCTCAACACATCCAGGACGTCGTCGACTGTGACAATGCCCACGAGTGCACCTGATTCATCGACCACTGGTATGGCCAGGATGTTGTAGCGAGAGATGAGCTGAGCCACATGCTCCTGATCGGCAAGGACATTGACGCGCCAGACATTGGGGGTCATGACCTGGCCAAGTTTCTGGGTCGGCCTGGCAAGGAGGAGTTGCCGCAGGCTGATGACTCCCCTCAGGTTCCGGTCATCGTCCACAACATACACGTAGAAGACATATTCCACTTCCTCAGTCGCTCTCCGGACATGTGCAATGGCCTCCTCAACAGTGTTGTCTTCCGAGAGCGCCACATAGGAGTCGGTCATGATGCTGCCAGCCGTCTCCGGTGGGTAGGCCATCATGTCTTGAAGGACCTCGGTCTCCTTGGCACCCATGAGGCCGACCACCTCATCGCGGCGTTCCTCGGGGAGCATCTCCAGGAGGTAGCGGGCATCGTCGGTGCCAAGCTCTTCGATGAAGGCGGCGATGTCTTCGTTGGATAAAGGTTCCAGCAATTCACGGCCCACGTGTTGATCACATTCGGCCAAGATTGATGCACGGTGTTTTGCGTTGCGGACAGCGGTGAACGCAGCCTGCCGTTCCTCGGTCGGGAGGTGCGACAAGATCTGAGCCACTTCGGCGGCATGCAACTTCCCAAGGGCCTTGGCAAGGTGTGGCTCTGCCTGGCGGCGAAGCAGCCGACGGATCATGTCTTCGATGCGTGTGAGGCGAATGTCGCGTTCGTGAGCCATCAAAGCCTCGCCAGGATGCCCACAGGTCAGGCCTGCTTGGTGGCGCGCTCAGCCAGCCTGAGAGAGTGGATGCGAAGAACATGAGACCGGGAGTGGGCCGATCCCGTGCTGGTGTCCCAAGAGGTGAGCGCTCCACCATGATTCGGAAGTCACGGGTCTTCTCTTTTGCAGTAGACCTCGATTGGTTCCGACACATGGTCATCAGGGGCCTGGCCCACACGCAGAAAGCCGCGATGCCCCAAAGGTCTCAATTCGTTTGAAGACATTTTCCGGTCATGATGGAAAGCAATCCGGTCTGGGGTCTTCTGAATAGCACGTCTCACCAGAGGCGTCAACGAGAGACGGCTTGAATAATCTTTTGAAATGGCTGATTAAAAACGATTCCAGTAGAGTTCGGTTCTTGTCCCGGGACTTCACTGAAAAGGAATCCATTTGAGCTTTGCAGGAGTGTTCAAGGTGTGCTTCAATCTGAAGCGTCATTGGGATTGCCACACTGGGAACTCAACACAGAAGGGAGAGGCACAACCATGCGGATCGCCATAATGGGAACAGGCGGAGTTGGGGGATATTACGGTGCATTGCTTGCCTTGACGGGGCAGCACGATGTGGCGTTCATCGCCAGGGGGACTCACCTGGAGGCAATTCGAAGAACAGGCCTGCAGGTGAAAAGCGTCCTTGGCGATCTGGTGGTCTCGCCCGTGCGTGCCACGGATCGACCATCGGAAATCGGTCCGGTCGATCTCGTACTCTTCACGACCAAGACATATCACACCGACGAGGCAGCCCTGTTGATCAAACCGATGGTGAACGAATCCACCACCGTCGTGTCATTTCAGAATGGTGTGGATGCGGCAGAACGCATCGGAGCGGTCGTGGGACGAGAGAGGATCCTCGGTGGAGTCACATGGCTGTCTGCCGCTGTCGAAGCGCCCGGAGTCATCGGACAGTACAGCCAGTTCCGGCGTATCGTCCTGGGAGAATTGGACGGGCAAAGGACCAAGCGCCTGGAGGATATAGCTGCCGCCCTTCATCATGCGGGGCCGACGGTGGAAGTGACTGACAACATCGCCAAAGTGCTGTGGACGAAATTCGTCTTCATTTCTTCGGTGAGCGCGGTGGGGAGCCTAACACGGGTCACCTTCGGCGAGTATCGCGATGTCCCCGAAGCCAGGTCTGTCTTGAAGGACGCCATCGGGGAAGTGGTGGCCGTTGCCCGCGCCGCAGGAGTCGTCCTCGACGAGGACGTGGCCGGGAAGACCTTGGAATTCCTCGACAGCAGTGCCCCTGCCATTAAACCATCCATGCAGAGAGACGTGGAGGCAGGCAAGATGAACGAACTGGAGAGCATGGTCGGCGTTGTTGTGAAAAAGGGCCAAGAGCTTGAAGTGCCCACGCCCTTCATGCGCTTCGCATATGGCATGCTGAAGCCCGGCCTCTTGAAAGCCATGCAGTCTGAAGCTTGAATCCATCCAAACAACCTCCACCGGTCAGAGCAATCCCGCAACGCATGACCGAGTGCGATCAGAATCGAAGGGTTTCTCGTTCTCAATGTCGTTCAAAGAGGGCAATACAAGTCCTTCTTGGTCTTGCTGGGCTGAAGTGTGCTAGTGCCCTCACTGGAAGGGGGGGTGTGACGAGAGTGGCACAATTGACCATGTCACAATCTCCATCCGATCTGACGTTGAATCGCTCGAGTTGGGGCGCAGGGAAAACCTGCTGAATGATCTGGCCGTTCTGGAACTCCTGAGAAGAGGCCTCGAAAAAGTCAGACATCAAGTGCAACTGGATGGATCTTCCATCCCCTGTCGCTCCAGTGCGACACCCCTTTGCAAGGTTGGCCATGAGTTGGAAACCATCCGTACTCAGGATCGCGCGGGCAGGGGATACTCGAGAAGAAGACTGAACAGAAAGCCCAGGAAGGGAAGGCCACCGATGCACTTCAAGGCGAAGGGGACCCCATAATGATCGGCGATCACTCCCAACAGTGTTACGCCAATGCCCCCCACTCCAATCGCAAAGCCGACGAGAAGGCCGGACACGACACCCAGATTCCCCGGCAGAAGGTCTTGTCCCATGACCACCGTGACGGTGAAGGTGGAGATGAGGACCATGCCGAGGACGGCCATCAAGACCATGAGGGCGACCCCTTCAAGTAGGAAAATGAAGGGAAAAAGCAGGGCACTTCCAATCATGGAGAAGCGCAGCCAGAACCTGTGACCCCAGCGATCGGCCAGTGGAGCCCCTGCCAGGGTTCCGAAAGCACCTCCCAGGAGAAAGAGGCTCACCAGCTTTCCAGCTTCCAGCGGGTCTCCCCTGAGGAAGTTGATGTAGTAGAATGGAATATAGGACATGATACCCACATGGGTCCAGGTTCGCATGATGATGACACAGATGATGATGGAGAGGGCTCTTGCAGCTCCCTGCAGATGGAGTGGGCGCTTTTCGGAGTCTCTTGCCCGTCCCAGATCGGGTATGGCGACCGCTTTTCGAAACAGGATGATGAGTCCCGTGAACGACAATGATAGCAGGAACATCCAACTGATGGACTCGAACCCGTGAAAGTTCACGATGAACAGGGCAAGGATGGGCCCAAGGGCCATGCCGGCGTTTCCGCCCACGGAGAAGACTGACATTCCCGTCGCCATTTTCTCTCCCGTGAAGAACCGGGCCGTCTTGAATCCCTCGGGATGATAGGCGGCGACACCGAGCCCGCTGAGGGCGACCATGGCGAGTATGAGGAAGTAATTCTGGGTTGACGGCAGGAGTGCAAATCCCGCTCCTGCTAGGAGAGCCCCCAGGGGCAGGAGAAAAGCCTTTTCCTTCTTGTCTGAGAGATAACCGAAAAGGGGTTGCACAAATGAGGAGGCGACGTTGGCCACGATCAGGATCACGCCGGTTATGGTGTAGGACAGATCCAGCCTTTCCTTGATGAAAGGAAGTATCGCGGGGAGAGCCCCCTGGTAGACGTCCACAACCATGTGTCCGAGGGACAGCAACAGGAGCACGGGAAAGTTGAACTTGGTCATCTTATTGTTGGGACAACCCTGGTTGAAAGTAGTTCCGTGGCGCGAAGCCTGCCGAGGGATTCGCGGGGCGGCCATGGTCGGAGATTCGTGGATCATGCCGAGCAGGTTGGAGTATAACACAACGCATTGGCGCATCAATGGTTCACTGACAGGACCATGGCGATCAGACCACCCCGCACCCGACCAGCCATGAAGGGGGACGCAAGCATGAAGGCGAGTCAAGCAAACCCCGGAAGAGTATTCGTGTTGCGCTTGGAGGACGGGGAAATTCTCCACGAGTGCGTCGAGGAATTCGCACGGGTCCATTCCATCCGAGCTGGTGCCCTGATCGTCCTTGGAGGCGCGGATGCGGGGAGTCGGCTTGTGGTGGGACCTGAAAAGGCCCGTGCCCTTCCGGTGACACCGATGGCACACCTCCTGGATGACGTCCACGAAGTCGCGGGCGTTGGCACCCTGTTCCCCAATGCCGATGGTGAGCCGGTTTTGCACATGCACATCGCCGGTGGCCGGAAGGATTCTACGGTCACCGGTTGCGTACGCCTCGGGGTCAGGGTCTGGCATGTGATGGAGGTCGTACTGTGGGAGTTAGTGAATGCGGAAGCACGTCGCATGCCCGACGCAGCAACAGGCTTCTCCCTCCTTCAGCCTTGAGGTTGCTTCCCTTCACTCACTTGGGAGTCACATCCATGGAAAATGTCTTCAAAATGTCAATCCTTGTACTCTCGGTCTTCCTCGTTCTTCCTGCTTGCCTGTGCCACGCGGAGGGTGTCGAGGAGGCCCCGAGCGACGAGTTCTATGCCGAATTTCTGGTCGGCAGATACAAGGTCGTGGGAAAGACTGTGAACAGTCTGGAAACCTACACGGGATCGGTCGCCATCTTCCGCGAAGACGGCGGGCTCCGAATGCGGCGGGACATTCAGGGAAGAAGGACTATCGCCAATGCAGAGGTGGCACGATCCAGCGTCGACGGGGCAAGGGTGCTGCGAGTCTCCTTTGAGGAAGGTGGCACAGCGTATGAGGGGTCATACATCTGGAGTTCGGATTTGGACAACTATGCGAGGATCAGCGGAGTCATTGTGAAGCGCGGGGAGAAAACAGACAATCCGGGTCTGGAATGTCTTTTCATCGAACATTCGGACCACTGACCTCCTGCATCACCCTGGCGAAACCGCCTGGACTGACTAGGCAAGATCACCACCATTCCCCCTGCTTCAACAACAAAAGAAGGGAATTTAGGCCCGGGCGCACCCAGCATGAATGATAGGCACGCCCATGGAAGGCCGCACCATTACTATTCAGGCGGGAACTTCACGGTGGCGTCACATTCCACGGCGATGCAGATTGCTGACACGGCCTGTTTCGTCGCATGCCAATGTGCGCTAATTCCCCTTCTGTCCTTCCAGGATCAGGGGCAAGCCGTTTTTCGGGTTTCCGATGATGACGATCTTGGTGTTGGGGCTTTGAGCGATCTTTTCCGTGGCCTCGATGCCCTTCCATTCAAGCAAGCTTTCCGTGATTCCTTCGGTGACCACCTTCTGGAACTCGGCGATTCCCTGGGCCTCGATCTTCTTCCTCTCCGCTTCCTGACGCTCACGATCAAGCACAAAGCGCATCTGTTCAGCCTGCTGCTCCGCCTCGAGCTTTCGCTCGATGGCCTGGGACACCACCTGTGGAAGCTTCACCGATCTCAGGAGGACTTTTTCAATGAGCAGACCCTTTTCTCTTGCGACGGGTTCGGCCAACTTCTCCATTTCGGCCACAATCGCTTCGCGACCGGCCGTATAGAGTGCCTTGGCCTCGTATTCAGCAGTGACCGTTCTCAGGACGCTCCGGATGAGGGGTTTGAGTATGATTTCCTCGTAGGCCATGCCGATAGTCTTGTACACTTCCGGAGTTTTCTCGGGGATAGCCCTGTGCCAGACGGAGACCTCCAAGTGGGTGATGAGCCCCTCCTTGGATGGAGTGTCCATGACTTCCCTCAGTTCGTGGGTCTTGATGGAAAAGATGCGAGTCGTTGCCAGGGGATTGATCAGGTTGACACCTGCGGTAAGCGGCACGGGTGAAATGGTTCCCCAGAAGTCCACTACACCTACTGTGCCGGCGCTGATTATGACGAACGACCTTGATGCGATACCCAGGGCAACGCCTGCCAAGACGAAGTAACCAAGGGTCCAGCGGCTTCCGATGTGTCCTTGGAACCTCTTCCGAAAGACAAGGTACCCCGTTCCGAGGAACAGGAATGAAACACCGAACAAGATGATCGTGAGCACTTGTCACTCCCTCCTGTTGCCTGTGGTGATGCAGTCCTGCTCTGTGCCCCTGTGACTGAAACCATGTGGGACGGGTGGTGTGGATCGGGAATCACACCACCTGATGCCACTACATATTACACCGCCAACGGGTTTATGTGGCGCAATCCTTTGAATCGTTTGAAATCGTTGTCCGTGGAGTAAACGGTATGACCGTATTCGATGGCAAGAGCGGCAATGTGGGCATCCGTTGTCAGATTTCCTCCCGTTCCGGAGTCGAGCAGCAGACTGCGCAGGATCATCCAGTGGCTCTTGCCTGGTGTAACCGTTGTTGCCACCGGCTGCGCCAGCCATTCCTCAACATAGACAACGGCTTGTTCAACAGAAAGTGGACGTTCGAAAATTCGCGCATTTGTGGTAAGGCGCAAGAAGGCAAGAATAACCACCCACGGCAACCCCACACTTTCACTGCCAGACAGCACAGTCTCGAGCCATGAGCGTGAGCGGGCATGTTGCGGCAGGTCCTGATTCACAGCATAGAGCAGCAGATTCACATCCACCAGAATCATTTGCGCAGTTCCAGCTTCATGGCGATTGCTGCATCTTCCTGCTCATCGGCCAAATTCAATGCCTTATCCAAGTTGATATTGGAGCGGAGGAGGCCCAGTGAGGTCGGTGATAATCGGTAAGGCCTAGCCTCGGGATTTTCGAGTGCATGCACCCCCTTTCGTAATGCGTCATTCACCACCTGCCTGAACGACTTGCCGCTCCGATGTGCCAAGTCCTTCAGTGACACAGCGATTTCGTCATCAATGGTCAATGTTGTACGCATCTTGATGTCCTCGCTCTAATCATCATGATGTCAATATAGCGGGGCGTCCAGTTGGAGTCAAGCGTTGGACGTCAGACCTGGACAGACGAAACGCCGCATTGGGTCTGGCCTTATGCCTCGAACCTACAGCGAAAATCTTTGGGTGTCGTTCAGGTATTCCAGGGACAGATTTGAAACAATCGCCGGACGGAACGGCGTGGGGTTTGCCTCGGGAAGATCATGCGATTTGCCTGGCCCGTCTTCCATGATTGAAACCACCAAGGACGCATCAGGCTGGGTGTGGATCAGGAAGCACACCAGATTTGTTCACGGTGTATTCTTTGGTTTGCGATCACGTGGGAGGGGTCAGGGCGGGAACTCTTCATCATGGCGTTGGATGAATCCGCCTGCCCCATTCTCTAAGACCGGAACCACCGGGAAGGTTTCCGGCATGAAATCCACACCGGGAAATCGGCCGAGTGCACCAGAAGTAGGCCAGTTCCAGGGAGCGCTTTCGCCAAGAGTGTTATTACGGCAACCGCTGGTATTCCTCGTCGGAGACGGGCTCAGCCCACTCGGTGGAACCGCCGTCTGCCGGGACTTCCACTGCCACATGAGAGAACCAACTATCCTTTGTTGCTCCGTGCCAATGCTTGGTTTCCGGGGGGATATTAACCACATCGCCGGCGCTCAGTCGACGGGCGGGTTGTCCCCATTCCTGGTACCAGCCGCGTCCGCCAGTCACGAGAAGGATTTGTCCGCCCTTATGGTGGATATGCCAGAAATTGCGACAGCCGGGCTCAAAGGTCACATTGCCTATGAAAATCCTTTCCGTGGACAGCATGTTCAGGTAGCTGGTGCCGGTAAAATATTGAGCATACGCATCGTTCTTCTTCCCTCGGGGAAAAACCCCGCCGTAGGCCGCATCATCGTGTTGCTGACTCATATCTTTCTCCATGGAGTGTTTCAAAACCAGGTCGAGAACGACTCCGGCATTTTCCGCCACTTTAGGGCCACACTTGTCTCGCAGAACGCTTACGAGCTCCCGAAGCTGCTCCGGGGTCAGGCCGTTGTGCATGGCGATAACCATATGCCCCCGCAATTGGGCATTAACCTCCTCGATATTGGCCAGAGCCGCCACGGTCGCCAGTTCTCGGTCTTGCCAGGTCAGCACGTCACGCTGGAAGATGTCGCCGAAAAGGTGGGCTTTCAAGAACTGGTCGATGGCCGGGACAAAATCATACAGCGGTCCTGACACAGGCTGACCGACCAGCTTCGTCTGGTTTTCCGCGCCATATTCAAGGCTATTCTTGTCGATCGGAATAGGGCTTGCCTCCTTGCCTGTCTCGTCCTGGATGCCTTTTTTCACGCGCTCGCCCATAACGGTCATGAACGTGCTGATGCCGTTCAGGCTCCGGGGAAAGCCCGCGTACGCATATAGTTGAACGAGAACTTCCTTGATTTCATTCACGGTCAGCCCGGCATCAAGACCCTCGTTCAGAGCCGTTTTCAACTCGGCAAGATCTCCGTTGGCGGTGAAAGCGGCGATGGGGATGATGGCGCGCTGTCTTGCGTTGAGACGATTCTGCATGGTTTGCGCCTCCGATATAGCTACAAAGCTAAACATCAAAGCCATAATCAACGCAGGGAACGCTGTGTTCTTCTTATTCATGGTCGCCCCCTTACTGGCCGTTGTATTGCTCGTCGGTGACCTCTTCCATCCATCAAGTGCAGCACTCTTCATCGGCCTGAGCATCCCATGATAGCTCGCCCGGCCCGGGATGCCGATGAAGCCGCGAATCACACCACCGTCATCCCGCCGTCCACGGTGAGGGCCTGGCCGACCACGTAGCTCGCCCCCGTACTGCAAAGCCACAGCACGACAGACGCAATTTCCTCGGGCCTGCCCGCGCGGCCAATGGGAACGTTCTTCGCCAATTCGGCGTACGCCTGCTCGTCCCCGGCGACGACGTCGCGGGCGATTTGGGTGTCAATCAGGCCGGGGTTCACCGCATTGACGCGGATGCCGCGTTGGATGTACTCGAGGGCGGCTGTCCGGGTCAGGCCGACGACCCCGTGCTTGGAGACGATGTAGGAAGCGATGCCGGGGTTGCCGGTCAACGCGCCCACTGAGGCGTTGTTGACGATCGCGCCGCTGCCCTGGCGTTCCATCTGCCGCAGTTCGTGCTTCATGCAGCTCCATACCCCCCGCAGGTTGATCCCGATCACGCGGTCCCAGTCCTCGCGGGTGCTGTCGGCGGTTGGGGCGATCCGGGCCATGACCCCGGCATTGTTGAACGCGGCGTCAAGTCGGCCGAATTCGGCGACGGTGCGATCCACCATCGCGGCCACTTGGGCGTCGTCGCTCACATCGCAACGGAGGGCGAGTGCCTTGTGACCGACGGCGAGGAGCTTCTCTGCTTTCGCCTGCACTGCGTCCTCTTTGACGTCCGCCAGGACAACGGCCGCGCCTGCTTCCGCAAAGGCCTGCGCCGTAGCGAGTCCCATACCTGCGGCGGCGCCGGTCACGAGTGCCACTTTGCCGCTGAAGTCCAATGGATTGTTCATGATGAAATCCCCCTTTCCGTTGTTCTGTTTGTCACGCCTTGAGCGAGACCATGTCGGTGGAGAAACGCTGCTTCGCGTACGCCGTGATCCGTCACGTGACTCGACGAGCGCCGTCGCGTTCTCGCGTCCCCTTATTTCAGATACTTGGTGAAAAAGGACGTGAGCTTGTCGAAGGGGATCAAAGTCACTCGGTCGTACAGATCCACGTGGCCAGCGCCTCGAACTAGATAGAGCTCCTTCGGTTCGGCCGCCAGCTTGTAGGCGTCTTCGCTGAACTCGATGGAATGCGCATTTTCACCAGCGATGAACAGCATAGGACGAGGAGAAATCGTCTCGATGTCATTGAATGGATAGAAGTTCATGAACTTGACGTTGCTGGTCAGCGTCGGGTGGGTTGTGAGCTCAGGTGACGAACCTTCGGGCGTGTATTCACCCCTCGGCGTGCGGTAGAAGTCGAAAAACTCTCGCTGGATGGGGTGAGTGTCTTCCTTAAGCTCATGCACTGTCCCGCTGGTGTACAGGGTCTTGCCCCCTTTGAGCTCCACATAACGTTGCTCGGCCGCCTCTGCGAGGATTTTCTTTCTCTGCTCCAAGGTCAGAGATTTTCTGAGCGCATTACGGTTAGCGGCGCCCATGTCGTACATGCTGACGGTCGCGATGGCTTTCATGCGCGGATCGATTTTGGCGGCACTGATAGCAAAGCTGCCGCTGCCACAGATCCCGATCACACCAATCCGCTCTCTGTCGATAAACGGTTGGGTGCCCAAGAAATCCACCGCAGCACTGAAATCCTCGGCATAGATATCCGGCGAGACGGCGTTGCGAGGCTGCCCCTCGCTCTCTCCCCAGAAAGACAAATCCAAGGACAATGTAACGAATCCCTGTTCAGCCATTTTTGTGGCATACAGATTCGCACTTTGTTCCTTCACCGCACCCATGGGATGCCCGACAATGATCGCGGGGTTCTTGGCGTCTTTATTCAAGCCTTTGGGGGTGAAAAGATTCCCAACGACTTTCATGTTGTATTGATTTTTAAAAGTAACCTTTTGCACGGTTACCTCCTTACTGTTGTAGAAATTATCAGCTCCTTTGGACATATCTTGAGCCAAAGCATGAACACTGATGATGGATATCATGCCCACAATCATAGCAATGATGCCTATCTGTTCTAATTTCTGCATTTTCAGTTCTCCTTTACGTGGTCTTGTGGACTGTTCATGATGTTATCAATCTCCCCGGCGTTATCAGTCGCAAAGCCACGTTTCATCACAAAGCAGCCTTGAGCACTGCGATAATATCCGCTTCGGCCATTGCTGGACGGCCCGGCAGATTGCCGTTCTCGTCGTGGACAATACGTAGGGTATCCCGGGCATAACGGGTGATCAGGGTACCGTCGATGTTCAGCTCGGACAGGCGCGTGGGACAGCCTATGCTTTTGAGGAAGTCCTCAAAACGATCGATGCCCTGAAGGGCGCAATCCAGGTCATTGGCACCTTTGGCCTTGAGGCCGAAAACGCGCTCGGCAAACTGCACGAACTTTTCCGGCCTGTGTCCGGCGGCAAAGCGCATCCATGAAGGATTGACCACCGCCAGCCCCGCCCCGTGAGTGATGTCATGATAGGCGGACAGGGTATGCTCGATCATGTGCACGGGGTAGCCCCCGTTGGTCCCCGCGTTCACCCAGCCGTTGAGGGCGACAATGGACGCCCATTGAACCTGGGTTCGTGCGTCCAGATCCTTTCCATCGGCAACGGCTTTGGGTCCCCACTCCATGGCCGTGAGGATGACGCCCTCGGCGAACCGATCCTGAATGGGGGTGCCGTCAACGCCGTTGAAGCGGGCTTCGGTCACATGGGTGATCAGGTCGCACACCCCATAGGCGGTTTGATCCTTCGGCACGCTCACCGTGAGCTCGGGGTCCACCAGCGCCACCCTGGGATAGAGACATTCGGCCTGAACAAACGACTTCTCCCTGGTCTCCTCGTTTGAAATAACCGCCCCCATGTTCATCTCGGAACCGGTGGCCGCCAGGGTCGGCACGGTGACGATGGGCAGTGCTCGGGTCGGGACATACGGATCGGGCTGACCGTGATAGATCATGTCCCAGGGATCGCCCTCATAGTAAAAGGCGGCGGCCATGACCTTGGCTGCGTCCATGGTGCTGCCGCCTCCCAGGGCGATGATCACTTCGCAGTGTTCATCCCGTGCGATCTGCGCGCCGCGCCTGACGGTGGTGATTCTCGGGTTGGGCTCAACGCCGGAGCATTCAGTCACCGACATGCCTGCGGCCTTAAGGCTGGTCAAAGCGCGGTCGAACACACCGGTTTTCTTGACGCTGCCGCCGCCCGTGACCAACAGGGCTCGCGTTCCGTGTGCACGCACGACCTCTCCCAGGCGAGCAAGCGTTCCCGCGCCGAAGATGAGGCGCGTTGGATTCTGGAATTCGAAATTCATGTTCTTCTCCTTGAGCCGTGGTTTCTTCCTGAAGCTTCTCTTTCCCTTCAGCCATCTGACGACCAGATCATAATTGTGGAGGGACCGTGATCGATAGACCGATCCTGCTCAATTCTTGCCTGATCCTCCAGAGGTTGAGATAAATGGGTTTCCAGCAGAGGCGTGGGTCTGGTAAGATCAGAAAAAACTGAGAATAGGGATGGGAGGATTTCAATGTATCCACAGAACGAAATTCCAACGCAGACGCCCGACCGACTTGGGATTGCGCAGGCAGAGCTGGCGGAAAGGATTGCCCGATGGACCGGGGAAGATAATCGACTGACCACCGCGATCCCGTCGCTGACTCTTCACCGCTGGGAAACGCCCGCCGAGCCCACAAGCTACATGCTCCCGCCAAGTGTTTGCCTGATTGCCCAGGGGTCCAAGCGCGTGTTCCTCGGAGAGGACGTGTATGGATATGACGCGAACCATTTCCTGATAACATCGGTGGGGCTGCCGGTCGTTGCGCAGATCATCGAGGCGAGCAGTGAGAAGCCTTACCTTGGATTGACGTTGGAGCTTGACCTGCGAACGCTCGCTCAGCTGATGGTGGACAGCAGCTGGCCATTACCCCGCAAACCGCAAGCAGGTCGGGGAATGGCGGTCAGCGAGGTCCCGTTGCCTCTTCTGCATGCGTTCTTACGGTTGATCGATTTGCTCGATGAGCCGGATGACATCCCGGTCCTTGCCCCCCTTGCTCAGCGGGAGATCTTCTACCGCCTGCTCGTGGGCGATCAGGGACAGCGCCTGCGACAGATTGTAACGGCGGGGAGCCACAGCCATCAAATAGCGCGGGCAATCGACTGGCTGAAGGATAATTTCAAGGAGCCGCTCCGTGTTGAGGATCTGGCGGCTCACAGTGGGATGAGCACCTCGAGCTTCCATCATCACTTCCGGTCGTTGACAGCCATGAGCCCGCTACAGTTCCAGAAGAGACTGAGACTGAACGAAGCCAGGCAGTTGATGCTCACGGAGCGCCTGGATGCGGCGACAGCCTCGTTCCTGGTCGGCTACGAGAGTCCTTCGCAGTTCAGCCGCGAATACAGCCGCTTGTTCGGTGCACCACCATTGCGCGACATCAAAAACTTGTATCAAGTTTCAGCATGAGAGGCGGTGAGAAAGCAACGGCTACTCTTGGCGAAAGCGCTCCCTGGAACTGGCCTACTTCTGGTGCACTCGGCCGATTTCCCGGTGTGGATTTCATGCCGGAAACCTTCCCGGTGGTTCCGGTCTTAGAGAATGGGGCAGGCGGATTCATCCAACGCCATGATGACCATCAGGCATAACCATCCGTTATTGTTGGAACTACTCCCTGAATAAATCATCCTAAAATCGTTGTGATGGCTGATACCATCGAAGGCGGGTCAGGCGGTGAAGTCCACCCCTGAGATTCCGCCTCTGTGCATGGGAGCGCAAGTTTTCCACCGGCAACATCCGGTCGCGATTCATCACAAAATCCGAGAGACGGACACAAGTTAGCGTTTTCTCAATTTGTTTCGGTTTCCTGTCTGTTCAGTTGGCTCCAGCTTCTTACCCTATTACCTCATTTCCCAATCCTGGAGCCCATCCAATCGGAAAAATAGGAGAGAAAACGGTTCACTGGGGCTTCAAAAGGTATTGATCGCCATCCTTCGATGTGGTTCCGGAGGCAAAGGCTGTCGTGAATGGTTGATAAGTCACCATAGTCTTCTCCGTCGTGGCTGATCGATTCACTCATGCCTCAAGGCTTCGATCGGGTCCATGCGCGCAGCTTTTAGCGCTGGAAAATATCCAAATATGACACCGACTGCTGCTGAGAATAAGAACGCAACGACCACAATACCGGCGTTGAAAACGAAAGGCACACGCAGCACTCCCGACAGCCAGACGGACCCGGCAAGAGCCAGCACAATACCAATCAGTCCCCCGAAAGAAGAGAGGACTACGGCCTCTACAAGGAATTGCATGAGCACTTCTTTTTCGAGGGCGCCAATGGCAAGACGGATGCCGATCTCACGGGTGCGCTCGGTTACGGATACCAGCATGATGTTCATAATGCCGATCCCACCGACAAGGAGGCTTACAGCCGCCACCGCGCTCAGCAGAGCCGTGAGCAGCTGAGTAGTCCCTGTGAGCATTTTGACAATCTCTTTCATATCCATAACGTTGAAATTATCGTCGTCGCTCGGTGAGAGATGACGGCGCACCCTGAGCAGCCGCCAGATATCCTGTTGAACCTTTTCGGTCGGCACGCCGTCCTCAACCGATACCTGGATGAAACCGACATCCTGATTCCCTGCGATGCGCCTTTGGTAAGTGTTGAGCGGGATCACAACGATGTCATCCTGATCGGTGCCCATGGTACTTTGTCCTTTGGCCTCCAATATTCCGATCACCTCACAGGAGACTTTACTGCTGGTCGTACCGCTGCCACTGGTTGTGCTGCTGCTGTCCTTGCTCACGCTGCTGCCCGAACTGCTGGTGTGGATTGTGCTCGAATTGCTGCTGCCATTCAAGCGAATCTTCTCTCCGATGGCATCCTGGCTGCCGAAGAGCTTCCTGACCACAGTCTCCCCGATTATGCAAACCGCTGCGCCACTGCGCGCTTCGCTCTCTGTGAATTGCCTTCCCGACTTGATAGTCCTGTTCGTAACAGTGAAATAAGGATTGTCGCTGCCTGTTACCTGGGTCGACCAATTCTGGTTTCCGAAGACAGCTTTGCAGGATTGAGACGAGATCGCCGCCACAGCAGACAACGAACCGACGTCCCTGGCAATGGCCTCGGCATCGGATCGCTTGAATGGAATATTTCCGGTGGATTGTCCCGGCCCCAGCCTCTTGCCGGGACTGATCATCAACAGATTGCTGCCCATACTTGCAATCTGCTGTCTAACCTGTACGGTGGCTCCTCCACCGATTGTCACCATGGTGATCACGGCGGCAACGCCGATGACAATGCCAAGAATCGTCAAGACCGAGCGCAGCACGTTGCGCCGAATCTCGCGTGAAGCCAGAAGAACTGTGTTCCAAAACATGCTTCTACCCCAAGTTCTGCTGATCCGATTCGACCAAACCATCCCTGAAGTGGACAATGCGTTTGGCATAGGCCGCCATATCCGGTTCGTGCGTGACCAGGACTATTGTCACTCGCTGTTCGCCATTGAGGCCGGTGAGCAGTTCCATGATTTCACGACTTCGAGCCGTGTCCAGGTTGCCCGTGGGCTCATCAGCAAATAGAATCGCTGGCTTGGTCACAATTGCCCTTGCAATGGCAACTCTTTGCTGCTGGCCTCCGGATAGTTCTCCGGGAGTGTGGTTTTCCCATCCTTTCAAACCGACTGTTTCAAGTGCTTCAAGAGCACGCGCCCTCCGGTCACGGGCAGCAACGCCGCGATAGATCAGGGGGAGTTCCACATTCTCCAGCGCCGAGGTGCGGTTTAAGAGATTAAAGCCCTGAAAAACAAAGCCAATGTAGTAGCGGCGCAAAAGCGTTCTTTGGGCGCGGCTCAGTCTGTTTACTTCGACCTCCTTGAACCTGTACGCTCCCTCTGTAGCCGTGTCCAGACAACCCAGAATGTTCATGCAGGTGGACTTGCCCGAACCGCTGGGCCCCATCACCGCCACGAACTCGCCTTCATCGATACGAAGATCGATGCCGCGCAGTGCGTGCATGGAGGCTTGGCCTGTGCCGTACACTTTGGTAAGTGCCTTGAGTTCAATGAGGGGGTTGTTGATATCAAAGGCCATATTCACTCCCCCGAACTCACGGTATCAACGACCACCTGCATTCCAGGTTGAACCTCGCCAGCCAGAATCTCGGTCATGGCACCGTTTGTCGAACCGACTGTGACAGGAACGGCTACAAGCCGCCCGTCCCTCAGTGTCCAGACTCGCTGCTGTTTCTTGCTCGCGGCATCTTCGGCCTGTTGAGTTCTAGACATGGGTGGATGAGGCAACAGCGCACTTATCAATCCATTTGAAGGCTTCTTTTCTTGCTGGACCTGTGGTGTGAATCGAAGCGCGGTACTCGGCACCAGCAAGGCTTTTTCGACTCTTTTCACGACGATGTCCGCTGTTGCCGTCATGCCCGGCCTCAAAGAAAGGTCCAGGTTGTCAACTTTCAGCACGGTTTCATAAGTGACCACTCCCGAGGTTGTCGTTGACCCGAAGCGGGCCTGAACAATTCGTGCATCGTAGATTCGGTTCGGATAGGCCGCCACACTGAATGTGGCCGTCTGGCCTTCCTGGATGTGCCCCACATCGGCCTCGTCCACGTCGACGTGAAGCTCCATTTTGGTCAAATCCTCCGCCAGCTTGAACAGCACGGGCGGATCAAGAGTGGCAGCCACCGTCTGACCAGGCTCCACTTTACGAGTTAGGACAATTCCGTTGACGGGGGATCTTATGACGGCCTTCGACAGGTCCGTCAGATTGGCATCCAGGGTGGCTTCAGCCTGGGAAACAGCGGCTCTGGCGCTGGCGACATCAGCCAATGCGCGGTCAAGTGCCGCTTCTGCTGCGTCGATCTCGGTTTGCGATGGCACCTTGTTGCCACTCAGCTCTCTCACTTTTTTCAACTGAGCCAGTTTGTTTCGGGTTTCCTTGACGGTGGCCTGTGCCTGCAGGACCTTTGCTCTTGAGGATTCCAGTGCAGCCCTGGATTGAGTTGCCTGGGCTTCGAGCTTGGAGGTGTCGAGTCTTGCCAGGGGTTGGCCGAGCTTCACCTTGCTGTTGTAATCCACTTCAACTGTCTTGATGATCCCGGAGAGCTCGCTGCTCACTTCCACCTCATTGGTTGGTTGTAGAGTCCCGGTGGCAGTTACGATTACAGTCAGGTCTCCACGTAGTACTTCCTGAGTTTTGTGCTGAACGACACCAGAGGAACGAGAAGATTTCAAGAAGACAATGAGACCCAATGAGGCCACGGCCACGCTTATAATCACAATCACCCGTCTTCCAATTCGCCGGGGATTATCAACCGATTTGCTCAAATTCAATGCCCTGGCCATTTCGGATTCCTTGTTTGGCTTGAACGTCATGTGTTGCTCCATGGAAAAGCCAGCTACAACTTGTCTGCTTCCGGATTGTGTGCAAGTGATGTCCATCCGCCACCAAGGGCCTTATAGACGCGTACCAGATTGGCTGACACATTCCCGTTGCTTATAGCAAGTTGCTCTTCAAGAGACAGAAGGGAACGTTGGGCATCCAGGACGCTCGCAAAATCAGTCAGTCCTGCCTGATATTTTTGTTGTGCCAGTTCCGCCGCTATTTGAGCAGCCTGGGTAGCATCGGTAAGCGACTTCCTGCGCTCTTGAGTCTCGATATAAGCTCGGAGCCCGTTTTCAACCTCTTCCAGCGCACGGAGAATGACACTCTCGTAACGGACCAAAGCCTCCTCCTGCAATACCGACTGAAGCTCTATGTTCTGGCGGATGGCCCCGCCTCTGAAGATTGCCCACGTAATGGATGGCCCCCCGGAAAACGCCAAGGACCCGGAAGGCAGATTCTTCAAAGAAAGGGTTTCCAGACCGATGGAGCCGCTGAGGGTCAGCTTGGGGTAGAGATCCGCTGTCGCCACACCGATCCTTGCAGTTTGCGCTGCCAGCTCCCGTTCCGCTTGCCGCACATCGGGCCGACGGCGCAAAAGGTCGGCAGGAACACCAACTGCAACCTGGAGTGGTGGCACAGGGATCGGCTCCGCATGATCCAGTTCAGCATGGACCGCGCCAGGCTGCTCGCCGAGCAGCACTGCTATGCGGTTCATGGCGGCATCCAGGCCGGTCCGCAAAACCGGTATCTGGGAACGCGTGTTCTCAAGATTGTAGCGGGCCTGCTGAACCGCAAGTTCATCGGTTAAGCCGGCCTGATGGCGCCATTGGGTCAACTGATGCGTCTCGGTTTGTGATTGCAGGTTGCTTTCCGCCACACTGAGCCGATCCTGATAGGTCCGGACGTCGAAATAGTTCAGGGCAACCTCTGAAAGCAGCGAGACAAGAACACCGCGCAAACTCTCTTCGCTTGCCTGGAGGTCACCTTGTGCCGCTTCCACAGAGCGCCGGACACCGCCGAAGATGTCCAATTCCCATGATGCATCGAAGTTTGCCGAATAGAGTTCACTACTCCTGTCGCTTGTTGCATTGGCAACCCCATTGCCGGTCGAATGAGTCCAGGTGGCAGAACCACTGCCGTTAAGTGACGGGAGGAAGCCGGATTCGGCAATTCCCCTGCGGGCGCGTGCTTCGCGAACTTGAGCCTGTGCTCTCTTGAGATCGAGATTCCCTTCCAGCGCGCGTTCGATCAAGCGTGTGAGTTTCGCGTCGTTGAAAGTGGTCCACCACTGTGCCAGGCTCATCCGATTCGGCTCCCAAGCAGCTGAAGTGTCACTTAATCGGGTGTGCCAGTACTCATACACCGGCACTTCCGGACGCTTGTAGTCAGGCCCAACCAAGGCGCATCCTGCATATGCTCCTGTCAGGATGACGATTAGGAGACGAGATGCTGATTTATTGAGCGTACTCATCTGGGTCGTCCTTCGGCAGCAATCGCTCGAATACCGCCCAGAGAGAACCTGAATATCTGGTCGGCAATGGCGACAATTTGTCGCGGCTCAAGAGGCTTCGGGGCGGGGGATGGTGTGAACTGTCTGAAATGTATCTGAAAAAGACACTGTCCGATTATATTCATCCTGCATAGAAGGATAGCGCGGTCATCCGGTTCGTGTGAAGGGTCTTCTTCTCTCAGAAGTTCCCTGATGACCCCTTCCAGGTACTTGTCCATGGGCCTGACCACCGTTTCCGCCAGCTTTGACAGGATGCCGCTCGGGTTGGCGGTCTCCTGTGCCAGGAGCTTCGCGTGCCAAGTCGGGAAGCCGTCGCCAAGACCTCGCAACAAAAAGGCCCGGATAAATGCTTTGAGGCGTTCTTCCGGAGTAGGATTCTGCTCCAGACTCGAGTCATGAGGGTACTTCTCCATTGCCCAACGGTGCGAATAATCGAACACAGCCTCATAGAGACTTTCTTTGTCGTGAAAATGATAATTGACGGCGCTGACGCTGGCATTGGCGCGTCTGCATATCTCCCTGATGGTTGCAGCACGGAAGCCGTAACGGGCAAACACCTCTCCCGCCGCCTCGATCAGCCGCTTCTTGGTCCCTTCGTCCCAAACCGGATGGCTTTTCATGAACTCTCCTCTGGAAAAATAGCTGAACCGAAATTAAAACGCTCGCTCGAATATTTAGAACAACCGTTCTAATGTGTCAATCATTAATAAGCAGCCCGATAACCGGGATGACCTCCAGGGATGGCAATCAATAGCTTTGCGAGCCCCAGAGAACCGTTTCTTCTCTCTTCTTCCCGGTTGGATGGGCTTCAGGATGGGAAAATGATGAAATATGATAAGAAGCCAGTGCCTATGGAACAGACGGGGCACAAAAACAAAGAAAAGTGAGAAAACGCAAAGGTGCGTCTGGCTGTTTCCTCTTGCCGACTCAAGGCCAACCGGGAATAGTGGGAGGCTGAGAGCAGGTGCAATCTTGATTAGGACAAGCGCACCAGCGAGGATTTGGAACCTGCTGGATGGCGCGTGATGGTCGTGGGGGAATGCTTCAAGGCGGAATCGGCGGGCGACCAAGCATCTCCAGGACTTGAAGAGAGCGTGTTGGCGCTTGGCTGAACCAGGAGGTGTCAGATGCATGGCTAAGCGAGAAATCACTTGCCCGAGGGACTGTATGCCTTTACCGTGCAGCTGTGGTTCGAGGGCGAGTGCAAAGGGGCCTGTCTTTGTGCAGCCCGTCCAAGGCCGGAAATCCAAATCTGTCGAAGCACCATGGTCCAGCCTTGGCATTGTGGCGACGGGTGAGGGTTTTGGCCCGGGCGGAAGAGTGCCCGGGCCGGTCAAGTTGAGCTGGCATATCCATCTTGTATCAGCTCAGCAGCACAGGGTGAGAACGTGGGTCATGGAGTTGCTCCCGGCGAAGTCGGTTTTGAATCCCATATCTCTTGCCGCCTCTCCAGGTTCTTTCCCCAATAGAAAGCCCAAGGTCCTGATCTTCTCGCTTACGGAGAGGTCTGAATCCACTGCGATCCATTCCGACCCGTCCTTCTGAAAGCGGACACCCCTTCTGGTGTCCAGACCTCGAGCCTCCACAACCTTGATGTGCTTCGACCTGGCGAGGTCCATGAGGGTTGCGAAGTCCATTCGGTGAAGTGTACTTTCTTCCATCTTTCACACCACCTTTCGACTGGTCACACTTGAATCGGGCCATACAAGCCCGTAATGATGGATAATCATTGTGAAGACTATTTTCCATGAACCTCCAGTGGCGACGGACACTTTGAGCGAGGCTCCGCCGCTGCCTGACCACGATGCCCGGGGGAGAGCCTCGACCGAGAGAAGCTTGGTTAGGGCTTGCCTCCGGCCCTTCTGGGTTCCTCAAATGGCGGGCTTCCCAGTTCCTCAGGACCGGCTGAATGATTAAGGGGACCAGCCCGTCGTGGACCCTTACAGCCTTGTGTGTCTGGAGGGTCTTGGGGAGGCGTTCAATGACGCGCACAGACCCATTTTTCGGTCTGAAGACCCCTGTCGTGTTCGCTCACAGGGGTGGGGCGGGTGAAATGCCTGAGAGCACCGAGGAGGCCTTTCGGCATGCAGCCCTCACTGTGGGTGTGGATGTGCTCGAACTGGACATTCAGACGACTGCAGACAGGGAGATTGTCGTCTGGCATGGCCCGGGCCTTGGCAATGTCCACGATGGGAAAGTCTTTCTCTCCCACGGCAATATCCATGAAGCACGCTACCATGAGGATCTCCGTGGAAGGGTCTGGGTGGCTCATCCATGCAGACCGACAGAAATGCTTCGGTCACCCGAAAGGGAGCTACTGACCCTTGAGGATTTCCTCGGGTTGGTCAACCGGATGGAAGAGGAATTGAGAGAGGCCGGGGTCTCGAGAAGCCTGCACCTGAATATTGACCCCAAACCTGGGCCGAGGCGCTTTGGCCAGGGAAAAGCCAAGGGGTGGGAGAACGCTTTGGATAGGCTTTTTTCCTTGCTTCGCCCCGAATCCAGGAAGCGCCGCATCATCCTTGCCAGCGCGGATCATGGCATATTGTCTGCGATACGGAACAGGATGGATTCGAGTGGCGAGGGACCTTATGTGACAAACCTCTCTATCAACGAACAGATGAGCTTTTGTCACCTGATGCCCGGAAACCTGACAGGCCATGCTTTTCGTGCCATTGGACGCCTGTTTCTGGTCCCTCGATCACCGCAAACCATGCCTTACGCCTTCGAGACCTATTTCAGACTCTGCAGCAGAGACCTCATCCACAGGGTCCGTTCCGACGGCGGCGCGGTCTACGTGTTCCTCACCGGCATCATGATGTTTCCCGGCGTTGACGGACGTGGTGAAGCGAAGATCCAGGAGGTTCTCGATGGACTGCTCGATATGGGCGTCGATGGAATCATGACGGACTATCCCGCAAAGGTGTTGGGAATTCTGAAACGCATGAAGGTGCGCAAATGATTGTGAAACCATCGGTGAAGAAGGGACCGGCAGGGCCGCTGACAATGCATCCACTGCCCTCCTGATCACCCCTCTGATAAGGACTACCAAAATGCCCAGACAACCCAACCCCCTGCTCACTGAATTCCTGGATCCGAGTATCCCTCTGCCGAACCTGGATTGGGAGACCATTCCCTCAGGAGTGAACCCGGAGGAGGTCTGGGTGGGCTTAGATGAATGTGTGGAGGGCTGGGTGCCAGTCTGGTTTCCTTCGTATGACGAAGTGGCCGGGAGGTCCTTCAGCGAATTCGAGCGGTCATGGCTCTTCAATGATGATTTGGAGCGGATCCTAAGCGCGATGCACAAGTTCCCTCTCTGGGGGAGCCCAAAGCAGAAGAAGCATGCGGCAGCCATCGCGCTGCTCCAGCTCTATTGCGAACTGAAACAGCTGAGTCCGAGAGTCGAGTGTTCTCGATAGCCGTTGGAGCACTGCCCGTAAACCCATGGAGATTGGAATGCCACATGACGTGATGCTGTCAGTCTTTCAAAAGAGGTACTGCGGACAGCAAGGGGGCTGACAATGCACGAAAGAGTTCCGTACAAGAGCATTCTCGACAACCTCCACGATGGTGTGTACATGGTGGATCGAGAGAGACGGATCTCCTATTGGAATAGGGGAGCCGAGCGCATCACGGGATATGAAGCAGCACAGGTCATCGGGACGAGGTGTGCTGATAATCTGCTCAATCACGTCGACGCGAATGGAAAAAGTCTTTGCACGCGTGGATGCCCGCTGGCAAAGACAATGGTGGATGGAGAAGTGAGAGAAGCGGGGGTCTACCTCCAGCACGCAGAGGGCCATCGCCTGCCTGTTCTCATCCGTGTCTCTCCGCTTCGCAACAATCAGGGAATCATCACCGGAGCAGTGGAAACCTTCAGTGACAATTCATCCATGATGGCTGTGGCCCAGCGCGTTCGTCGACTGGAGGAGGCCATCATGCTGGATCCTCTCACGGGACTCGGCAACCGAAGGTTCGTTGAAATGAGGCTGGCTTCGTCGCTCGTTGAGACTCAGCATTACCAGGTGCCTTTTGGTATGCTTTTCATCGACATCGATCACTTCAAATGGGTCAACGACACCCATGGGCACGAAGCAGGGGACCTGGTACTGAAGATGGTTGCGTCCACCATGTCCCACAGCGTCCGATCTTCCGACCACCTCGGCCGATGGGGAGGTGAGGAGTTCATTGCCATCATCATCAACATGAGTCGCATGAAATTGGCCAAGGTTGCCAACAAGCTCCGCCTGCTCGTTTCCCGGTCCAGGCTTCTCTCAGCTGGAGCGACCATCAGAGTGACCATCTCCATTGGCGCCACCCTCTCCAGGGCGGAGGATACTCCGGAAACCATCTTGAGGAGAGCTGACCAGTTGCTCTACAAGAGCAAGAGGGGTGGACGAAATCGGGTTTCCATATCCACTTGAGAGGCGCGAAATGGAGGACTTTCCCTTGGACGAGGAGCCCATTCTCATTCCCATTGAAGACTCCCTGGACCTCCATGCGTTTCGGCCCGGTGACGTGGGGGATCTCCTGAATGATTACCTGGAGGAGGCCTGGAAAAAGGGATTTCGGGAGGTCCGCATCATACATGGAAAGGGCATGGGGATACTGCGAGCCAGGGTGCATCGAGTCCTGGCGAAACATCCGCTGGTTCTGAATTGCCGGGAGGCAGATGGGGGAAATGGTGGTTGGGGCGCCACTGTGGCCGTGCTCAAACGCAAGTCCACGTAGTAGAAACTCCGCATGCCCCCCATGAAAGTCCCTGGGTGCTGGGAGAGGCGCCCGTCATGGAATGCACCGAGAGTGGCCGACTGTCATCAGACGGCCAGTCCACTCCCGACGGTCTCTGCAGTGTGATATTGGTATTTCTGGTGTGGCTATCGATTGCTGGAGGTGATCTCGTAGCGCTTGATGCTTGGATCGGGTTTGACGGTTGCCATGACCGAATAGAGACCTCCACGAATATCCATTTGCCGCAGGGTCCTCTGGTCGACGTCGAGGAGCTTCACTTCGCACGGTTTCCTGAGGAGCATCTTCCCTTCTCCATCATAGAGGGTCAAGGTGAAACTCTGGTTGCGCAAGTCAGTCCTGCTGCTCAGAACGTTCTGCAAGACCAGCATCACCCCATTCCCAGCGGCTTTTGCCAGTTCAGCGTAATCGCCCTCTATTCGGTAATTGGGCGCGACGATCTGTTCTTCCCCATGGCTGGATGCCGTCCTGCGAGCACTTGAAAGGCGCAGCAGGCGAGAACCCTCTTCAGGAGACAGCTTCTGGTATTGAGAGCCTGTCTCGCCCTTGGTTGCAACAACCTCCCGCAGCAACCGCTGCTGTTCGGAGGGTGCCTTGTCGGCCGGGGGAGCTGTCATCGCTTCGGCATCGAACTCCCTGGAGGCTAGGACTTCCTGCACCGACCCCACCTGGTCTTTGGGGACCCCCACGACGCCGCCGCCTATCTCAAATTTCACTTGGCCACCCTCTTCCCAGTAGTAAGGGACTTCGAGTGAATGGCCGTCGTTCATGTTGATCCTCAGTGATCCGCACCAGCCCGGCGTCTGAAGACTCAACAGCATGGCAATGAACAGGGACACGT
>CAZURN010000005.1:0-43091 GCA_964623165.1 uncultured Syntrophobacteraceae bacterium
GCAGTGCAGGCAATCAAGATCCAGGAAACGGACTGGATGGGCTGGGGAGAAATGGCCGGCAAGCTGGACGTCAACCTGGAAAGAAACTACAAGAGAGGCCAGATGATCCTGGAGGACTACTCCCACGGGGCCATGGCCTTGAGGTTTCTGGCGGGTGCCATCGGGTCCCCGTTCATCCCCTATTACGCTCCCCTGGGGTCCGACCTATACAACCCCGACTATGATGCGTTGGGAAAGGCAGGATTGAGGGATGGCAAGAACCCTCGAATCTCCAAGAAAAAGTTCATTCAAATGGAAGAACCCTTTTTCGGTGATGGGGATGTGGTGCTGCTCCCCGCTGCGAGGCCCGAGCTGGCCATCATCCACGTGGCTCAGGCGGGCGACAAGGGAACGGCCAGGTGGCGCGGTGTAGGGACCATCGACAAGGAGATCGCCTTCGCGTGTGACAAGGTGGTTATCATCGCCGAGGAGATCGTTCCTGAGGCGGAACTCAGAAAGAATCCCGAATCCAACCAGATTCCATACTTCGTGGTGGACTGTGTCGTCGAACAGCCTTGGGGAGCCTATCCCAGTTCCGTGCCCTTTTACTACGACTATGACGCTCCTTTCATGCGGATCATGGATGCGGCATCGAGGAGTGAGGAGGAACTCAAGAAGTGGCTTGATGAATGGGTTTTCTCTCCCAAATCCTGGGAAGACATGATCACAAAGCTTGGAGCTAAACGGTTGCTTGACTTGAAGGCGGACAGCGTCACAGGCTACAGCACAAGGATTCTCAGGGGAAAGAAGCCCGCACCGAGGATGAAGATGCCTCTGTCCGTGGCAAGAAGCGGCTATTGATGAGCATTCTGGGGCATGCATCAGGCATTGCCACCCGAACAGTCCGCCGTTGTCCGCAGGAGGCGGCAGGGGTTCAAAAGCATGCACTGCGAACACCGCCTTCCATCACCAAGAAAAAGGGGATGCAAATATGGCAAAATCTGTTGAGCAATTGATGGAACTCATCGACAAAATTCCCGATGAACCCGCAAAGCCCGGCGAATTCATCCTGCCCGAACTCATGGCCATCGCCGTTGCACACGAGGTCAGGGACGACGACATCGTTTTCGCCGGAACCGGGCTTCCCATGGTCGGCATCATGACGGCCAACATGCTGAATGCGCCCCACGCCCTCCTCATCTATGAGTCAGGGATCTGTGACGGCAAGACCATGCATGTCCCCATGTCCGTATGCGATCAGCGGGCTGCCAACATGAGCTCGACACTGGGCGGCCTGGTGGACACATTCGGCTACTATCTGCAACAAGGCTTTGTGTCTCTCGGGTTCCTCGGGGGGGCAGCCATCGACAAGTACGGCGGGGTTAATGTCACCTCCATCGGTGATTACTTCCAACCCTCCCACCGCTTCACGGGGTCCGGTGGCAACTCCGACATTGGGACCATGGCCAAGCGGACGGCTTACATCATCCTACAGGAAAAGCGGCGCTTCGTTGACCGCAATGACTACACCACAACCCCCGGGTGGTGGTGCTGGGATTTCAAGACCAGGGAGTGGAAGCCCAAGAAGGAAGTCTGGAAGGGAACCCCCTTCGCCAACAGCGGCCCCTCTGCCGTGGTGACCAATATGGGTGTTTACCGTTTCGATGATGACGGGATCATCTACCTTGACACGTATCACCCCGGAGTCACAGTGGAACAAGTCAAGGACAACTGCGGGTTTGATTTGAACGTTTCCAGGTTGAGTGGCGAAACCCCGCATCCCACATACAGGGAACTCTTCGTCCTGAGGGAGTTCGTGGACCCGGAACTCATCTTTCTCCCGGCAAAAACGGAGTATCCCACGATCATTCAATCCATCATCGACGCATGACCATGTTCCAATCCCCCTCGACCTTTTCCCCCCTCTTCTTACGAAGCGGGGGAAAAGGTCGATGCACAGCCCGTGTGCACAGACACACGGGCTTTCGCTTTTCTCTGTTGACCCGCGGATCTGGGAGTCCCTGCAAACGGGAATGCAGTCAAATGCCGAGGAGGTCCCTCAACCATTTTTTCAGGGGTTCATTCAGGGCGTAGACACCAACGCCCGGTTTCTTGCCCCCTTCATCGACACACTGGAGCACAAGATCCTCCGGCGCTTCCAATTTGGCAATCTCCTCGGATCCCTGAGCGTCGTGCCTCAGGAGGGTCACCTGGGGGGGCGTCTCCCAGGCATATATGACAAAGTAGTAGGATTCCTGGCCCACAAATCGGGCGCGGTCATCTTTGCGGGACCATCCAGTCCCCCATTCGAGATAGGTTTCCACCGCCTTTTCCGGTGTCATCTCCAGGTCGATTTCATCCACTATTGCCTTTTGCGCCTTCAGCTCTTCCAATCCCCACATGCGTCGTCCCCTCAGTCCAGATTTGATCCCTCAGCAAGAACGTGTGTCCCCTTTAAGCCTCTCAACACCCCAATCATCACGGTCCATCCATCATAGCGCATTGATCGAGCCTGAAGTCAACAATCAACCCGCCTCCTTGCCACACCCGTCGTCACACTCCTTTTCGAAAACATATTGCACCAAGCCCTCAAGTTCATCAGCCAAGACGTGCTTTGCAATGCCTCTTTGATATTTACATTTACAAGGACAATTCAATTTGCTATAATTTTAAAAAATGGAACTTTTTATTAGCTCGAGTAAAAGCATATACATTTTTGTTTTTAGCACTAATTGCTTCTTTTATAAATGTATCGAAAATTACATTTTAGCTAATATCTATGGTGCTTTTTCTTGATTTTTTAGTTTTACTTATTGATGGTGCCTTTTCCTGATAGTTTGGCTAAGGCTATGCCCTGCTATTTGGAGATTACTTGAGGTTGATTGCTATCTCCCCCATGACTATTGAGGAAACACAAGGAGCCATGGCTTCAGGCGTTTCGGGGTTTCTTTCGAGTTGGTTTAGGGTGAGTCGCGAAGAGGCGTTCACCTGAAAGGTAAATCGTAGGGGGCAGCCCCCCCCAAGGAGGTTTCCCATGCTGGAAGTGACCATCAAGAACAACATTTTTGGCGGGGATCACTTGTGCGCAGTCTGCGGAGGGAACACCGAGACTGCCTTTGGTCCCGATCTGTTCCTGGAGGGGACCATGCAGGTGGTGTGCCGTGGCTGTGGGAGGGACTACGCTCCAAACCTGGTGGCGCTACTGGAATTGTCGGAAGAGGCGTTCAAATACTCTGTGAGCCTTCCTGCCTGAATGGGCTCTCATGCGGAGTTACATAGGAAAAAGCCATTTCATGGTTCGCGGGTGTCGCCTGCCAGCATGAGAACTGCTTTCAGAAACATGCCGGGCGGAGTCACAGGTGCGGCATAACCCCATTGGGACATGGCCAGTGCGACGCGCAAGGTCCTATGGAACACTAGCTTGATTCCAACTTCGCATCAGCTTCTCTGCCGTGAAACTCCCTGAAGAGTTCGGGCCGGGGCTGATCCTGCTCGGCCTGAAGCCTCTTCCAGCATGCGAAGTTGCTCAGAGACGAACCTCCCGACATCAACCCCACTCCCGTGCACCCATCAGTCCTGGTTGCCTCTCTGGAATCCTTTTTCGCCGGCACCACGGTACGGAGTATGGGTTGCCGATTCTGAAGCGCTTTCCCTTGGACCGCCTTTATGGGCTGCGCTAGCACTCCTTCCAGGTTTTCCCCGTGCCGAATTCCCTCCTTTCCAGTTTTTGCCTGCATCCTTTATCGATGATTTCTCTTCACTCGACAGACGTTCCACTCGTTTCTTAGCCGTGAAATGAATCCGCAAGGAGTGCAACCGGTTGAACTGTCATCACGAAAATCACCACCCTGACATTCTCCAATCATCTCGCCCTATTGAACCGAGATACAACTCCAATTGTATGTGAGATACAGAAATTATTCCATCCTGTTCCGCTGCATCTTTTTCAAAAAGGTATTATCCTTGCATAAAGATGACTTGGAACTTTTGACCCCAGTGATGGAGGACGTTATGGCTTTGGGTTGGTTCTTTCTGGGAATGTTCTTGGGGATTTGTTTCGGGATTTTCGCCGTTTCGCTATTGCAGATGGGTGCCAAAAGAGATGCGCTCCCTTGCGACACCGCCGAGTTTCACCCCTGACACGGCTCCAACTCGGCATTCCTTACCGCAGAAACCGAAACACGCCACTCCCCTCAGGAAGTCCTCTGCTAGGCCGAATGCGCGACCAGTCTTGCGCAGCAACACGACGGCATTTTGACATTCTGTCGGATTTTTTGACGTCAAAATCATGACGTTTGTCTCCTGAATACTCGAAGGGGTCACGCTCATGACCGTTGATACGAAATTGCATTCATGATCGAATGGAGCAGAGTCAAGGAGCAAGCATAACCCTTTGTGTCGCCGCGAAGCCGACGGGCACAGGGTCACGTGCTATGCCAGTTTGAGCGGGAACTCCCCATAACGCGTGAACGTGGACCTTCCGCAAAACCTTTGAAGGCTCGTATCCGGTATCCGCAAAAAGCGCATCAGACATGCTGGCATGGCACTGGTTCGGTTTTCCACTGCTCACTGCCTTCCGGACAATGTCCACGCCACTGCGAATGCTTCTTCCGCCCAGTCTTTTGCTCCCCCCGCTCAAGAATCATTCATTACCCCTGTTCATTCATTACCCCTTGGCTCTTGAAGCTTTTCCTCTTAAGATTGACGAGTTACTTTCCGTAGCCCATTTTCTCAAGCAGGACCATTGAAGGAAGAGCCTTTGTCCGGGCGTCTTCGCCACACTCATGAGATCAATACGGCGATTGCAGGACCGGGAGTCGCCGCATTGCCGATTAGCGCAAGGGCAAGGTTCCTGATCCACGGTGCCGTGCTCGTTGGCCTTTTCCTGGGGGCACTCGATGCCCTCATTGTCGGGGCCGCCATGCCCACCATCATGTCCGACCTCGGGGGACTCCATCTTTACAGTTGGGTCTTTTCAGCATATCTCCTTACCCGAGCAGTCAGTTTGCCGATTTTCGGAAAACTGTCAGATCTCGTCAGTACGAAGAAGCTCTATCTCGCCGCCATCGGCATCTTTGTTCTGAGCTCCCTCCTCAGCGGTGCCTCCACCAGCATGGCTGAGCTCATTCTCTTTAGATCGGTTCAAGGCATTGGAGCAGGGGGAACCTTCGCCCTCGCCTACATCGTGATTTCGGGCCTTTCCCCCCCAGAAAAGCGGGGAAAAATGATGGGGTGGATCAGTTCGGTTTGGGGAATCGCAAGCCTTCTGGGTCCAGCCTTGGGTGGTTTCATGGTCACATTTTTCAACTGGCGATGGATCTTCTACATCAATGTGCCGCTCGGATGTGTCGCCATGTTGGGCATCTTCTTATTCCTCACCGACACACGCACCCCGAAGGGAACCGACTCGGTTGACTTCCTCGGGGCTTTGACACTGACAGTAGGAGTGCTCGCTTTTCTCACCACATTTCTTTTGGCCGGACGCGAATATCCCTGGATGTCCCCTCAGATCATCGGATTGCTCGTCGTGTCCCTTATTTCGGGCATTGGGTTCTATCGCGTCGAAACCGCGGCACAGGACCCGGTTCTCTCCGTCAAGTTCTTCGCGAACTCCCAGTTCAGTCTTTCCAACGGGGCAGCATTCCTCAGCAGTTTTGCGATTTTTTCCCTGTCGTCATTTGGCCCACTGTACATCCAAGGAGTCTTACTCAAGACGCCAGCCCAACTTGGACTGGCAATGGTTCCCCTGTCTCTCGCCTGGTCTGCCGGTGCCTTTCTGTGTGGTCAATTCATCAAGGCTGGGAAGGAAAGGCTCTTTAGCCTGGTCGGGTCATGGCTCCTTGTCATCGCTGCCCTGTGGACCCTCAGTTTCTCCATCACCACGAACCTCGCTCTTTGCTCTGCAGTCTTTGCCCTCGCAGGTCTGGGAATGGGATTCGTGTCTGTGAGCACTCTCCTCATTGTCCAGAATTGCCTTCCTCCATCCGATCTAGGGGTGGCCACTTCCTCTCAACAATTTGCGAGAACCCTTGGAGGTACGCTGGGAATCGGGATTTCGGGGAGTCTCGCCACGGCTTTTCTGAGCCAAGGGTTAAGCATATTGAACCATCGTGAGCACTCGGGGGCTCCACTGGGTCCTTCTCCGCAAGAGCTTTTCAAGGGCGTGGAAAGCTTTTTCCAGCCAGAAGTCCTCGGACTCCTCCCGTCAAATACCAGGGAGGCTTTTCAGGGAGCTGTTCTAGAGGGAATGTTTCCCGTCTTTGTTGCAGTCTCCTTGACTTCGCTCCTAAGCCTCTTGTGCTGTTATGGGCTCCCAAGGCGTCCACGATGGGCCCGGCCTGAGATCACTTGTCACCAAGCCAATGCCAAGTCACGCCTCTTTCGATGACGACTGAGGACAACCATCGCTCCATCATGGAGATCAGCATGAAATCCACGCCACTGTCGGGAGAAACCACCAGGATTCACCCTGACCTGAGGATAGAAGCCACGTTCGCCAAAGCCACCGGAGCCTTGCTAATGGGTGCAGGGCTTGCCTTTTTCGCTTTCGCCGTCCTGCTACTCGGAGTTTCAACGGGATCTCTCAGAGAGGCACTGGCTTTTGATTCGTCCATTTCCCTCACCGGGTGGATGGTTGTGGGAACCTGTTTCCTGGTCGCCTTGTTTCTCGTCTATTGCGGAAGGCATCTGCGTGTCGAGCATTTGGGACGGCTCAGGAGAGTGTCCTGGCTCTTGCAGAATTCACAACCCGTGGTGATGCACCTTATTCCAGATTGGTCGGAAGACTCGTCAAGCAAGCGAGCAAGTCTTTTCTTCGAGGGCAGGAGAGACTTCACCGTTCCGGACGACCTCGTAGACATTCGGTCCCCCGGCTGGCGCATCAGCGGAGTCCGGGAGGAGATGGTCCAGGTTTACAGGGAATCGGATCCCGAAGGAATTGTTGTCATGGTCACCAGCAACGGGGTCCTTTGGGGCCAGAGAGCCAACGTGACACTCTCATCCCCCGCGCAAGGTCATCCGTGAACTGGAATGGTCGGACGCTTCTGGCGCATTCATTCAACGCAGGCCGGATCATCGGAGGGAAGGACAAATACGGCGTTGTTGACATGGCGATAAGACGGTGATCCATCTTCATGCGGGAAGGGCGTCCTGTCGCGGATCTCTTGCGGGAGGCAGGAGTCATCATCAAAGATGCTGAAAGCGAAATGCAGAAGGTTCAAACGCTCCGCATAGCGCTTCTCGAGCAAAAAGCAGTACAGAGCCCGGACCGCCTCCGCTCTCGATATCCCCTTGCAGGTCTTTCGTTCAATGAACCACTCCACGAACGGAGGTGTCGGTTTCAGGAGCGAATCCACAAAGGGACCGCAGCTCAATCGGCAATCCTCCGCCGACGTGTCAAACTCATCGAACTCACGGGAGAGCCGGATCCATTCAATACTCTCTCCTCTCGAACTCTCTGGCACGGGTTCACTCCTGCAGCAGCGTCCGATAGCCCCCCAGTCAATCAGGCCCTTCTGCAATACCAAACATCAGGAAAAACTTAGGGGTCATTGCGTGCAAAACCTGAAATGTGGCTTGCCGGGAGATCATTCCCAGGCCATTTGTCATCAATCTTGAGTATTCCACAATTGCGCTTGTCGCTCAACCTGCCCTTCAATATAATCCCGCCAAGGCGAAACTGCTCTCAACCAAGGCTGGATGAGTATGTACAGAGATCACTTCGGTTTCAAGGAAAATCCCTTTTCCATCGCTCCTGACCCTCGTTACCTCTACATGAGTGAGAAGCACAAGGAGGCCCTTGCGCATCTCCTTTATGGGGTGCAGAGCGAAGGAGGCTTTGTTCTCCTCACAGGAGAGGTAGGAACTGGAAAAACAACAGTATGCCGATGCCTGCTACAGTTGCTTCCCAAAACCACAGACGTGGCATTCATCTTCAATCCCAAACTCACTGCCAGGGAATTGCTTTCAACCATTTGCGATGAACTTCACATCGGCCATGACCCTACCGTCAACACTGTCAAGGCCTACGTTGACCTGATCAACGCCCACCTGCTTGACGCCTACGCAAACGGCCGCACTACGCTGCTCATCATCGACGAAGCTCAAAACCTCTCCAGGGGCGTTCTCGAACAGATACGCCTTCTCACGAATTTGGAAACCAATCAACGGAAACTCCTGCAAATCATCCTGATTGGCCAGCCCGAATTGCTGGATACCCTGGCTGAACCCAAACTCCGCCAACTGTCTCAGCGCATCATCGCCCGATATCATTTGGGCCCCCTCTCCAGGGCGGAAGTGGGTGCGTATGTGACACACCGGCTGGCCGTTGCTGGCGCCAAGACCCGGGTGCTTCCGGATCACCTCATTGTGCGCCTCCATAAGTTGAGTGGCGGCATCCCACGCCTCATCAACACCATTTGCGACCGGGCTCTCCTGGGTACGTATGCACATGCAAAGGACATGGTGGACATGAGGACTCTCGAGATGGCATCCCGTGAAGTGCTCGGTGATCCAGGTTTGAGGAGAAAGTCATTATCAGAGCGAGTTCAATGGGTTGCCGCAGGTGTTCTTCTTCTGGCTGCTTTCGGCTTCTTTTTTGCCACGATCCAACTGAAGAACCGCGCATCACCTCCTGAAATCGGCGCTTCAGGCGACACAGGGTTGCAGTCTGGCACCACTGTCCAGCGCAAACCGATTCCAACATCAAGGATGACCCCCAACAACGACACTCAAGCCGGCTTCACGCAAGGCAACCCTTCACCCGATTCCGCAATGGCGCCGTCCAACATCCTCGGCGGCACGGCTCCTGGAGCTCGAAAGGAGATTATCCCCGGAGAGACTTTTCGCCAGGAATTGCCGGGACACAGCGGGGGAGAAGGTTCGCGTGTTCGGCCCGGTTCAATCAAGCGGCTTGAGACTCACTTCATGTTCAGGGACATTTCTCTCGCTTATCAGGATCTGTTCCGATTGTGGCGGATCGATACCAAGCCTGAAGACCATCCCTCCGCCTGCGCCAGGGCGGAAGCCTACAAACTCCAGTGTCTGTCAACCCAGGGGGATATCTCTGAACTGCGCTCTCTCAATCTGCCCGCTCTCCTCAAGTTCCGGGATTCTCTGGGCAATCCAACCTATGCACTTCTCACCCGCCTGGAAGAAAAGACGGCCACCTTCTCCCGGGGACCGGAATCTTTGACTGTTTCCCTGGAGGAACTCGCGGCCGCATGGAAAGGTGAATACACTCTCCTGTGGAAAACACCTCCTGATTACCAGCGCACCGTGAAGGGGGGAGATAGCAGCCCTTTTGTCAGTTGGGTCCATTCCAGCCTTGCTCGCCTGCACGGCAAGGATCCACCTCCGGGAAGAAGTCCAGTCTTCGATGAGGAACTCCTCGAACAGGTGAAACAGTTCCAGCGTAACAAAGGCCTCGTGGTCGATGGAATCCTCGGGCCAAAGACCATCATTTCGCTCATGGGCGAAACGAGCGCAGATCTCCCGCTCCTCAAAAGAAAGAAGGACGGTTAGGCATGTCGTACATTCTCGACGCACTCAAGAAATCTGATCAGGAGCGACAAAGAGGCACCGCGCCTGGAATGCACTCTTTCCAGACCACTCCAGGCCCCACGAGGAGATCGTGGGGTAAATGGATTCTTTTGATGCCGGCGGTCCTGCTCCTCGGTATTGGGTTCCTGGCGTGGTGGTGGATCAATCCCATGTCTGGGGGGCAAAAAGAGGACCCGATAACCCAAGTCCCGGACAAACCTTCTGCCGAGAGCAGCGCTGGAGCTAACACAGCACACGAGCTCAAACCTGTCGAGCAACCGCCAAAGCCCGCCACTTCGGCGAGCATGCAGCCTTCTTCCAATGCAGAGGATCCAAAGACCAAGGGGAGTTCGCCCAAACATTCCATTGGAGTCCCCAGGGTGCCAACACCTGAAGCCCTATCGGAATCGCGGATTGCCAAGGCACGAGGCGAGACTGCCAAGAAGCCGGCGCTCAAACCCTCTTCTTCTGCCGGGACCGTTGAAGCCGCTACACGGAGCCAGCGCGGCCCCGGCCAGACAATTGCTCCGAAGGAATCTTCACAGGATTCCAGCACCAGGATCCTGTCGGAGATGGAGAAAGCCGCAACAGGAGCCATCGGCAACCTGGTGGACATGCCTAACGGGATCGCTCCGGGGTCCGGCATCTCAAGCAACCAGGATGTATCGCGCACAACACTTCCAGGAGCACCCGTTCCTGCGCCTCGAGCAACAACTCGCAACCATGACACCAAGGTGCCGCCGGCGGATGTCTCCCAGATCCCCGTGAAGCCATCCAAAGGGACGGCCTCTCTGCAAGATGTTCAAGAGACCCCCCCGACGACTGCCGGAAAAACCGAAAAGACGATTCCTGAACTCCGAGAGCTATCACCCACAGTCCAGCGCGAAATTCCATCCATGAGCTTTACCATGCTCGTCTATTCGGAGGTGCCCGGAAACCGCATGATCAGGATCAACGGGAAACTCATGCGCGAAGGGGATGAAGTGGCATCCGGCCTCAAACTCGAGGAAATCATCCCTGGGGGGGCTGTATTCAGTTACAGAGGGCAACGATTCAGAAAAGGGGTTTTCTAGCGATTCCCTTGCCCTGCATCCTATCGGAGGCCAATGCTGGGATCCGACTAACGACCCTTCACATCGGTCATATACCGTCGTGACGCCTCAAACGGCAGCGATCTTCCGCGATGACATGCACTAAGGGTTGAATTCTGTGGTTTTTTTTGATAGGCGATATGCTCTGATCAACCGCCACCCCAGCTCAGGCTTGATCTAAGAAGATTTCTCCACTTGGGCCAAGCCCGAAGAGGACAGACTTTTTCTTCTAGACGTGGGAATAGTGGAAATCGGCGCGGCATGAAATGATGAGATGCATGACCGGCTGAGCTCTCTGAACCAGACAAGGAAAGCGATTTGAGACTTCGAACATATTGCAGGTGGCTGCCCATCCTCCTCGCTATACAGTTGCTGTCGGCATGCGCCTCACCACCCGTGGATCTTCAACAGGTCATCGACTTCCCTCCTCCTGAGCAGGTCGACAGGGACGTCAGGGAATCGCAGCCGCGGGACCCGAGGCAAGTGGGTGTGACTGGAGGAAGGTGGTCCGAAAGAGTGATCACGGAGCGGGACATTCAAAAGATTTGTGACCGAGATCCCGACCTCACCCCGGTCATGTGTTATGAGATTCTGGGGCGCCTCAATTCCAGGGCTCGTTATTACATCCCCGACGACATTAAATCCAAGAAGCGCATGAAAGTCCCCCACGATTTCAAGGCCTACAAAAATTGGTCACCTCTGCCAAGGCAAATTCATGCGGCGCGCAGGTTTCCCAAATTCATCCTCATAGTGAAGGACATCCCGTTCATCGCCTGGTATCAGGACGGTCGAATGGTCGATGATACTCAGATCTGCATCGGCAAGGAATGGGGTTGGACCAGGAAAGGTTTCTACCGGGTCGAGGAGAAGGACATCGACCATGTGTCGGGCAGCTATCCAAATGCTTATGGTGAACCTGCCCCGATGCCTTTTGCGTTGCGCATATACAGCAGGGTCTGGATCCATGCAGGTGATGTCATTGGAGGTTATTGTTCCCACGGATGCATCAACCTACCTCTCACACCTGCCGAGAACCTTTTCAAATGGGCGGACGTGGGCACGTCTGTCCTGGTGCTGGATTCAATCAAGGAATTGGACGCCGAATTGAAGAGATCGGGGGTGGTCAAGAAGAGCTGACGGGAAATGGGTTTGCAAAACAACCATCGGTGCTGCATTTTTGCTTGTAAGGATTAGGGGTATTTGATCAAGTGAAGGGAAGGAGTGAAGTAAGAATGGGTGCAAGAATGAGATGTCAGGCAGTTGGGGAAGAGACCGGCCTGAAGAAGGGTTTTCTGCTTACAGCCTTTTGCCTGGTCTGCCTTGTGTTTCTCTCCTCATGTGCATCGTCTCCATTTTTCACTAAACCGAAGAAATCGAAGCATGTCGCAAAATGGAATATCGCGCCGCCTGAGCCTCCCAAGCCCGAACTTCCTTATCGGGACGTCAATTTGGACATGCCTATTTCCGCCGTCAAGGCTCCAAGAATCTACGTGTACAAGAATGAACGCCGTCTTCTCCTGATCGACGGTGACACGCTGGTGAGAGACTATCGGGTCGGATTGGGACCCCACCCCAATGGCGACAAGTTCATGCAGGGAGACGGCAGAACTCCCGAGGGAGAGTATTTCATCTGTGCCAAGAATTCTGCCAGCAAGTATTACAAGTCCCTGGGATTGAGCTATCCGAGCCGCAAGCACGCCGACCACGCCTTCAATTCAGGCTACATCAGCAAAGAGGAATACGAGAAGATCGTGACGGCGGTAGAGAACAAGTCTCTCCCTCCATGCAACACGGTTCTCGGCGGAGCGATTTTCATCCACGGAGGTGGAGCAAGCAGGGACTGGACAGAGGGTTGTGTCGCGGTGCGCAACGGAGCCATGGATGAACTCTTTTCGGTGGTGTCCATTGGAACTCCAGTGCAGATCTGCCCTTAGCGGATGAAAGCGTCTGAAATGGCCTCATTCCTGAGCGATGGAGGTCTTCATCACCCCTCAGTCTGTGGGTTTTCGCGCGCCCGCTTGGGTGAGAAGGATTGGCCGAGGGAATTGCCAAGAGCCATATCCGCCTCAGTCTCCTCTTGCCACTGCTGCTATTGAGTTTTCGATGTGGATGATTGTGCCGCTTACTTGGACGCAGGTTTGATTGGAAGGCCCCGGGGCGGTCGCACCGGGGCCAAGCCTTTTGAGCGCAACTCCTGCAAGCGCCACCTCATACACATGCGGCGATGCCCATCTTCAATGAACGTCGATGAGGTTATGGTGAACATGGGGATTGTGCGCTTCACCCATGATACATCGGCATTTCCACCATCCTTTGATTTGTGCATTGGATCAGAACGTTTCTTCATAATAGAAGCACCTTGTCAGACCCACCCTGATTGCCAAGCTGCCCCCCGCATCTTTCCCGGCATGCACTGTCCAAACACGCGATTGGACTTCGCTCCACAGTTCCAACGTGTGCCTTCATTGAAAACCTCTTTGGCCATTGAGTGTCCTGCTGCATAATGGGATCGGGACTTCTCGGGAACTGCTCTGATCTCTTCCGAAACCGTCCCTTATTGCGGTTTTTTTGTGCTTCACCGCCACCCCATCACTCTGGGGGGTTCGTGGACGAATCAACTGTGCCATGGATCATTCTGCGGGAGAGAACACCATGGAAGTGTATGAATTCATGACCACAAAATTGGATTACATTGATGATGATCGATCTGTTTATGATGCCGTGGAAATCATGGTTGACCGCCGGCTTCGTCACCTGGTGGTCCGGACCTCTGGCAAGCTGGGAGCCGAAGCCATCTATGGGGTACTCACGGCCAGGGATGTCGTTTTTAAGGTCCTCTCCAAGGGAATTAATCCAAAGCAGGTGAAAGTCGCCACGGTCGCCTCCAAACCCGTGGTCTGCATTACCAAGGACAAGTCCATTGAAGAGGCGGCAAGCATCATGCAGAAGGCAAATATCGCGCGGCTTTTTGTTTGCGAGGACAATGAAGTGCTCGGCGTGCTCAGCCTTCTCGACGTGATGGCCGCGGAACTCATTCTCAGTGCGCGAGGAAAACATGCTTCTTGAGAGGATTCTTCGGCTCGGGAAGAAGGAGCGCGATGTGATCCTGGAGATGCGGAGGCACATTGAACTCCTCTGCAAGGCCTGCAATACCTTCAGGACTGCGCTACTCAACCAGGATCGAAATCTTATGAGGCAGATCGCGGATCTGGAACGAGAGGCCGATTCTCTGAGACGAAACGTGGTGGCCCGTCTCTATGAAGGGGCTTTCCTGCCATATATCCGCCCAGACCTTTGCAAGTTTGTGGAGACCGTTGACACCATCTTCGACCTGCTCGAAGACACCGTCAGTTACTACCTTGGCTCCCAACTTCCTGAGGTTCTCAGGGATGACGTGGAGAGGATCGCGTTCTTCAATTGCAGAATGAGCGAGATGCTCCTCCTTAGCTTCGACACAATGGAACAAGGTGCTGACCTGAGAGAAAAGCTACTGGCCATCCGTATTTATGAAAAGAGGGTCGACGACCTCAAGTTCAGCCTCATCGCTGACGCCAGGCGGATCGAGGTGAGCTTCTGGGACGGGAAGATGCTTTCGGATTTTATCGGCGGTCTGACAAGCATCAGCGATGTCATCGAGGATGCCAGTGACCATCTCCAGATCATCGGCGTCATTTCCGGGTAGTCGATGCAAGACGGGGCAGTGGCCCAAGGTCGCACTCCATGGGAAATGATTCCCCTTCAGACTGTAATCCATCTGTCCGAACGAAAGGAATGCGGTTATGAGCCGGGCCATTCCAGTCTCCCGCATGCTGCGATGAATTTGTGTAACAGGGCTGACGGAAGTAATGCATGTGGAAACTTCTTAGCGGTGTCCTTCTGGGCTGGAGCCTCGGCGCCAATCACACTGGCAATGTCTTTGGAACGGGGGTGGCCACCGGTACCGTGAGGTACGGGTCCGCCATTGCCCTCACCGCCGTGTTCGTGTTTGCCGGGGCAGCGTTGGAAGGCCCAAAATGCATGGAAACCGTCGGTACCCTCTCCCGTCTCGGGTCCCTGGACGCTTTTTCCTGCGCCCTGGCCGCGGGGATCATCATGACGGTCCTCACATTTCTCGCCTTCCCCTCATCCGCTTCTCAGGCGGTTGTTGGGGCCGTGCTTGGTGCGGGGCTCTATTACGGGTCAGCCGATTTCACAAAGCTCTACAAGATCATCGTCTGCTGGCTTTTCACACCATTTTTTGCCATCTTTTCAAGCGTACTCCTGTATCATCTCTTAAGCATTCTGCTGGAGAAGCGAGTGAGAAGCGTCACTCGCCGCAACAGCATCTATTCGGTGGGAACGCTCCTGACGGGTTGTTATGGGGCTTATTCTCTCGGCGCCAATAATGTGGCCAATGTGACCGGGATTTATGTGGGGTCGGGTGATCTCTCGCCGGAATGGGCTGCAATCATTGGTGGTTTGAGTATCGCCTCCGGCGTCCTGACCTTCAGCAAGCGGGTCATGATGACCATCGGGAAGGGGATTGTGCCCCTGGACCCATTCTCCGCCCTGGTTTCAGTCCTCGCGGCGTCTTTCACCTTGCACGTGTTCACCCAGATGGGCGTCCCTGTGTCATCTTCGCAGTCCATCGTCGGAGCGGTTGTGGGCATTGGACTCGCTGGAAATGTCCAGACCGTGAACCTCGACATGCTTTCAAAGATCGGCATCGGCTGGATCTCGTCTCCACTGAGCGCAGCCGTGATCTCGTATTTCTTCGTAAAACTCAGGGTGGCTGAACTCTTATTTCCATTATTCTTCTTCCTTTAATCAATACTCCGACTCGACGCCGGATCGAGTTCCATGAACGAGGAACAGCCGTGGCACAAATGAACCGTATATGGAAAATGTACATCCTGTTCTCCTTCGTGGTTGTCGTGGCCATGACCTTTGCCGGTTTTGTCCTTCAGCACCAACTCAAGCAGAGCCTTCATTCCCACCTGAGGGAAGACGTGCTCACTTTGGCCAGAACCCTCGGCAGAGCCATGCCCAATGCCGGCTTGCCCGTGGAAGATTATAAAGCCTGGTGTGAGGATTACGGCAAGGCTACGGCGGTCAGGGTCACTTTGATCGCTGACGATGGCAAGGTCATTTGCGATTCACTGGAAGGACACATCATGGGAGCGGATCGCATGGAGAGGCCCGAGGTCTCAGAAGCCATCCGGCATGGATCTGCCACGGAAATCCGCTATAGCGGCACATACACCGAAACCATGCTCTATGCCGCCCTGTACGTCCCAGAGAAGGGAAAGATCATAAGGCTGAGCCTCCCCATGAAGAAGATCCAAAGCATTGAAAACGAGATCATGCTGTTCTTGGTTGCCGCAGTATACCTCTCACCTTTCCTCGCGGTGCTCATCGCCTTCTTCTTCGTCAAGCGTTTAGCCGCATGTCCGGAGCAGGGGCGCCTCGGGGTCAAAACTGGGTCCTCAGGGTGGAATGAAATGCCTCACCGGCACGAGTGAGTGGATTCGATGTTCTACGGAGTGTCGGGTGTCGTTCCTCAAAGTCGCTATCAATCTCGGAGTACCCCCTCCGCGGCTTCGAGGAGAGACGGCGATCCCAATCCTGCGCACAGAAGAGAACCTTCGCTCTCGTGCCACGAATCCTTTGATTCGCCCTTACTCGCCTTACATCCCTATTGCGCCACCACAATCAACAGTGTATTTGCAGAGCTTTCCAAGCCGGGACCATACAACCACAGGAGAGACCAGACCATGAGGATACCGCAACCCGGAGCACATTTCGATCAGCTGCTGCGCCAGACCCGCTGGCACCACGTACAGCTGAGTACGACGGCAGACATGAAGGCCAACATGATGTTGACCGTCCCCGCTCTCCTCATCACACTGACAACCCGATATGTTACAGAAGAGCCTTTTAAGATGGCCGCCTTAACCCTCATCGGGTTTTGTCTCGTAACCATCGGGTTGGCAGCTTATGCCGCAATGCCCAAGCTCAAGCTCAAGCCTACATCAAGCGATCCAGTGAGCATCGACAGTCCGAATTTCAACTTGCTCTTTTTCGCAGACTTTATCCGCCTCAGCTATCCGGAATATGAAGACGCGATGGAGGAGCTCCTGTCCGACCCTTCCAAGGCCTATGAAGCCCAGGTGCGGGAACTCTACGGGTTGGGCGTGTACCTTGCCCAACGCAAGTTCCGGTTTGTGCGTCTGGCCTATCTTTCATTCATCATGGGTTTTTTTGCGAGCGGGGCTGTGTTTGCCCTAACTGAGCTTCTGTCGTAGATCTCCATGATCGCGATTCACACTGCCACAGCGCATGCAGCTGGAGACGAGCCGTGGCGTAAACTCAACAGAGAAGATCAGCAGAGCTGATAGCCAAGAAACGGATGATGTGAATGAACGCTCTGGCCGGGCGACCTCTGAAGGGTTGTCCTTGAGAGGGATGGTCCGGACACGAGGTAAGTCGCGAGGTCCACGCTCTTCGGATGGGCTTTGGAAACCTCGGAGACTACTGGCAGGGTCCCCATGCAAGCAATGGGGTAAGACACCGGATATGCGGCTCGTCAATGCCACAATACCTTCCGAGAATCTTCATTCCAAGATCCGTGTGGAGTGCCGCAACTGACCGACCAAACACCTCTGGGTCCTCCACCACCAGAGCTACGCTCGACACAAGGCAGCTGGCGAACGTGTCAGTTCATTCTCTTATGGGACGAAAATCATGTCACCCGGTCAAGCCCTTTCCTTACAGCCAACCCCAATTTCTCCAACACATAGGGCTTCTTGACATAGGCACCTGCACCCAGGGCTTGAGCCTTGCTCACTCTTTCAGTTTGCGAGAAACCACTGACGATGATCGCCTTCTGATGAGGATAGCGCTCAAGTATTCTTGCATAAGTATCGAGACCATCCATGCCAGGGTCCATGATCATGTCGAGCACAATCAGATCAACAGTCTGCTTCTCCAAATACTGCAAAGCTTCTTCACCGCTGGAAACGCTGGTTGCGACGTAATTGAGCTTCGTAAGCATCGCCGTTGCAAGATCGCGTTGCTCTTTAACATCATCTATGACCAAAATGGTTTCACCTTTTCCCATATACTCGGCAACAGCTACGGAAACCTGTTCCGGGGTCAACTCTTCCCTCGTCACGGGAAAATACAAAGTGAAAATGGTCCCTTTGCCTTCTTCACTTTCCACATTGATGTATCCCAAGTGATCCTTAACTGTACCCCAAACCACAGCCAACCCAAGGCCGGTTCCACTACGACCCATTACTTTCTTCGTATAGAAAGGCTCAAAGATACGCTTCAAATCGCACGCCGGTATGCCTTCACCCGTATCTGATAAGGACAGCACAACATAGTCTCCCTCGCGCACTTCATCATACCCGGAAATGGGTTTGTCCAGGTATCGGTTGGCCGTCCTTACGGTCAAGATGCCTCCGTTGGGCATGGCTTCTGCAGCATTGGACACCAGGTTGATGAAGGATTTCCGAAGGTGAACTGAAGAACCGGAAAGATTCAACAGGTCCGGTTCAAGATCGGTCTTGATCTGAATGTTGGGATGGTAGGAAAGAATGTTCGAGAACTCCGGAGATTTCAGACATTCCATGACGATGTTGTTTAGATTGACCACGGTCCTTCCCTGCACCCCGCGCCTCGCCAAGGTCAAGAGGTCCTGAACAATCGCGGCAGCTCTCTGTCCTCCCTTCAGAATCTCCATGGCTTTAGATCTTGCCGAACTGGACTCATGCAAAGCGTCTAGAAGCAGTTCGGAGTACCCTACGACAATGCCCAAAACGTTATTGAGATCGTGGGCAACACCACCCGCCAAGGTGCCAAGTGCCTCCATCTTTTCGGCGCGGTGGAGACGATCCTGTAAAGTCTTGCGATCTTGCTCAGCTTGCTTACGTTCAGTGATGTCTTCCATATGGATCATAACCAGATCCGAAGGAACAAAGACAAAAGTCATCACAACATCTCGACCGGACCCAACACCCCCAGAGACTGTCTCCTTATGAACAATCTGTTTATGGGTCGCGCACAGGTGAAGGTCCCGCAATATGTCCGGCCTGTCCTGATACATTTCGCTGGCGGGTTTACCCACGTATTCAGCGACCTTCCCGTCCGTGAGGGCTATTGCTGCGCGGTTGTAGTTTACCAATACGAAGTCACCCTCTTTCTGCTGCCAGGTAAAAGTAGGTACAGGAATGCCCTGGTACTGCGCTTCGAACCTCACGGAGCTGTCTCTGAGGGCCTTTTCCGCCTTCTCACGTTCCCGCCTCAGTCTGTCTCGCTCCAACTGCGCATTAAGTATGGGAGAAATGGCATTTGCAATCCGCCCCATCTGGATCTTATCCTCCTCGGTGAAGCCTCCCTCTTTGTTGGCAACGGAAAGAAGCCCTATGGTCTTGCTCGCATAGATAACGGGCACGGTGAGAAAGTTGTCGATGAGTATGTGGCCCTCAGGCGTATGGAATGGTCCGTCACTGCGGAAGGGGCGCTGCTCCCTGATCGCCCTGCCCCAAAGGCTGTTCCCCCAGGTATGCCCGGGAAAGACGACTGATTTTTCCGGAACCTGACAACTGGTCCAAACCTCCCTGGTCATGCTGGGAATAACCAGATCACCGGTTTTCGATATAAATCCGAATACGCCGTAGCCGCTCTGCATCCTCTTAAGAACGACGTTCAAGACTTCCTCATAAATCCTATCGTCGGGGATCGTCAAAAAGACATTTGCGATCTCGTTCAATGTCGTCTTTTCCTGCTCGGATGCTTGAAGAGCTGCCTCCGCCTGTTTTCGCTCAGTGATGTCAGTATTGAATCCATGCCAGATGATGCTGCCGTCACCCAATTTCTCGGGCGTCGATTGGCCAAACATCCATCTGATTGGCTGGCCGGGAATCTGAACTCGATATTCACACTGCCAAGTGGTCATGCGTTCAGCAGAAGATTCAATTGAATCCATTAACTTTTCTAAATCCTCGGGCAAAATCACCCTGGTGATTGGAGAGAAATCATCGCGCACATCTTGGGGCGAACAGCCGAAAATATCGCTGATGGCTTCTGTGGTGAACGGACAGCAATAGGTTCCATCAGGTCTCCTCATGAACTGATAGATCATTCCGGGAACATGTAAAGACAGTTTCTTGAACCGGATGTCACGTTCTCTGAGCGCCTTTTCAGACATCTTGCGCTCCGAAATATCGCGGATGATCATGCTGGTTTTCTGTTGGCCGCTAGCATCGACGAAGACTGTTGACGTGACTTCCGCAGGGAATTTGTCACCGTTGGCACGAAGCAAGCTGATTTCTGCAATTGCCAAACCAGTGCGGGTTCGTTCGCTCAAAGCGGTGTTCAATCGCGGGTCTGTCATATCCACCAAACCGCTGCGCCCGACATTTTTGATTTCATCAAGAGATCTGCCAAACATTCCGCAAGCGGCTTGATTGGCGTCAAGGATGCTCCCATCCGGCGCAGTCAAAAGGATCGCATCCAGGGAATGCTCAAATAGAGAACGATACTTCTCTTCACTTTCTCGCAGTGCCTCTTCCGCGTGCTTCCGTTCGGTGATATCGTTTCCAATACATAAGATTTCTTTTACATGGCCGTTATCGCCCAGGATTGGTTTATTGGTCCAGGCAACCCAAACCCTCTCTCCATTGCGACGCACGTTTTCGTTTATGTTGATGGCATAGTCGCCAGGGTTTGCCGCAATGTCTCTTATCATCTCTCTCAGATCTCGCCCGGTAGACTCAATTTCAGGGACAATTGTCCCAACGACATTTTTCCCGATCATTTCCTCTTCACTGTAGCCGAAAAAACGCTGTGCAAACTCGTTGAAGAAGGTCACCTTGCCTGAATCGTCCATTCTGAGGATGATGCTGTTAGCGGTCTCCACCAGTTCACGATACTTCTCTTCGCTCGCCTTTAGAGCCTTCTCTGCCTGCTTTCGCTTTTCCTCTTCTTTGAGAATCTTGAAGGCGCGGAGAGTGTAGAAGGTCCAGGTGATTGCAATAAGCATCAACAATCCAATAACCAGGAACCATCTGTCCCTGAATCCCTGGATGACGTCCACCACTTCAGCTTCTGGAGTGGCCACAACAATTGACCAGAACGTATCCCCGACGTGGACGGGGACGTATGCTGCCTGTTTCTTGAGAGTTTCGACGGTCTCACCCCTAAGTTGGTCAAAAAAATAGGCGGTTGTTCCACTGTTCCCCTTTACCATCTCCCGGGCCATGGAAAGGATCGATGGAAAGTCTTTGCAGTTTTCAAAAACCGATTTTCCCATATGTCCAGGAACTGGGCAGTAGAGTTCGATACCCTTGCGGGTAATTATCCAGGCATATCCGTCCTTACCAATCTTGATTGGTTCCAGGTGATTGCGTGACAATTTGTCGAACGGGATCAAGATACCCAAGGATCCTTGGAAGGATTCATCTTCAAATACGGGTACATGGAATGCAATGGACATAAATCCCTGTACTGAGTCAAAAACGTCGCTGACGACCGGTTGGTGGGTCTTCACGATCTTCTGAATATGTTCCTGCGAAGACAAGTCCATTCCAATTGCTGAGGGAGTCTCAGGAAAAGTGTAGATAATTCGGCCGGAAGCATCGACGCGTGTTATGCCTTTGATCTCATCCGCATGAGTCATGTAAAGAACCTGCATCAACTGCTTGCCTTGCTCGCCAAACGATGCGATCTGAGTCATTTTGGAGACTTGGGTCAGAAGCCAGTCATAATGCTCGAAAAAGCTCTTAATACCCCTTGCGGCTGTCTCGGCCATAACCAATTGCTGGTTATTGAGCTGATCAATGGTCCTGTTCTTGACTTCAACGTAGGCCGAGTGCAAGAGCAATCCGCATGCGACGATCAAGAATACTGGCAAGATAAAGATCTTAATAAATTTCATCCGATTCGCTCCATCGTGATGGGATCGGGTTCGATTTCATTCGGTTCTCCAGGAATGATAAACTATCTGGGTGGGCGTTATCTGAAATTCGAGGTCTGATCATTCATTCTGGAGTCAGGGCCTGAACTGATCAATTCAAAATGCTCTCGTCAGTACCATTGAGCCTCTTGAAAAAGTCTGCTGAAGCTACTGAAACGGCGAAAAAGTGAGCATCACCCATAGCCCCGTGGTGTGCTGTTGCCGGCAGAAACGACGGTCAGCCACGGAAGGCGGTGCTTGGTTTGGTGATTTAATATCACGGCCCTTGGAGAGCCTGCAACTGGTTCGTTTCAACCTGGAACTTGAAAATGATAAAATGGTTTACATGATATCGATGTCGTGTGGAGAACATGTCAGGATCCGGTAAGGAATCTGGGGAGGCAGGCAAATTGTCGTGCATGGATCTGCTCTCAGGTGATTTGAATGTATTTGTCACCATCACAAACAGAGACTCCCACGAAAAGGACTCCATGATGTCGAGTGACAGGTTGAATCGGTGCATTGAAAAGAGGGCTGTCAAGACAAGAAATATATGGTTTTGCGACCATAGACGACCATAGACGACGACATCCAAAAGGCGGGGTTAGACTGCCAACTGATGCAGTGGACCCCGCTTTTTCGTTCCATGGAGTCTTGAGCGGCATACACCCAGGCAGATCTCGAGAGTGTCACCGCAGCCATCATTGCCCTGGCGAGAGGAGAGCGCGTCGTCTCCGTCACCGCCGGGAACCGGACGGTGCAGTATGCCCAGACGGATATCGACAAGCTCCGGGCACTCAAGTCTGAATTCGAAGCGGAGCTTGGCGCCTCCCTTGTGCGCCGACGCTTTGTGCTTCCCCCCACATCAAAGGGGTTCTGATTGAGATGCCTGAGCGTTCTCGATCAATACGGAAATAGGATTCCGAGAGGAGCATTGTATGGAGGTGCGAGCCCGCAGGGTCGGGGCGTCGCCTCGGTGTCTGGGGGTTGTCTTCGAGTGGACCCAACACGGTCCTCTGGGCTTCCCTTCAAACCCTCCGGGCGCGGATCCGGGAACTCACCCGCAACAACCCCAACGCTGAATCCGGTGTGGAATCCTGGGTGAGCAATCTCATCGGAACCGGCCTCACTCCCAGATGGAAGATCCAGGCCCAGGAACTGAAAACTAGAAAGATCGCCTTCGTCTCGGACAAGGACGATCAGGGACCTCGCCATCGATGGACCTTCCATAAGGTGCAGATCAACTCGAACGGGGACATCAACCTCGTTGCCGAGAAGCAAGCGATACTCTCCATCACCGGGAGTGTCCTTGCGGAGGACACCACGCAGCCGAGGAGACAGGAATAGTACATGGTCGAGATGATGCCGTAGGGGTGTGAGCTATGAGGATCGAAAAGACGGTAGACCTTGGATCCATGCAGGTGCGGGTGAAACAGATTACGATCGGTGAACTGAGAAATCTCCTCGCCCAGGATGTGGACGGGTTCAATGCCATGGAATAGGTGGCCGGAAGATCCGCCTTTCCTCCGGACTTGATCGGGGCATTCACCGATCTCAACATTGAGATGATCCCGAAAATCCTCTTTGAGGGACACGTCTTCTGGAACGAGCTCGTGCGGTGCAGCTTCAACCCGGATGGATTCCAAGCCGGAGACGAAGACATTCTCCACCGGAAATGGACGAAGAAGCATGACCTGGGAGGCTCCTGGGAATGTACGCGCCTCAAGCGGGCCATGGCGATCCACGAGCCAGCGGCACTCAAATCCGCATCCTGGGGCCTCTTCCAGATCATGGGATTCAATCACGCGGCCTGCGGTTTCGAAACATTACAAGCCTTCGCATCGGCGATGTACGAATCGGAGCGGCGTCATCTCATGGCCTTCTGCAACTTTGTGCTTCTCACGGCATACAACGGGAGGCCCCTCGTCCAGTACCTCAGGGAGAAGGACCGGGCCGGGTTTGCAACGGGCTACAACGGGCCCGGACACACCGCAAACCAGTATGACATGAAGCTTGCAACCGCATACCGGCGCCGTTCGCAGGCTTAGGGGAACGCCATGGCCTTCGCGCTCCACAGCACGCACATCAAACCGACCACCGATCCAGCCGGGGCAAACCCTCGTCCGGCATCGCTCGCCGTGTCCAATCAGGACCCCATTTTCGGGGAATATGATTGCCTAGCCGGGAACACCGGACGAGGATTGGTGGCAGCCCTGATGATCTCGCTCCTCATGATGGCGCTTAACTGGATCCTGACTCACGGGAATGTGCACGTGGAAAGTGAAGCGGCAGGATTTTGGTTCGGAGTCGGACCAAAAAAGCTGAAAGCAAAGAAAACAGAAAACCTTCTCAATCGGCTCTGCTGGCTGGTGGAGATGAGGGGGATCGAACCCCTGACCTCAGCCTTGCGAAGGCTGCGCTCTCCCATCTGAGCTACATCCCCACAGTTCGACACTCTTATAGCGAGTTCCCGAGAGGCTGTCAACCAATCGCTCCAACGGAGCTCATCTTTCGTCCAAAGGGATCACATGACGGCAGGAACCAAGGTGCGAGCGGGTGGTCGTGAGGGGAGGAATGCCCCTGATTGCCTCGACGGCCCACTGAAGCCCCTGCAATTTCCGAGAATGAGATACTGGACCAAATGCGGCTTGGGACTTTGCGGGAGGTGTGATAATGGATGAGAACACGTGTCAATTCTAAGGCAGGCAGCATGCGGAGGGCACTCGACTGTGCGACGCAGCGACATGCATGGTTTCCAGGTACGGCAAGTGGAGGATCACCTGGTTTTCCACGTATGGCCCATGGTTGTTCTTGCCTCTTTCATGTCCCTCCCGATCGAGTGACTGACCTGGCGCGAACTTCGGCACACACCGGGGTCCTCTCTGTGTTCAGCAGAGCCCCCTCAAAACCCATGGCCACAAAGGAGGCACGGGATGAAAGTCGTCGCATTTAACGGAAGCGCACGGAAAAATGGAAACACCGCCATACTGTTGAACACGGTCCTGGATGAATTGAAAAAGGAGGGCATCAGGACGGAACTTGTCCAATTGTCTGGAAAAGGCCTCCAGGGTTGCATTGCCTGCTACAAGTGCTTTGAGCGCAAAGATGGCCGCTGTGCTGTAGAGAGAGACAAGATGAACTCCTATTTGGCGAAGATGGTTGAGGCGGATGGAATAATCCTGGGGTCCCCCACCTACTTCTCTGATGTCTCCGTCAACATGAAGGCGCTCATCGAACGCTGTGGAATGGTATCCAGAGCCAATGGATATCTTCTCAAGAGGAAGGTCGGTGCCGCCGTTGTGGCGGTGCGCCGGGCGGGGGCGATCCACGCCTTCAGTTCCATGAACTACTTCTTCACCATCGGCCAGATGATCATCCCCGGCTCAAGCTATTGGAACGTGGGCATTGGACGGGAACCGGGAGAGGTGAACAATGACGCCGAAGGAATAGAAACCATGAGGGTTCTCGGGCAGAACATGGCTTGGCTCCTCAGAAAACTCCACCACTGATGGGGGGGTCCCCGAGGCGTCAATTGCAGGGCCGAGGTTCCGGACTTCAGGTCGCCCACATGATCGCTGGAAGCGACTCCCCGCTAGGCGTCGGATGGAAGGTCTCTCTTACCCTGCTTGTAGAACTGCACCAGGAACTCGGCATCCTTGGGGGAGAGATCAAACCGGGTGACTGCCTCCTGAACCAGTTTGAGCGGTGCCTTCTGCGGGTTTTCCTCCAGTTCGGCGGAGATCCACTTGACTGCTTTCCTTATCCCTTCGCCCTGAGGCATGATATTGCTCATGTAGAACCGGCTCCTTTTGCCTGGGGTTGATTCAGCATCGACACTTGCAGGCTGATGTTACAAACCTTTAATGGCCCGGATGACCGCCGCACCTCAGCATTGACTTCTTGCGGTGGCCGGGCGTCATTGTTTCCACAAAAGAAGGAAGGGGAATTTCATCCCAATTATTCGGTCACTCTCTACAGCCTTCACTGGATATTTGCAGCCATTTATAATCAATGGGCACGATTTCTACCACCAAGAAAATCTTCACCCTGCAAAAAGGGGTTCATCCAGGTACCTTTTTCGAGCCCCGGCTCTTTGACAACGGTGTTGAATTGCCGCTCGCCAGCACAGCTCGGCAGAATTCTCTCGCCTCATCATTTGGAGGAATCTTGAACCCGACGCATAATGCCCATTCTTTGCACCTCTCGAACTATTGCCCAACAGTTCTCTTCATCAACGGCGCTTAACCGAAACGATCAGATGGGCTTCATCCAACTTCGTTGTTGCAATCGAAGCCCATTTCCTGCATCCCACGCATTATTACATTCTCCGCCGTGCAGACCATGTGGAATTGAAGGTTCTGCTGAGAGCAACCCGGATTGCAGTCCTCGAAGGCTGCCGCTTGCACAACCATATGATGAGGTCTCAAGGGAACGTGGCCATCCCGGCCAACTGAAAAGGAGACGGAAATATGGGCTCCGAGGGTAGCAGAACAACTCCGGAAAACCAACACGATGAATCATCCTCTTCTTGCACGGAAGGGTCGGACTTGGATGTCTTCCAGCGATGGTTCGGCAAGTCACCAGACCCCATCCTCATCCTGGACCCGCAATGCAGAGTTGTCTTTCTCAACGATGCCTCACAGCTTCTCACTGGTCAATCTGGGAGCGCGGTCGGCGGCACTCTGTGTTCTGAATTCCTGAGGGCCGAGGATGAGACCGAGGCAAAGAACCTGGTGCAGCGCTGTTTTGAGGATGAAACTCTCAGTGCCGTTCGGGTGCAGGTCAAAGACAGGCACGACAAATGGCTGCCGTTCTCCATGACCACCCAGTCACTCAGGGAGGGAGCGAGCAAACCGGTTCTTTGTCTGGTCATCCTCCGGGATGCCTCAGTGGATTCGCCGTTGGACGAAGACCGTTCGTTCGCTCCCATCTTTTCAAGTGTCATCAGGAACTTCCCCATGCCCTTTTTCACGGTGAACACCGATCTTTCGATCACATACATGAATGATCACCTCTCTGAACTCACAGGTTATGAAAGCAGTGAGGTGGTGAATCGCATGACTTGCGCAGAGTTGCTCCAAACCGATCAATGCCACACCCGGGATTGTCCGATAAGACAGGTGATGGAAAACGGAGTCTCCATTTCCGGGCTCCGCCGTGTTGTCCACGATCGTGAAGGCAGGAAGATCCCGGTGTCCGTCCATTCTGCGAGGATCACGGATGCAAGCAACAATGTGATCGGCGCCTTCCAGGCCATGAGAGACATCACCCCGACTGTGGAAGCAGAACAGAAGATCAGGATGCTCATTGAGATCACCCAGGAAGGGATCTTGATGGTGGATGCCAACAACCGGATTATTTACGCCAACACGAAGATGGCTGAAATTCTCGCGCAACCCAAGGATGAACTTGTGGGGAGGGATGTGGGGGAATTTCTCCCGTTCCAACACTTGTCCATAATCCATGATCTTGTCCAGAGGGTGGACACCGACCATCCCCAGCAACTTCGCTTCTGCACCACAATCCAGCCTACTGAAACGGCACAGCAGGACTATCGGGCTTTTGAAACATGCATCGTTGTATCCAGAGTCGCCACAAGCGTCATCACATGCATGTATTTCCATGACTTGACAAAGCACATTGAAATTGAGCGCCAGCTTCACGATGCCAACAGTTTCCTCAACAACATCATCATGAGCTCGGCAGACGGCATCGTGGTCATCGACACTGAAGGGCGAATCGTGATTTTCAATGAAGGGGCGGAGCGGATTCTTGGCTACAGCGCACAAGAGATGATAGGAAACCCGGATGCGCTCTCCAGGATCTACAGCCCAGATGTGGCACGGGAAATCATGTGGCGGCTGCGCAGCGACGAGTCAGGCCCTCCTGGAAAACTCTCGTCCGCGCGCATTACCCTTTTAAACAAGAACAACGAGGAAGTGCCGGTCAACTTCTCCGCCGCAATCATCAAGAAGGACGACCGCGAAATAGGCAGTGTCGGCATCTTCTCGGATCTGAGGGAACGGTTGAGAATACGCAGAGAACTGGAAGAAGCAAGGATGCAGTTGATGCAGGCCGAGAAGATCGCCTCTCTGGGCAGACTGGCTGCAGGTGTTGCGCATGAAATCAACAACCCGCTTTCCGGCATCCTGATCTATGCCGACATGCTGATGAAGGAGCTGTCAGAGAACCCCCAATGGCGCGAGGATCTCCAACAGGTCATCGATCAGACCCTCCGATGCAAGCAGATTGTGAACCGACTCCTCGAGTTCAGCCGCCAATCCGTGGGCCAGAAGGTTCCTTTCGACGTCAACACGATCATCAACCGCTCTGTGGAACTGCTCGCCCACCAGGCCCTCTTTCATGATGTGGAGTGTGTGCTGGATCTTCAACAGGATATTCCCATGATGACAGGGGACCCTGGCCAACTTCAACAGGTCTTCACGAACCTCATGATCAATGCCGCAAGTGCCATGAATGGAAAAGGCAAGATCACCATTGTCAGTAGACTCGATCAGGTGTCTGAGAAGGTCATCCTCCAGTTCCAGGATACTGGTCCCGGAATTCCCTCCGATGTCATGAGTAAAATATTCGAGCCTTTCTTCACCACCAAAGGACCTGGTGAAGGCACAGGGCTTGGTTTGTCGGTCGTGTACGGGATCATCCAGCAGCATGGGGGGACCATAGAGGTCGGGAATGTTCCTGCAGCCGGCGCCATGTTTACCGTAGTCCTTCCTCTGGAATGTCCTGAGGACACCATGGTTTTTCTTGAATGACCGAAGTGCCTTCACCAACCGTACCTTTGTCCTGCTGCGACATGTCAAAGGGTGCCCGATGCATACGATTCTGATTGTCGATGATGAGAAGGTGATCAGAGATGGCTGCAGTCGCTTGCTGACTCATGAAGGGTACAGAGTTCTGACAGCGGCGAATGGACAGGAAGCATTGGAAATGCTTGCCGCCGAGCAGATCGATCTGATCTTCTGCGATCTAGTCATGCCGATACTGGGAGGCTTTCAGGTCATCGATGAGGCTCGGGTCAAGTACCCTGATTTGCCGCTGATCGTCATCACCGGCCATGGCACGGTAGCCAATGCGGTGGAGGCCATGAAACGAGGGGCTTATGACTTCATAACCAAGCCGTTTCGGGCCGACCATCTCGCCTTGATAGCAAGAAGAGCACTTGAGAAACGGGATCTGGAGCGCCGTGCTCGCGAACTCCAGGAAGCCCAGGCCCGTAATCTGCACGACCTTGCAATGGAAAAGAGTCGAATCAGGACTGTCATCAACTGCATGGCGGACGGAGTGCTGGTGACAAATCGCGAATTGCAGATCGTCCTCCATAATCCAGCTCTCATCAGGCTCTTGGATCTTTCGTCGCCTTTCCTGGAACCGGCTTCCCTGTGTGATTCAATCAAGGATGAGGATCTTGTGAGGGATCTGAAGGAGATTATGGAGGGAGTCGGTCCGGAGTCCGAAATGATTTCACGGGACTTCTGCCGCGGTGACAAGTATCTCCATGCGCTTTCTGCACCGGTACCAGGACCTGACGGCATAGCACTTGGCACCGTTACGGTTTTTCAGGATGTCACAGCCTTCAAGAGATTGGACAAGATGAAGTCCGATTTCGTGCAGATGGTTTCCCACGAATTGCGCTCCCCATTGGCTTCCATCAAGCAGCTGTTGACAGTCGTCATGGACGGTTTGGCCGGAGAACTGACAAGTAAGCAAACGGAACTCCTCGCTCGTTCCCAACTGAAGATTCAAAGCCTCCTCGATCTCATCAACGACCTGCTGGATGTGGCTAGGATTGAAAGCGGTCACGCCTATCAACAGCAGGTGCCACTCAGGTTGCAGGATATATTGGAGGAAACGCTTCTCCTCATGAAACCCAAAGCCGAGAAGCAGAATCTCTCACTAAGACTCGACCTCCCGCCCGAGCTGCCAATGATTCAAGCTGACCGTCGAAGCATGGAGGAGCTCTTCTCCAACCTGCTGAGCAACGCCATCAACTATTCGCCTGACGGAGGCGAAGTGTCCATTCGCGTGGTTTCTCGCGGGGACCATCTTGAGGTGCGAGTGAGCGATACGGGCATCGGAATGGAACCTGAAGAACTCCCGAAAATCTTTGACAAGTTCTACCGAGTCAAAGACCCCAAGACGCGACAGGTCATCGGAACAGGTCTTGGCCTTTCCATCGTGAAAGGAATCGTGGAATCCCATCGGGGCTCCATCGAAGTAGAAAGCCAGCCCGGCGTCGGAACAACATTTCGGGTGCTTTTGCCCGCAATCAGGTCCATTTGACCCTCGACTACGTCTTCTTGTCACTGAATCCAGAGTGGCGAGAATATTTCTCCCAGGAATTGCCACAATGTATGATTTGTGCGTAGTCTCGTTAAAGATCGCATCGAGCAGAGTCAAGGATGTCGCAAAGCGCCTTTTGGGCACAGCGAAGCCGACTTACCCATGGCGCTGGGCTATGCCATCTCGACTGCAACTTCGTATCACATGATTTTTCGTATACTTATGCCAGCGTTGGTAACACAGCCAGCATCTTGTGCGAGCCTGTTTTCTTCTGGGTGGAAGCGGTTTTTTATACGGGTTGACTGGCAATCATGGTAATCTTGAATGTAACCGTAAACCTGGATACTCAAAGGAGGTGCACACATGGGAAAGAGGTACATTCTGGTCGTTGACGATGACCCAGACTTTGTTGAAACCGTTTGCATGATGCTTGAGAGCAAGGGCTACGAAGTGGGGAAGGCCTATGATGGCATCGAGGGTGAGGAGTCGATCAAAAGGCGGCGGCCCGACCTTCTGGTGCTTGATGTCATGATGCCCCGCAAGAACGGCTACGTTTTATGCTCCGAATTGAAGAAGAACAAGCAAACAAAAGACATCCCCATCATACTGCTCACTGCTGTCGGCGAGGCTGTTCCGACCACCACTTACTCCCACGCCGACGGCATGGCTACAGAAGCCGAAGATTACATCCCCAAGCCCGTGGACACCCAGACACTTTTCGAAGCCATCGAGAGGCTCAGCACTTAGCATTCTGCTGGCCCCAATGTTCAGGCAGCATTCAGGAACGTCAGAATTCTCAAACAGCACACGTCTTTTACTGTTTCGCTTGGTCCACCTTCCCTTTCAATTTCACGATTCCTCTCGGACGTCTCATTTCAGGATCCGGTTGCTGCAACCCATACATTGCCAACAAACACAGCGGAATGCTTGAGACATCCTTGTTTGCTCCATATTCTCCTGCCGGAGGGTTGAAGGACGATGGCAAAGATCCCAATGGGAGGCATCAAAATCCTTGAGGGGCGCTCATGCCTCACGTCCTTCTCCCGCTCCGAGGACAATCTCCTGCCCGGCATCTGCCAGCGACTGTCGATGGAGCAGGTCAACGTCTCACTGCTCACCCACTTGGAGGGAAATCCGGAACGTGACAGCGTTGCGTCCTTTTGCACGGAGGACGGAAACGCGCTGTCCGCGTATTTTCTGTTGAAGCCTGACCAGGACCATGCAGTGAAGATGCAATCCGATGCAGTCATTCTCTCCATCTTTCCATACAGTGGAATGGCCAAGATCGCGGGAACACTGGCCCATCTTCTGGTCTGCCTGAATCTGCGTCCTCACGCCCTCGCGAGTTCCATTTCGGCCATATCGGTTGTTATCCCCTCTGCTGAAGTCGAAGTTCTCATTGACGGGCTGTTTAACGAGTTTGAGTTTCCCGGCTACAGGTCCATCGTCGATTGGTATGCCGCCTATGAGGGCCAGGAACGTTTGCTGAAGCAGATCATTTGCTCGTACCGGGAGGAGATCGTCAAGGTCTACAATCTCACGGTCCAGACAGGTCTGGACCTGTGGGTGCTGGAAGTGCCTTTCACCGAAATGGATCGCCTCGCTTATGTGCTGAGTGCGGTTGGGGGGATGGGAGTCAGGATACCCTGCATGACCGCCCAAGAGTACTTGGAGGAAATCCTGGTCACTGCGTGCTGCTTTCAATCGGACCGGAACAGCTCGATCAGGCGGATCATGGACAAGCATTTGAGGGGTGTGAGCTTCGAATGCTTGGGGCCGGCAACCGCCCTTTCCCTTCATGGCCCACATTTCGGAGACCGATACGGCATAGCCGATGCCTTGACGGGATCGCTCCAGAGAAGCTCCGTGCAGCCTCTGGCCATGAGTTGCACAGTGTCATCCGTTATGGTGGTCCTTTGGGAAAAAGATCTGGACGCAGCATTGGAGGCCTTGAAAAGGAAATTTGAAATCCCCGAGGTGATTCATGCCTGATACCAATGCGTGAAGCGATGCCAAAATGCGAGGTGAGCAGCCCTGCTTGCTTGCAGGGTCGCAGTTTGAGGAACCTTGGCGCTCATTCTCCTCCAGGTCGTCGTTGGAGAGAAGACTCGGAAGACATCACCCTCCATTTTCATCCCCCAACCCCGCCTGCATGATGATATCAGGGACCACCTCCTCTCGTCCTATGGCCATGATGTGTACACCATCACAGATGGACTCATCCTTGATTTGCCGGATCATGCGGGCGGCGATCTCCATTCCCTTGTTGATGGCCTCGCCCTTGGGCGCGGACTTCATTTCATCGATCAACCCTTGTGGAACGACAACGCCGGGCACGTTCTTGTTCATGAACTCAGCCATTCTCCATGAAGTGAGAAGGATGATGCCGGCCAGAATCTTCACTCCGAAAGGCCTTGCGTATTCCATGAAGCGCTTGAAGTTGTCGAGGTCGTAAATTGCCTGGGTCTGGATGAACTCGGCCCCGGCTCTGATCTTTTTCTCAAACTTGATGAGCTGCGGCTCAAGAGGATTGGCTTCCGGAGTGACTATTGCCCCTGCACAGAACTGGACTGCACCGTCCAGATCGTTTCCCCCCAGATCCTTGCCGGTTTCCAATGTTCGAATGGCGGCGAGCAGTTGGCTGGAATCGAGGTCGAAGACCTCTTTCGCATCCTTGTGATCTCCAACCACTGCTGAATCACCCGTGAGACACAGAACATTTCGGATACCGCGTGAATAGGCAAACAGGAGCTCCGCCTGGAGGGCCAGGCGGTTTCGGTCACGGCAGGTCATCTGGAGAATGGGCTCACCTCCGAGTTCCTTGACGATCAGAGCGCCACCAATGGAGGGGAAACGCATTACAGAGCTCTGATGGTCGGTCACATTGAGGGCATCCACCCTGCCTCTCAGGAGGTCGATGTGGTGGATCATCTTTTCTAGGTTCGTCCCCTTTGGCGGGCCGATCTCGCTGGTAACGACGAACTTACGAGATTCCAGGACCTCTTTGAAACTTCTACCCATCCTCCATTCTCCTCCTTCATTCAAAGGGTACCCAGACCTTACCGGGCATCGGTTCAACGTTGTGATTTCGGGGCCCCAGATGTTTCCGCATCAAGTCCAGCTTTCCTTGTTCCTTCAGCCGAGTGTAAATGAGCGTCCAGGCGCAGTCCTTGTCGGGATTGATCTCGCACCTGCCATTGTTGGTTCCGCCGCAGGGGCCATTGAGTAGGCCCTTATGACAGGCTGTGACGGGGCATATGCCGCCGGTCAAACCCAGAACACAGGATCCGCACTGGGTACAGACCTCGTCGAACCTCCCGATTCCCGTCTCCTTTCCCACAAAGAGAGTATCCACAGCCGGTATCACCGGTATTCGGGTTTGCCTTGCCAACGTCTGAACCCCAAAGGCACAGGACATGATCAGGAGCGCCTCTGATTCACTCAGGGCCTTTTGCTTCTCCTCCAGGGCTTCATGGGAGAGCTCATCGCAGGCCACGGGAATCACCATGTGTCCCGTCACCACCATGCTATTGGCCTGAAGCTTCGATACCATCTCAAGCACTTCAGGCATTCCCCCGGTTCGGCATAGAGTCGTGCAGGTCCCACAGCCCACCACGAACACCCGGACGGAACCCCTCAAAAGCTCCAAAATCTCCTCAAGTGGCTTCTGCTTGGTGATGGATCGTATCATGGTTCATCCTCCTATCTCTCGAGATCGCACCTCAGGCAGCGCCTTGCTTCTTCCCTGGCTTCCTCCTCGGTGTAACCGATCTCGATTTCTTCGAAGCCCGTGACCCTTTCTTCCGGCGGAACCGTCGCCACCGGACACCTCGGTATCATGGCGACCGCATCCTCGTCTTCAGCCATCTGGCCCTTTCTGAGGGTCTCCCCACATTCGTCCCGGACCTCTACCACTGTCTGGAGTGTAACGCGTGGTGTAGTCGTGATTCTGTATACGACCTCGAGTCTCTCATCCGGGATATCCACCCTCGACGCATCCTTCCTGAGATACTTGTCGATGGCGATGGCCCCTCTTCGCCCGGCTCCAATGGCCTGGATCACCGTCGTTGGGCCCGTGACGAAGTCTCCCCCCGCGAAGATCCAAGGAATGTTGGTGGCAAGTGTGTTGGAATCCACCTTCAAGGCGCCCCACCTGGCGAATTCGAGCTTCATGTCGCTGGGCAGGAAAGAGACATCGGGAGCCTGGCCGATTGATGGGATGACAGTGTCGGCCGGGGCAAAGAACTCCGATCCCACGATGGGAATCGGACGTCGCCGTCCCGACTCATCCGCGTCTCCAAGCTGCATTCGAATGCACTCCAGTCCCTTGACCTTCCAGTTCTCGCTGACAAGCCTGGTGGGGCTTGCCAGGAAGTGAAACCGGATCCCTTCCTCCACGGCTTCACGGTATTCGATGTCCGTCACGGGCATTTCGTCCCGCGTCCTTCGGTAATAGACATTCACCTCCTTGGCGCCGAGCCGCAAACTGGTCCTTGCGGAATCCATGGCAGTGTTGCCACCGCCGATGACAGCCACTCTTTCTCCCACATGAACCCGTTTGCCCACTTTGATGTCTCTGAGAAAGCTCAAGCCATAGTAGAGCCCTTCGAGGCCTTCCACTTCTCCAGGTATGCCCATTTTGTGGCTCATGTTGGCGCCCGCCGCCAGAAAGACCGCATCGTAGCCTTCCTTCCTCAAATCCTCCAGGGTCCTGTTGACGTTGACAGGGCTATTGTAGTGGATCTCCACACCACGTGCCTCGATGTAACGGATCTCCTTCTCAATGATCTCCTTAGGCAGACGGAATTCAGGGATCGCAACCCCCATCATCCCGCCACCCACCGGGAGAGCCTCCAGGACGGTGGCCCGGTAACCCATCTTTCTGAGGAAGTAGGCACAGGTGAGACCGGCAGGCCCCGCGCCGACAACAGCAACTCTTTCCTTCTTGGTGACCGGGAAAGGCTCAGGAAGCGCTTCGACAACCTTGAAATACCAGTCGGCGGCAAACCGTTTCAGAACCCGGATGGAAACCGCATCGTCCAACTCGCCCCTACGGCACCTGCTCTCACACGGGTGATGGCAAATTCGTCCGCAGATGGCGGGAAAGGGGTTTCTCTCGCGGATCACCTCAGTGGCCTCGATGTACTTCCCCTCCGCGATATAGCCCACATATGCAGGCACATCGATGCCCGCCGGGCAGGTGTGCTGGCATGCGGATATGACCATGGAATCGCACACTGCGGCAGGACATCTCTTGTCCTCGATGTGGGCCTCGTATTCGTGTCTGAAGTGCTGAATAGTGGAAAGGACTGGATTGGGGCAGGTCTGACCCAATCCACAGAGGGATGACCGCTTCACCGTTCTGGCGATCTCAAGGAGCCGGTCTATGTCTCCCTTGACTCCCCTGCCCTGGGTGATGCGTGAGAGGATCTCGAGCATCTGCTTGGTTCCAAGACGGCAGGGAGTGCATTTTCCACAGGATTCCTCCTGCGTGAAGCTCAAGAAGAACCTGGCGATGTCGACCATGCAGGTGTTCTCGTCCATGACGATCATTCCGCCGGAACCCATCATCGATCCCACCGAACTGAGGGATTCGTAATCGATGGGAAGATCCAGGAAACGGGCAGGCAGACATCCCCCCGAAGGCCCGCCCATTTGGGCCGCTTTGAAACGTCGCCCCCTGGGGATTCCGCCGCCGACATCGAAGATCACCTGCCGAAGCGTGGTTCCCATGGGAACCTCCACAAGGCCGGTGTTGTTGATTCTGCCGGTCAGTGAGAATATTTTCGTTCCCTTGCTCTTCTCGGTGCCCATGGAGGCATACCATTCCGCCCCGTGCAGCAAGATCGCGCGCAGGTTGGCGAAGGTCTCGACGTTGTTGATGCATGTCGGTTTCCCCCAGAGACCCGACTGGACCGGGAATGGCGGCCTGGTTCGGGGCATCCCCCTGCTTCCCTCGATCGATGCGATGAGGGCGGTTTCTTCGCCGCAGACAAATGCGCCCGCACCCTCCTTGATGTTGACGCGGAAACAGAGCCCGCTGCCAAGGATGTTCTCGCCGAGGAGCCCCCTTTCCTGAGCTTGGGCGATGGCCACCTTGAGGTTTTCAATGGCGAGGGGGTACTCCGCCCGCACATAGACATAGCCGTCCCTGGAACCCATGGCATAGGCTGCGATGATCATCCCTTCCAGCACGAGATGGGGGTTTCCCTCGAGCACACTGCGGTCCATGAAGGCACCCGGGTCACCTTCGTCGGCATTGCAGATGATGTATTTCACATCCCCAGGTGCCTTTCTCGCGAAGCGCCATTTGGTGCCAGTGGGAAAGCCGGCGCCCCCGCGTCCCCGCAACCCGGATCGCTCGACCGTCTCGATGACCTCCTCCGGGTCCATTCCGTTCAAAACCTTGCTCACAGCTGAATAGCCACCCCGGACGATATAGTCATCGATTTCCGTGGGATCGATCTTTCCGTTATCAGCAAACACAATACGCTTTTGCTTGCTGTAGAACGGCACCTCATGCTCGTAGACACTCTTCCTCCCCGTCTGGGGATCAGTGTACAGAAGTCGGCCTATGATGTTGTCCTGAAGGATCGTCTGTTCCACGACCTTTGGAACGTCTTCCACCGTCAACTTTTGATAGAAAATCTCCCGTGGAAGAATGACCGTGATGGGACCTCGTTCACAAAACCCGTGGCAGCCCGTCTTCTTGACCTCCACCCTGGTGGAGAGATCCCTCTTCTCTATCTCCTCGACAAAGGCACGGCGCACGGCCTCCCCCCCCCAAGCACTGCAACCGGTCCCGCCGCAAACCGTCACGCAGACCCCCTTGGGATCCCGTTTCTTGACAAGTTCCTCCCGATAGGTCTCCAGATCTTCAATTGAGCGGAATTGTCTGATGGGCAGCACTATCACCCCCCTTTGAGTGAACGGCCTTTGTGTAAACCCCCAATCAATAAGTCCGAGGAAGAACATCGATTCAGCATCAAGGGAACATGCCGCAGTTGCTGCTCGAACTCGAATCAATCTGATCTTGCAGTTGGGCGAGCGGGACTTCAATTCATCCGGTTCTGCCCAACCCGAATCAGACGGCTCCAAGAACCGTCTCTATCTTCTTCGGATTCATCTGACCATAATAGGTCTTGTTCACAACCATGACGGGCGAAAGGGCACATGCACCCAGACAGGCAACGGTCTCGAGCGTGAACTTGAGATCCTCCGAAGTCTGGTTCTCCTCAAGGCCCAGGATCTTCTTGACGACTCGGAGGACCCCACGTCCTCCCCTCACATGGCACGCAGTGCCGCGGCAAACCCGCACGATATTGCGGCCTCTCGGCGTCATGGCGAACTGGGCATAAAAGGTCATCACCCCCTGGACCTGGCTCGGGAAGACGTGAAGGGCCTCTGCAATCGGTTTCACGAATTCCTTGGGGATATAACCGTATTTCTCCTGAACCGATTGGAGGACAGGGATCAAATCCGACGGCCGCCCCTCGAACTGCTGAAGGAGTGCATCCATCTCCTCAGTCGGAACACCGGGAGCCGATTCAAGCATGCTGTCCCTCTCTCTCTATTTGGACGGAGCAAAGGTTCATTCCCGAACGATCGTGAATAATGGAAAACAGCGCCGATGCCTTTTCGTCGAAAAGGGTGGAAAAAAGCATCCTTCTTGGCAGGGACCCGTTCAGCGCTATGATCGCGGACACTTCTGCCCTGGCATTGGAAACCCTTATGGAATCGCCTTCGGCAACATTCAGTTCCTGAGCATCCTCAGGATTCATCTCCAGCCTCGCTTCGGCCTTCATTGCATTGAGCCGCGACGACCTCGTGGACCGGGTTCCGCCCGAGAAATGGTAAAGGGTTGATCCCCGCAGAAGTGTATAGCCCTTCCCTTCATCGCTTCCCGTTTCCTCAAGCCTGGCGCGCGAAAAAGTCAGCTTCTCCCCACCCCATCCAGATATTGAAAGACGAGCCTCCCCCTTTGAGTTCCCCTCGAGGCAAGGTTGGAACACTCCGCCTTTCTTGAGTTTTTCGGGTGTGATCCCTCCATATTGAGGCACAACGGTCCTTATTTCATCCATGATGGCTTCCGCCGAGCCATAGTCCATTGGACACCCAAGCCGCTTGGAGAGCCAACAGAGGATCTTCCAGTCAGGGACGCTCTGGGGGAGGGGTTCTATGGATTCATGGATAAGCTGGACCCTTCGTTCCATGTTGGTGAACGACCCGCTCTTTTCCGCAAAGCTGCAGGCGGGGAGGACTGCATGGGCAATTGCCGCAGTCTCGGTTAGAAAGAGGTCCTGAACCACCAGAAACTCAATGGAAGAGAGGGCTCTCCGGATGGTGGGGGCATCAGGAAAGTCACGGATGGGATTTTCCCCCATGACGTACATGGCTTTCACTTGCCCCATTTCGGCTTGTTGCATCATCTCCACAGCCGTCAGTCCGACCTTCCCTGGAATAGTACTTTTCCATCGAGCCGCAAATCCCTGGAGCACCGTTTCGTCATCCAGCGGCTGGTGTCCTGGAAGACCATCGGGCCTGGTTCCCATATCCCAGGCACCTTGCCCATTGTTTTCCTTGTCGAGTGGGTAGATCCCTCCCCCTTCTTTGCCTAGGGATCCCTTCAGAAGTGCCAGGTTGAGCATTGCACGGATGACCTCCTTCGCACCTCCTTGCCGGGTGATTCCATGACCGTACACAATGGCCGGCAATCTCGCCTGCAAAAGGATATCGGCGATTGAGTCCAGAAGGAGGGAAGGGCATCCCGTCAGCTCCTCAACATTCCCAAGGTTCATAGCCGCGAGGGATTCCTTCAGATCCGCGAAGCCCCCAATCTCTTGATGGAGGGAATTCCTTTCGGCGGCGCCGGACTCGATGAGCGTCTTCAGAATTGCGTGGAGAAGCATCCCGTCCTTCCCAGGGCGGACGGGGACCCAAACCGAGGCCATTGAGGCAAGGTCGGTCTTCCTGGGATCAACCACGATGAGCCTCGCCCCCTTGTGACGCACCGCCCTCTTGATCCAATAGCCGGCGACTGGATGAGAGGCTGACGGATTGGAACCCAGGACGAGGATCACGTCGGAGCTCTCGAGGTCCTTGAGAGGGTTGGTCATGGCACCGAGCGGAAGAACCTCCAGAGAGGGACCTGAACGGATGCGGGCCCCGTTGTCCACGTTGTTGGTTCCGAAGATCACACGGGCCATCTTCTGGAAAAGGTAATTCTCCTCGTTGGTGCATTTGGATGACCCGAGGAAGGCAACTGCGTCAGGGCCGTGCGCAGTGTGGCACCTCCTCAGGCCATCCACCACATAATCGAGGGCCTCATCCCATTCGACCTCCTTCAAAGATCCATCTTTTCGAATCAAGGGGCTTCGAAGGCGGTCTGGATGGTGAACATAATCAAACCCATAGTGTCCTTTGACGCACAGAGTCCTCCCATTGAGATCCGGGACTCCCCTGGGGTGTACCGAGACCACCCGGTTCTCAAACGTTTCGACATGGATGTTGCACCCACACCCGCAGTACGAACAGACACTGGGCGTCCTGACCCCGATAGTGCCGAGATGCCGTCTGCCTCTCTCGAAGAGAGCTCCGGTAGGACATACGGTCACACAGGTCCCGCAGAAGGTGCATTCGGAGGTTTCAAGGGGGCCGTCAAAAACGGTGGCAGGCCTTGCATCAAAACCCCTGTGCATATAGTCGAGGGCCCCAACCACCACCAACTCCTGGTCGGCCCTGATGCATTTGCCACAAAGGATGCACTTGCTCAGATCCCTCTGAATGAAAGGGTTGACCTCCTGGGTCCCAGAAAAATGCGGCATGGGGTAATAGTTGACAGTTCCGATGCCAAGGTCCGCAGCGATCTTCCTGAGCTGGCACCTGTTCCCCTTGTCGCACAAGAGGCACGACTCCGGATGCGAGGCCATCATGAGTTTCACAATGACCTTTCTGTTTTCGATGACCGTTGTGGATTCGGTATGGATCATCATTCCTGAGACGATGGGAGTCACGCATGAAGCGAGAAGTCTTCCCGATTTCTCTTCTTCGACGAGGCATACACGGCACGCCCCCGCAGGCTTCAGACTCGGGTCATGACACAAGGTTGGGATTTTGACTCCAACCTCCTGGGCCAACTCCAGAATGGTCATGCCTGGGCGACCACTGACCGGGGTTCCGTTGAGCGTGATAGCAATGGTGTCCAAGGGACCCTCCTTAGCTTCAGGGACTCGCAGGAAACGGAGACCCCACGAAAGAGAGCATGATGCAGCTGGGTTGGAGGAATTTTGTACCTTTTATCACATCTCATCGAAGCAGACAACGCGAGATGCAAAGTGGAGTAAGCCGGAATGAGAACACCCCCTCAGGAGGGGGATCCATGAGGGGGTGCAAAAGAAGAAAGGGAGTCAACACTTCGAACGAGCAGTCTCTGACCTGAAGGGCGCCTTTCAGTTCTTCCAAGGCCGCCGAGGAACTCTGTCAGCCTCAATCAACCTTCGGCCGAGGATAAAGCCCGGCCCGTTCCACGATCTCGGGGACTTTTTCCTCCCACTCAATGGCCATGACGTGAAATCCCCGCACTCCCGGAACTTCCTTGAGTTCGAGGATTTGTTCCACGGCGATGTTGATCCCTTCCTCGGCCGTCTTGTCTTTCGGCACTCCCTGAAGCCTCTTGATGATGTCGTCAGGCACATCCATTCCGGGGACCCTGGTCTTCATGTACCTGGCCATACCAACGGACTTCATGGGAGTGATCCCAGCAAGGATGGCCACTTTCTCGTGTAATCCCGCATCCACCACCAGTCCCATCCATCGCTTGAACTTTTCCATGTTGTAGATGCACTGGGTTTGGATGAACTGGGCTCCGGCAGCCACTTTCTTGGCTAACCGCATGACACGGATCTCAAAGGGGTCTGCAAAAGGGTTCTCCGCCGCTCCCAGAAACATCTCTGGCCGCACCTTCATCTCGAAGCCGCTCAAAAGCTTCCCTTCATCCCGCATCTGCCTGGCAGTCTGGAGCAACTGCGTGGAATCCAGGTCGAAGACATTGGCGGCATTAGGATGGTCACCGAAGCTCTGGTGGTCTCCCGTCAGGCAGAGCAAGTTATGAATCCCAAAGGAGGCGGCTCCGAGAAGGTCGCTTTGAAGGGCAATCCGGTTGCGGTCCCGCGTGGTCATTTGCAGCACCGGTTCAAAGCCCATCTGTTTGATCCGAATGCATGAGGACAGACTGCACATGCGCACCACGGCGGTCTGGTTGTCGGTGACATTGATCGCGTCCACGTAAGGGCCGACCAAGTTGGCTTTCTCATCCACCACATGTCCGTCGGCACTGCGGGGGGGACCGCATTCCGAGGTGACCGCAAAGTGACCGGCAGCCAGAATCTTCTCCAATTTGCTCGGCGTTGTCGTGTTCATTCGTGCGCTACCTCCTTGATGACCTTGCGGGGGCCTCCATCCCTGCTCTTGGACCAATCCTTCGGATCAGTGGGCGTCTCGAATCGTTTGAGCTCTCCCAGCACTTTCAGCCGTTCATAGATGAGATGCCAGCCGCAGGCGATCTCCTTGTTCACTTCGCACTTTCCGTCGGAGGATCCGCCACACGGGCCATTGGCCATGCGCTTGGAACAGCGGGCAATGGGGCAGATGCCACCGGTGGTGCCGAGAATGCACTCCCCGCAGGCAGCACAGCGCTCCGCCCACTCCCCTCTCTGCTCAGTCACCCCAATGAAGCAGGTATTGACCGCCGGGTATATGGGCATGTCCCTGTACATTTCAGCCAGGAACTGCACACCGGCCCCGCATGCAAGAGACAGCACTGCGTCATAGTTGTGGATTGTGTCCTGCAGTTGGGAAATGTAAGGCTTGTCGCACTGACGTGTAAGGCTGATCTCGTCCACCACCACGTCCTTGCCTTCTTTCTTGAAAAACATCCGAAGGGCTGAAGCCAGGACCTGCACCTCTTTCATGCCACCGGCCTCACAGACTGTCACGCAGCCGTCACAGCCTGCTACCAGCACCTTCTTCAGATCCTTGACGAAATCGATGATTTCCTCGACAGGTTTTTCCTTGGCGATGATCATGCCGCCTCCTTCTTTCCAGCCCTTGCTGATTTCCCCCTGGCCACCCTAATGGGGCTCGGCCCAAGTTGACGCACCTTTTCGGTCATTTCTCTCGCTATTTCCGCGAATCTCGGTCCTTGCCCAGCGGAGAGATTGTACATGGCAATCCGTTCCCCGCCGATACCGACCTTCTCCAGAATCTCCTTCACATAGGCCACCCGCTTCTTGGCTCTTATGTTCCCTGACTGATAGTGGCAATCCCCTTCCAGGCAACCCGCCACAAACACACCGTCAGCTCCGTTTTCGAATGCCTTCATCAAATGGATGATCGCAGCCCGTCCACTACACGGAAGCTTCACGATCTTCACATTGGTGGGATAACTCAACCTCATGGAACCTGCCAGGTCCGCCGCGGAATACGCTCAATAGCTGCAGCAGAAGGCAACGATGACCGGTTCAAACTCTTCCATTAGGCAACTCCTTCCAACAGCGAATGCACTTCCTGGGCAATCTGATCATCTTCATAGTGTGAGAGATGGATGGTCTGGGCCGGGCATTCCGAAACACAGACCCCACATCCCTGGCACAAGGCCTCATTGATTTCGGAAACGTTGTCGTCGTTGATTCTGGGTATACCGTAAGGGCAACTCATGACACAGACCAGGCATGCAGCACACCGTGAGGCGTCCACGTGGGCCACAGCCCCACCCACACTGAGCTTGGTGCCGGCCAGGAATGACCCCGCTCTCGATGCTGCCGCCAAAGCCTGGGTGACGGACTCGCCAATGAGCTTCGGCGCATGGGCAGTCCCGCACAGATAGATGCCTTCCGATGCGAAATCCACCGGGCGCAGTTTGGCATGGGCTTCGATAAAGAAACCATAGGCATCCCGGGGAACCTTGAGTTGGCTGGCCAAGGTGTCCGTATCGTTGGCCAGCGTGGCCGCGCTCAAAACCACGGCATCCACAGGGATTTTCACCGGTCGCCGCAGAATGTGGTCCACAAAAGTGATTTCCAGGCCCTGTCCACCCATGGTCACCTCCGGCTGCTTTCCCAAGCTGAAGCGGGAGAAGATGATCCCTTTGCGCCGGGCTTCCGTGTAATAGTCCTCGAGCATGCCGTACATGCGCATATCCCGGTAAAGGATGTAAATATCCATTTCCGGGTTCAGTTCCT
>CAZURN010000006.1:0-42280 GCA_964623165.1 uncultured Syntrophobacteraceae bacterium
TGAATTCATACAGACCGTAGTCATGGAGCAGCGCCACATTGCGGGAGTAGTGACGTTTGCATACATCGAAAACCATGCAGGGGTCAGCGTAATAGAGGTCATCGCGCATCATTTCGGCATCCGAATACGACGTGAGACAATTGAAGGCAAACCCGCGGCAGCAACTCCGGTCAAGCACATTGAGCATGTGGCGGAGGTAATCGCCCCATTGAGCATCATTCCATTGGAGACGAACGTTGAAGATTCCACTCGCCACAGTGTAATCGGCCACGTCTGGTGGGGCAGCGGCAAGGACAAACCTGGCACCCACTTTGCCACTATGTCGCCGCTTGCTCGCGGCAATCATGGCTGTCGAGATATCACAGCCCGTGTAATGAAAGCTCTTATAGTGCGCGCTCATGAAATCATAAAGGGCTCCGTATCCACAGCCAAGGTCGTTGATGGAGAAATGATCCATCTTATCAATGATTCTGCACAGTTGCACAAAGCGCAGAACCTGGCTCTCCTCCCCGTTCCAATCCACACCTCTGGGCTGTTCTCCATACTGCGCGATCTTGGAAGAATAGTATCCAGCCACATCGTTCAGAAGTCTATTCCTTATGCGGTCGTCCATATATCTGCCTGATGATGGTGTAAGGCCTGCGCTTGACCTCGGAGAAGACTTTGGAAAGGTAAATGCCAACGACCCCCATGAATGAAATGACAAGGCCGCCCAGGAGCCATATGGAAGCCATGACCGACGTCCAACCGCTCAACGGTTTGAAGAAGAACCGCCACTGAACGATCAAATAGACCGTGTAGGCACAGGCAGCAAGCGAAATGACCGCTCCCACGTAGAATATCCCGATCAGGGGCGCATTGCTGAAGGAGGTCACAGAATTCACAACCAGTGAAATCTTACGTCCAAGAGTGTAATTGGTCTCACTGGTTGCGTGTTTCTCCACCGTGTGGGGTCTCTGGTCGAAACCCGCGATGTGCCAAAGGCCCGCCAGGAAAACCTCTCTCTCTTCGAACTGCAAGAGCGCTTCCACGTATCTCCGGGTCATCAAACGCGCGGTCACCACATTTTCGGGGAGTCGAATGCCTGCCATGAACCGAAAGAGGCGATAAAACAGTTCCCCTGTGAAGCGCTCGAGGACACCTCCCTTGCGCCGAACCTGGACACCGTAAACGACGTCGCAGAGATCACGATTCATCTGGTCCTCGAAAGCAAGAAGCCATTCAGGCTCTTCTTCCAGGTCACTGTCGATGAGAAAGATCCGTTCACCCCGGGCATGGGCAAGGCCGGTCATCATGGCCTTATGATGCCCGAAATTCCTCGAAAGGTCCACGACCATCAAGTGCTCATCCATTTCCGACAACTGAACGGCGCGCGCGAGGGAATCGTCGGGGGACCCGTCATTGACCAGGATGATCTCGTAGGACTCGGTAATTTGACGCGCGCTGTGGGTAGTGCGCCTGTGGAATTCCTCAATGTATGGAGATGAGTTGTAAAGAGTTGCCACAACAGATAGTTTCATGCCCCACCGAATTTCATGTACCGGGATGAATCATCCCCGCAGCAGAACAGGAGGTCCAGAATTGAGACTCCGTGTTGGAATTCCCCCCAGAGTTGAGGGTATTCCGGGTAACCGTCATAGTCGAACCAGGAAAGCATGACACCCGCCGCCTCAAAAAGGGCTGGATCAATGTATTCCCTTGCTGCAGGCCCGGAGACATATTCGGTCCCACCGGCTTGCACGCACAAACTGACGAGTCGCTCCGTCTTGCCTTCCGCAAGAACGTAATCACATGACTTGCTGATTGTTGTCGAGATCCCGAGGCGCTCACAAACCACAGAGATAAGAGTTCCGTTGAGCTCAGAAAGGTGGGTATAGGTCCGGCCTAGATAATAAGGCTCGAGAAGACTGGCAATCTCTCCAAAATGCGGGGCACGCCTGTAATTCAACGTCAAGGTTTTCCAATGCGTCTTGGCCCAGTCGGTGCCATCGATCTCGGTTTCGCAAATAGTCTGAAGATACTTTCCTTTGACGCGAACAGGAACCGTGATCCATTGAAGCCCCATCGGGGTCTTGATTCTGTTGCGGTTACGCCAGTCCCTTCTCGTATATTGCATGTCATCGAAGAGGATGAACTCGTCCACTGCTGCAATAAGGTCGAAGTAGCCCTTCCATGGAATGTAATTGGACTGAACAATCGCGACCCTTTTCATCGACATTCCTGTTGGTTCTTGCAAGACCGCATCATTGAAGGCATATCAAGATTGCTTGACTTATCACGGTTAACACGCGCCCAATTGCCAATCAGAGGGTGATTGAGGCCCCGGTTGTTCTTCCCGATCGGATTTTTCCCATCTCTAATGGCAGAACAACTTGAGTGCGGCTCTTCTCCAAATGTTCAGCCAAATGCCATGCCAGTATCGATCACCACTGAACTGACGGTGACCGGATCATGGATGTTCCGTGCCACTCAAACCATCCAACCAGTGGAGGGGAAAATTCACAGATTCACGTGCAGGCCTCTCGCCCGCAGGTACTCCTTGACCTGACGAATACTGATGAGGCGGTAATGGAAAACTGACGCAGCCAGCAGGATCTGCGCCCCTCCCTCGACCACGCCTTGGTAAAAGTGCTCCAGTTCACCGGCCCCTCCCGAGGCAATGACGGGCACCGTCACCGCCTCAGAGATGGCCTTGGTGAATTCAAGATCATAGCCCGCCCGAGTGCCGTCCCCATCCATGCTGGTCGGCAACAGGGTCCCCGCTCCGAGATCCTGGCATTCCCTGGCCCAGGCGACTGCATCCTTCCCAACCGGTATTGTGCCGCCAGCAATGACCAACTCGAATCCCGAGGGCATCGAGGGATTCCGCTTCCCATCAACCGCCACGGTCACTCTGTTCGAACCGAAGGCATTCGCCGATTGTTTGACAAGGTCGGGATTCTTAAAGGCGGCACTGTTCATGGACACCTTATCGGCACCTGCATCAAGGACTTTCTCGATGTCTTCCAAGGAGGCAATGCCCCCACCTACCGTGAGAGGAATCCTGATGACTGAGGACACATTTCTCACCCATTCAAGCATGGTCTTCCTGGCTTCAAGCGTCGCAGCGATGTCCAACATCGCCAGTTCGTCGGCTCCCTCTTCTTCATAGAAGACAGCGTTCTCGACGGGATCGCCTGCATCCCTCAGGTTGATGAAGTTGATCCCCTTGACCACCCGACCATTCTTCATGTCCAGACACGGCATGATCTCGATCGCTTCCATGCGGCCTCCCGTGGAAAGACTGAGTTGAGATTGAAGAGACGCCCGGTTTGCAGTTTTCTCAGACATCCGTTGCTCAGCTCGACTCTATCACTTCCTGAATGGTATCAATACCCATCCGTGCCCCTCAATTCCTGAAATTGGCCTTCTTCGGCACTTTGAACATGACTTTCATGCGGCCTCCGGCGTCCTTGGCTCCAACGTATGCTTCCTTAACCTGCCGCTTTTCCCGAGGGGCCATGTCGCCAAGCTGGATGGTTTTTCTCCAGAATATCCGGGTTTCCTGAGCGTTGGTGGTGTACATGTTGAGTGTCACATTACGAGCCACCGCATTGGATCCGTTGATGATAAACCCTTTGATACTGCCGTCATCTCCAATGTGAAACCCTTCGTAGCGCAAATCGGTCTCATCGATTTCCCCGTCGCCCAGCAGGATTTCTGCGAAGGAGCCTTTCGCCAGAAACATTGCCATCATGAGGACTGCCATCACCGCAATGACTCTTTTCACTGAACTCTCCTTTCCTGTTTGGTTCCGATCCCGCATCCAAGGCATATTGAGGCATGCCGTCCACTCACCGGAACCGGCCTTTCGTCACCTGCTGGTCACGCAATCTTAACCTGTTCTCAACCACCAATTCTCCGGACAGCCTATAATCCGGCCATAGCCTCAATATGTCCTCAGCCGAATCCCCAAGGCACCCATCAGCAGTTGGGAGAGGTCCGGATCAAGTGTGCACCGGGCCTCTTCTTTTTTCACGGCATGAGAGCGAAAACCTGGTTTCCCCTCTGAGGGCCATCCCTCATGCACGTTCAGGGGCACGGCCGATCATGCATCTCAGGTGGATTGTGCCGATGATTCCGCTCATCCGTTCCAACGAATCAATGACTTGAAAAAAAACCGCTGATTCTGTCAAAAAGGATTTATCGCCGGCATGTTATTCAATATATAAAGGAAGATGCAAGAACGAACTTGTTCCCCGGTGGGGAGATCATCCCCAGTTTCGCGCGTTGGAAGCCTATCTTCTCGGGACAGGCTTTCCGGGCTTCTTGATGACCCTTCACAGACCGCCGACGGTGGTTTCGGAAGGCGAGGAGTCTGATGATCTATTTCTGGATTCCATCAAGCCCCCTCTTGTCACTTCTTGTCCTGGCCACCCTGGCCGCGTTCCATGCAGCCCCGGCAGTCTCCCAAGCTTGGGAGGGAAACGCCGTGTCCGTCATCGAAGGCGACAGCCTGGTCGTAGTTGGCGGCTCCAAGAAGGAACGGATCGATCTGTACGGGATTGACACCCCACAGAAGGAGCAGGAATACGCCGACGCCGCCAAGGATTTCACCATATACCGCATCCGCGGGAAGACCCTTCAGATCGAGCCCGTGGGCAAGAGTCGTCAAGGGCGAACCTTGGCCATCGTGACCGTTGACGGCATGGTCCTCAATCGGGAACTCGTGCGAAGCGGCCTCGCCTGGATCCAGAGCCAGTCCTGTTCCAGGCCTGAGTGCACGGAGTGGAGAGATGCCCTCAAGCTCGCAAAGCGGGAGAGACTCAACATATGGTCTCTGCAAAATCCCCTGCCCCCCTGGGAAGTCCGAAAGGATAAGCAGTCTCATAAAAGCATTTACAGCGGCAATATCGTCAGCCACGTGTTCCATTCCACCAACTGCGAGGAATTCGAGTGCTGGAACTGCATCGCGACGTTCAGAGGCAGAGAAGCCGCTGTTCGGGCAGGCTACAAGCCATGTGAGCTATGCAGCCCGTGAATTCCTCCCCCGTGTCCCACTGCGGTTGTCATGGGATTTCGAGTCAACCCGTGGAGGGCACGAACGGAATTGGCGGGATCATGACAATGCCTGGCGGGATTCATGTTCCGATGGCGTCATTGAGGCGTGAATGGCTCACACTTCTGGTTCGGCAAATACGCTCTCGACCCTTGTGGGATCATGAATTAAGGGCCATCTGAACATGTTGGCATCATCATTGCTTTCTCTGACATATACGAAAATGACTCTTTCCTCCTTAAAAGAGAAAGCCGCCCGGTCCGCCCCACCGAGCGGCTTTTTTCTTTGCCAAGACGAATACCTTCCCTCGAGAGCGAGGGAGGGTGCCCTAATACCTTAGAGACGAACACCGGATCACAACGCGCCAAGACCGTGGTCAACAGTCACCCACAGACCTGGTCACAACGTACCGCGTTCTCTCATTTCCGCCAACTCTCGAGGGCCAATGCCGAGGTATTGCTGATAGATGAACTCATTGTCCGCACCGATGGGTCTGCAGACCCATTTGATTCTTCCTGGAGTACCGGACATGGCCTTGAACGAGGAGTTGGGAATGAGCACTTCTCCGTATGTGGGGTCGTTCAACTTGACGAACGTCTTGCGAAGTTCCCAATGCTCCCGTTCCAGCACGTCCGAGGGCGTTTCGAGTCTGCCTGTAACGACGGTTCCTTTCTTGTCCGGTCTTTGGCTGTATTCAGTGATCATGCGGAGCAGTTCTTCCGAAGTGTACCCCGCGGTGAACTTTTCGATCTCGTGTTGGATGGTGGGCTGATTCTCGGGAGTCAGCCGATCCTTGGTCGTTGGAAAACGCATCCTCAGGTCAGGACGGTCGATGATGTCGCACAGGGCAGACCAGTTGGGGTCCGTAAAACCTGAAATGAAGGTGTAGCCATCCTTGCACTTGACATAGGTGTAAGGGAAAACGGCGTAATCATAATTTCCAGCCCGAGGCATCTGATTGCCCGTCATGTGGAAGTACTGCATCACATAATTGGAGATGGACATGAGTCCCTCGGGAGGCGCGCAGTCAACCATCTGGCCGGCTCCGGTCCGTCTTTTCCGGAACATGGCCATGAGGATCCCGAAGGCACCCCAGGCGCCACCAGCATACCACCCCATCCAGTTCCCCTGCCTCAGCGGCCTCTTGTACTCCTTGGGAACATCCGGATCGAGGTCAGGTTCACCTGTGACTGACATAATGACCCCCCTCGCCTGGTCCACGAGATCATAGTCCGGTTGGTTTCCGTACTCTTCCGCATCTTTACCGAATTGACCGTGGGTGTAGATGGGACAGTAGATCAAACCCGGGTTGATTTCCCTGAGAGCTTCATAGCCCAGCCCAAGAGCCTCCATGGTTCCAGGTTTGAACGTCTCGATAAGGACATCCGCTTTCATGGCGAGCCTTTTCAGCAGCCGACGGCCCTCTTCTTCCTCCAGATTAAGGGTGATGTGGAATTTGTTCCTCGCTTCCGTCAAGTAGGCCAGTCCCGTGTCATGGACCATGATGCCGTAGGGGCTCATCTTCCTTGCCAGGTCCCCTCCAGGGGGCTCGATGCGGATCACCTCAGCCCCCATTTCCGCAAGAATTGAGGAAGCGAAAAGCCCTGCGAAGCTCGCCTGGCTCAAGTCGATAACCACCATGTCGTCCAGGGCTTCCGGCTTACGAAAGGCCTGGAGAGGATCCGTGTTTTCATGAGCCCATTTGGCATATTCCTCGTTAATGGCAAGACCAACAATTTGCTTCTCATCCATGACTTGCTCCCGTTTCCTGTCCTGGAGATTCCTATAAACACGAGTCCGCATAGACATTCTAGGCGAGTTTTAGGCCTGTTTTCCCGTCCCAATCGGATGGTGGACAATGGGACGGGATCTTGGGATTCCATTTGAACAGAACACCCTGTCTTTCCAGTTCTTTCACTTGGTCGTTGGGCAGGCCCAGGATCTTGGTGAAGACGTATTCATTGTCGAATCCAAGGGGACGGCTGCTCCATTTCAAGCGACCAGGCGTTTCACTGAGGCGCGGTGGATAGCACTGTTGAATCATCGTCCCATACAGCGGGTCGTCATATTCCTGCACGGCTCCCCGTTCCCGGAAGTGATCGCTGTAATAAGCGTCCTTGGCCTCAAGCACCCGCGAAGCCGCGAAACCAAACCGGCTGCCCAGTTCCTCCACTGCTCCCACGTGCTGTGATTTGGCCCATTGAGCGATCCTCTCCAAAAGCAAACGGGCGTTCTCGTCCTTCAGCCGATCCAGCGGCTCAGCATATTTCTCGTATAGACTCAGGTCATCCATCGCCTGGCACAGACCATGAAATTCCTCCTCGCTGAATGCTGCAATGGCCACCCAGCCGTCAAGGCACTCGAAGAGATCCGAAGGACAGATGGCCAGATCCCTGTTGCCCGACCGCTTTCTATCCTCACCGGTCTTGTGGGTGTACAGCCACGTCCAGTCGAGCCACCGGATGACATTTTCCACCTGCAGATAGTCGATGAACTGCCCTTCTCCGGTTCTTTCCCTGTAGTTGAGGGCAGACATGATGGCCACGGCGCACATGATGCCCGCGATCCAGTCCGCGATCCAGACTCCGGATTTGATGGGGCCACGGTCCTCGAACCCGGTGATGGGAGACAAGGCACCCATGCTCTGCGCCACGGCATCGTAGGACGTCCTCCCGGTCCAGGGCCCCCAGCTGCCATAGCCGGAGGCGTGGAGCTGGATGATCCGAGGATTGACTGCCTTGAGCTCCTTATAGCCGATTCCCCACTCGGTCATTCTGCCTGGTGTGAGGTTGTCCACGACCACGTCGGACTTCTTCACCAAATCGAGAAACAGTTCCTTGGCTCTCGGATTGCCAAGGTGCATGCCCACCCAGTATTTGTTATGGTTCTCGATCTCAAGGCCAGGGGACATGTTTTTCCAAAAGGTGGCGTAGGGGGTGACGAACCGCATTTGATCCCCCCGCTGGCCTTCAAACTTGATCACCTCGGCACCGAACTCTGCCAGATAGTCACACGCGGCCGGTCCCAGAAGAACATAACAGACCTCGAGGACTCGGACTCCCTTGAGGGGTTCCGGCTTATTGAAAAGCTCACGACTGTTCATCATCCCCTTGATGAAGTCAGGGGTCGATCCTTGTGTGTCCTTTGTCATTGATTTCGCTCCTGTCGTGCTCAGAATGGCTTCCGTAAAGAAGGGGCTTCGCCGGGCACCATGACGGGCCCGCACGCTTGGGATGCTCCCTCGCGGCGAGGAAAGCCCCCAGGGAAGCTGCCCGGCTCCCTGGACTTTCTCCGGATGTGATTGCTCCGGACTTCCCTTGATGAGTCCCTGAGACCAAAGTCGAAACCGGGTCACAATACACCAAGAGGCATCGAGAACCAAAAGCGTAAGTGACGTGCACGACAGATTTTCATGATTCCCGATCCGTCCGACTCGTCCTGTTCAGCTGAGATCAGATGAGCCCATGCACGACCAGAAGCTCTTCATCTGCTTACTGGCGGCCACATCTGCGTTGACAGGGGTCGAGGAGGTGCTACAATGCGTTTGTGCCCTCCTCCCGCACACATTCCCACTAAAGTCAGCTGTCGCATGGTCTTCTCAAGTCACGATCGGGATCTCGTTGTTGTCCATTGGAAAGGGGCGTGAGTGTTTCATTGTTGAGGAAACGGTGCCCACCTCTCAAACCGTGATGGCACCCCGCAAACCCCGTCGTCCCCACGGACACAAAATCCATGGAGCACTTTATGGGTGTCACGGCCCGGGAAGTTATGGAGACAGATTTCTACACGGTGCGTCCCGAGTCCAGCATCTCAGAAGCCGCCCATATTTTCAAGAAGACGACGGAAAGGAGACACCAGAAGGCCTTTGGGTTGGTCGTCACCAACGAAGACGGCAGACTCGTCGGAATGCTCTCCCTCTATGATGTATTGAACCTTCTGCGGCCGAAGCACATCCATATTTGGGGGGAAATGGTCGACATCGACGTCACCGGCTTCCTGGAAGAGGCATGTGCGCGGGCAAAGAAGATTCGTGTCGCAGACATCATGAGCGTGGATGTGGTGAGTGTTACTCCGGATGCGCATCTCCTCATGATCGTGGACCTCATGATCAAGAAGCATGTGCGCCGCATACCGGTGGTGGAGAATGATCGCGTCATCGGCATCGTATACGCGTCCTTGCTGTTTTATCAACTCGTCGATCTACTACTGGACTGAACGAACCCTGCAAACCTGATCCTGTCATACGGATGCCATGGCAAAGGCGAAACGGAAGAGTGTGCTTAGCGGGCTCACCGTGCGCGACGCAATGCGTCGCCTCGTGGTCCACCTGTTCGCCGATGCCACCATCGCTCAAGCCATCCGGGAGATGATCAAGTTCAAAGTCAATGCCGTCCTCGTGGCCGGTGAAAGGAGCGAGGCACTCGGGGTGGTCTCCAAGACAAACATCCTGGGCGCTTACTATGCAGGCCTTTCAGTGGCATCCCCTCTGGCCCAAATCATGGTTGCTCCAGTGGTGTTCTGCGGAATCGAGGATCCCCTGGATCTGGTCCTCGATAAGATGCGTTTTCACAATATTCACAGGATCTACGTGAACCACGCCGTGGCGGATCAGGCGGTGGGCGTGGTGGCCTATCCGGACATCATCGGGCTTCTGTACCGTTATTGCCACAAGTGTGAAAGGAGCACGATCCGGTCACCTGAGGGCACATCCCGGGAGAACCTGGCGGATCATTTTCTGGTGTCTGAACTCATGACACCCACAGCCCACGAAAAGTCCGAAACGGATTCCCTCGTCAAGGTGATGGAAACCCTCATCACTGAGCGAATCAGAACTGTCCTCATCAGGGATAGGGTTGGGAATCCCGCTGGAGTCGTTTCCACAACGGATTTCATGATTGCGTATCTCCACGGTCTTCCACATGAAAACGAGGTGAGAAGCATCATGAGTTCCCCGGTGAGAGCGTGCAATCATGATGAACCCCTGGTCATGGCCATCCAGAAGATGATATTTTCGGATGTGCAAAACCTTTATGTATATAAGAATAACCCCCAAAACATAGTGGGGACACTGTCCCTTTCGGAAATTGCGCGGGTCCGATCCGGTTCCTGCCGTGCCTGCCTGGTGAGCCGCATCGAGATTGAAGGATCCAGATGATTTTTGGACTCTCCTGCCCAATGCGCAGAGACCGCAGCGCATCCACGAAGGTTTTCCCTCAACCTTCCCATGCTTCATTTGGGTCTTTGCGTGGAATCAAACTGGAGAGCCCGTCTTGACCGTGTTGAAAGGAGGGCATCGATCTCGATCACCGTCAGGTTTCGTCCTATACGTGAAACTGGTCCTCACGGCAATTTTCTGGGGAGGAACCTTCGTTGCCGGGCGCGTCGTGGCCCTGGAGGTGGGTCCATTCTCCGCGGCGTTTCTCCGTTTTCTGTTCGCCAGTATTTTCCTGTTTGCATTTCTGATCAAGTCCGCTGGTCGAATTCCCACCGTTGAACGCCGGACGCTTATTCCGCTCGCCCTTTTGGGGCTCACCGGGGTTTTCACCTACAACATCCTGTTCTTCGCCGGCCTGAGGACAATCCCCGCCAGCCGCGCCTCCCTCATCATCGCCACCAACCCTGCTTTCATTTTCCTCTTTTCGTGCGTCTTCCTTCGTGAATCTGCCGATGTCAGGAAGCTAACGGGGGTTCTTCTTTCCCTTGTTGGAGCCGCCATCGTGATTTCAAGGGGGTCCTCGGCTGGATTCATGGAGGGGCGATTGGGATGGGGCGAGCTGTGCATTTTCGGATGCGTTCTGAGTTGGGTGGCCTACTCCCTCATCGGGAAGTCAGTCATGAACACTGTCGGCCCCCTGGTGGCGGTGTCCTACGCGTGCGCCATGGGAGCGCTGGCATTGTTCTTCCCGGCCCTGTTCGAAGGCATGGTGAATGGTGTTGCGCACTACAGTCCGTCTGCATGGCTCGGGCTCTTCTACCTGGGATTTTTCGGGTCCGCGCTCGGGTTCAGCTGGTATTATGAGGGCATCCGGGAGATTGGTCCCTCGAGGGCGGGAGTCTTCATCAACATCGTACCGGTGAGTTCCGTGATCCTGGCATACCTGATCCTCGCCGAACCTCTGGAACATTCACTGATCCTGGGCGCCCTGCTTGTGGCGATGGGCGTGACCCTGACGAATGCGGCACCTGGCAGGGCGAACAGGGCGCGGGCCTAGCCCGAGGCGATGAGTTTGCTCACCACGGTCGGCCGATCAAGAGGGATGACCCTCGGTTCCAAACGCTTCAATTCCTGAATGTTCAGGGATTCATCTCCTTCAAGAAGTCCGAGGGCCTCTTCCATGGATCGAGCCAGAACCACCACTTCTGCCTGCATGTAGTTGTGCTTGCAGATCTGAGGCTCGTCAAACATGGACCAACTGGAAAACCACTTGCTGTGACGCCACACGAAGAGCTTCATGTTTCCCCCAGTCCCCCTTCCTGCAAATGCTTCCTCAAAGCCCTGGCCGTGGCAGACTGTTTCAGCCTGTCAAGGATCTCCCGGGGCTTCCCTTCGGCAACCACCCTCCCGCCCCTGTCACCGCTTCCTGGCCCGAGGTCGATGATCCAGTCGCTTGCCCAGATGAAATCCAGGTTGTGCTCCACGACAATCACTGTGTGGCCGTTTGCGGTCAAGGCATGCAGCACGTCGAGGAGCCGTTTCACATCGGCCCGGTGAAGCCCGGTGGTGGGCTCGTCGAGAATGTAGAGCGTGCGAATTCGGTGGTTTCCCACCTCCCCCGCAAGCTTGATCCTTTGCGCTTCTCCCCCAGACAGGCTGGGGCTGGGCTGTCCCAGAGTCAGGTACCCGAGACCGAGATCCTTCAGAATCTCCAATTGCCCCCGGATCTTAGGGAAAGCCTCGAAAAGCCTTACCCCTTCCTCAATGGTCATACCCAGCACGTCGGCGATGCTCATCCCCTTGAATTGCACTGCCAGGGTTTCATCATTGTACCGCCGGCCTCCACAGGTTTCGCAAGGAACGAACACGTCAGGCAGGAAGTGCATTTCGACCCGCACTTCCCCCTGCCCCTTGCAGGCTTCACACCGGCCTCCCTTGACGTTGAACGAGAATCGCCCCGCCGAGTACCCGCGAGCCCGGGCCTCGGGCAGGAGGGCAAACAGCTTGCGGATCTCGTCCCAAACCCCCACATAGGTTGCGGGAATGGATCGAGGAGTGCGTCCTATGGGATTGTGGTCGACCTCGAGGATGCGTCTTATGGATTCGTGGCCCTTCATGCCCGCCAATTGGACTCCACACCCTCTGTATCGTTTGCCCAGGCGCTCCTTGATCCCCTCCCCGACCACTTCATTGACCAGCGTGCTCTTTCCAGCCCCAGAGACCCCAGTGACACACGTCAGGGCTCCGAGGGGAATGCGCACGTGGATGCCCTTGAGGTTTCTCGCCCTCGCCCCTTCCACCTCCAGCCAGGAAGGCTCATCCAGGGAGGGATGCTGAGATTCTCTGAACGTTGCCTTGGTCGAACTTCCAAACCATGCCCTAGTCAAGGTGGCAGGGTCGCGGCACAGATCGCGGAAGGTCCCCTGGGCAACGATCCTGCCCCCGTCCTTCCCGGCACCCGGACCCAGTTCGATGAGGGTGTCCGACCGCCTCATGGTTTCCGCATCGTGTTCCACGACCACAATGGTGTTCCCTTTGGCCTTGAGCTTGTCGAGACTCTCCAGAAGCCTCTCGTTGTCGGTGGGGTGCAGGCCGATGGTTGGTTCATCCAGGATGTAGCAGACCCCCCTCAGATTAGAGCCGAGTTGGGCGGCGAGTCTGATACGCTGGGTTTCTCCCCCGGAGAGTGTATCCCCCGCCCGGTCCAAAGCGAGATAATCGAGGCCCACCTCACGAAGAAACCGGATTCTTTCAGCAATTTCTTTCCAGATGGGGTGGGCGATGGGGGTCTCCCTCGGTTCGAACTTCAGTCCTTTCCAGATCCTTTCGAAGTCGCCCATGTTCTGATGAACAAGCTCCCCGATGGTCCAACCCTTCATCCGGACAGCTCTCGCCTGGGCGTTCAGGCGCTGACCGTTGCACAACGGGCACGGTTCGTCCCTGAAAAGCTGCCTCACCTCGCTCCAGTTCCCGTCATCCTCCTGCAGCCCTTCCAGAAGTGGGATCAGCCCTTTCACTGAGCCCGCTCTCCCACGAAGGATTGTCTCTCGAACATCGGGCTTCAGCGCGTCAAACGCCAGGTCCGGGGTCACGCCAAGCCCCTGAATCCAGTATTCCTCCATCCTCTTGAGCGCGCCCTTGAGCCACCCTCTCCAATGGGGGGCCCCGGAGAAACGGAAGAGACTGTGCCTGAGAGGTTCTTCCGTTGGACCCACAAGACAATCCACGTTGAGGCGTGACTCGGTGCCGATGCCTTCACAAGCCGGGCAGGCCCCGTGCCGGCTGTTGAAAGAGAACAGCCTCGGATCCAGCGGGGCAAACCCCTGTTGACATTCATGACAGTGGAGATGCTGACTGAGGATTCTTTCTTCCTTTCCAGGCACGTGAACGGAACCGCCCCCGAGAGACAGGGCCCGACGGAGAAGCTCCGGCGCAACCCCTCCCTGGGCGGAATGGGAACTCTCCAGATCGGCAACAAGGAGTTCGATGTCATGTTCCCGGTGCCTTTCCAACACCGGCAGTGGATCCAGGGGGAGCCAGCCGCCATCGACACGCACTGTGTGGAAGCCCATCTTGAGAAGCTTCACGAAGAGATCTCTGTAGATTCCTTTCCTTCCCCGAACCAATGGAGCCAGGAGCCGACGGTTGCCCTTCCGGATCTCCTGGTCCACCAGGGAGAGGATCTGGTCAAAGGTCAGGGCCGAGAGCTCCTGTCCGCACTGGGGACAGTGCTGCCTGCCGAGCTTTGCGTAAGCGAGACGCAGGAAATGATAGATCTCCGTGATGGTCCCCACGGTGGATCGCCGATTGAGTCGGCTGATGCGCTGTTCTATGGCCACCGTGGGGGGCAGCCCATGAATTTGGTCCACATCGGGTTTCTCGAGGATCTTGAAATACTGTCTGACGTAGGCGGAAAGGCACTCCATGTAGCGACGCTGGCCTTCAGCAAACAGCACATCAAAGGCCAGGGTGGATTTTCCCGAGCCGCTGAGCCCAGTGAGGACCGTCATCCTTTCCCTTGGAAGTGTGATTTCTGCCAATTGCAGGTTGTGTTCCCTTGCCCCGCGTATGGTAATGGCGCCCGATGGCCCCAAATCATTTCCCGTGGATTCGGCAGCCTCGGCAAAGCCATCGTGATGCCCATGGCGAGTCCCTCCGAACGAAAAGCCACCCTTTCCAGCTGCTTCCCCAATTGTCCCTGCGGCGACCTGTTGACTCCTTCGCTCTCTGAGGAACCTTCCCGTGTGGCTTCCCGGATGTTCCGCAACGACATGGGGCGGGCCTGCGGCAACGATGTCGCCTCCACCTTCCCCTCCTTCCGGCCCCAAGTCGATGAGCCAGTCGCAGGCAGCCAGAAGTTCCAGGTTGTGCTCCACCACGATGACCGTGTTCCCGAGATCCACCAGTTTTTGGAGCACATCGAGGAGCTTTTTCAGGTCATGGGGATGGAGCCCGGTAGTGGGCTCATCCAGAAGGAAAACCCTGGTGGCCCCGTTTTCCGCAGATCGCGCAACCCCGGCCGACGAGCCCAGGTATCGGAGGAGCTTCAAGCGCTGCGCTTCCCCCCCGGAAAGGGTATTGAGGGGCTGCCCGACACGCAGGTAATCGAGTCCCATTTCCACCACAGGGCGCAGTGTGTTCACCAGTGCCGGATAATCCCCATAACGGTCCAGGAGCTCCTGGGCCGTGCAGTCGAGCATGTCCCCAATGGAGAGACCCTTGACACGAATCTCCAGGACTTCGTCCTTGAACCTCCTCCCATCGCAGCGCGGGCACCGGATGTTCACGTCCGCCAGGAACTGCATCTCCACTTGCTCATACCCCTCCCCATTGCAGACCTCGCACCGCCCACCCGGAACATTGAACGAAAAGTGCCTTATGGAATAGCCGCGGGCTATTGCTTCCGGAGTCGCCGCCAGCATTTTCCTGATGGGGTTCAGTGCCCCCGTGTAGGTGAGGAGGTTGGCTCTGGGCGATCTTCCCACCGGCTGCTGATCCACGAGGAGCATCTCCCTGATCCAGCGGGTTCCGTCGAGGCCGCGGCAGACGCCCGGGGAGTCGGTTGGGAGCCCCCGGAACCGTAGCCAATTGCAGTGGAGGGTCTTTTCGACGAGGGTGCTCTTGCCGGAACCCGATACACCACTCACTCCAATGAGCAATCCCAGCGGGAAATCGACGGTCACGTCCTTGAGGTTGTTCTCCCTGGCACCCTGAACTGTCAGGATTCGGCTGCGGTCGGGTTTTCGCCCCCTCCCTTGAATCCCTCGGCCTCCCTCCCGGAGATAACGGCCCGTGAGGCTGGCGTCACAACCTGCCAATCCCTCCGGCCGGCCCTGGTAAAGGACCTCCCCCCCTCTCTCGCCGCCACCGGGCCCCATGTCCACCACTTCATCACAGAAGCGGATCATGTCAGGATCATGTTCCACCACAACCACCGTGTTCCCTGTTTCCGCCAGGCGGCGCAACTGGCTCATGAGCCGCTTCTGGTCCCTGGCGTGGAGGCCGACGCTTGGTTCGTCCAATACATAGAGAACGTTCACCAGGGCCGAACCGAGAGCCCTTGTCAGGTGGACCCGCTGCACCTCCCCTCCCGAGAGTGTTCTGGACTGCCGGTCAAGAGTCAGGTATTCCAGTCCGACAGCTCTCAGGAATTGGAGCCGGCTTCGGATCTCGTCCAAGAGCAGGGCAGCCGCGGGGTCATTTGAACTCTCCGGCCAATCCCTGGAGAAGAATTCGCAAAGCCTTTCCACGCTTACACGGGACAATTCGCCGAGGCTCATTCCTCTCAGGCGAAAAAGTCCCGTGGCTTTCCGGAAGCGGGTCCCCCCGCAGACCCCGCAAGGGGTGTACGCCCGGTAGCGGGAAAGGAACACCCGCACATGCATCTTGTAGGTCTTGGTTTCAAGCCACTCGAAGAAGCCTTTCACTCCGTAGTACGAATCCGTCCCCTCGATGATTTTGTTTCTGTCCTGGTCTTTCAAGTTCTCGAAAGGAACGTCCACCGGAATGCTCTCCCGGCGGCAGAAAGCCATGAGATCCTGGTACTCATCGCGGTCGATCCCCCAGGGCTTGACGGCCCCATCCCTCAGGGAGAGTCGCCGGTCGGGAATGACGAGATCCAGGTCCACCCCGATAGTCCTGCCAAAACCCCTGCATGCTGGGCATGCACCGACCGGGCTGTTGAAAGAGAAGAGGTTGGGTGTCGGCTGTGGAATGGGTTCCGCCGACTCGCAATCGGCACAGCTCAAACTACGGCTGAACCTTCTAACCTCCCGCTGGAGAACCACAACCGCGCATTGCCCATTTCCCGCCTCAAAAGCCGTCGAGAGCGAGTCAACGATCCTCTCGCGGGGGGGGCCTCCCCATCTGATCCGGTCCACAACGATCAGGACATCCCTGTTCGCTCCCCCCACATGCACGAATTCAGGCAGAGCCTCCAGTTCCATGGCCCGGTCCTGGTGAAAGAAACGAAGAAACCCCCTGGCGATGAGGGATTGGATCCAGTTTTCGATATGCGCCTCAGGTGGGCGGATCGGAAAGGTCACAAGAACCCGACTCCCTGGTGGCAGGGCTTGCAGCTTCTGAAGAACACTCTCCGGCGTGTCCTGGGTGACGGGCCTGCCGCATTGCGGGCAATGGGGAACGGCCAGGCGGGCGTAAAGAAGCTTCAAGTGGTCGTTGATCTCTGTGATGGTTCCCACCGTGGAACGCGAGCTGCGCACGGCTGTACCCGATTCAATGGCGACGCTGGGCGGAATTCCTTCAATGAGGTCTGCATGTGGAGGATCCATTCTCTCGAGAAATTGCCGTGCGTAGGGAGAGAATGTTTCCACGTAGCGCCTCTGCCCCTCCGCATAGAGGGTGTGAAGGGCCAGGCTCGATTTCCCCGATCCGCTGACCCCACTAACTGCGATCAGGCGGTTCAGGGGAATGTCCAGATCGATTCCTTTGAGGTTGTGTTGCCTCACTCCACGCAAACGAATTCTATCTTTGCTCGTTTGTTGCCTGCCCTTCATACCTGTGTTTCACCCGGTTATCTCATGCTTCAGTGGTTCTCACGGTGATCCCAATTCCGATCGCATACCTTAACTCACCATGAGACTCTCAGAAAGACGTTTCGCCTCAATTCGTGAATCAATGGGCACTGCATCCCTATCCGCAAGTCGCATGCATGGTGTTTCTGTCTTTTTGCCGAGTCGGACCGGCGGACTGGGGCGCGCAGATTGTTTAAGGGAAATCCAATTCTGACGATTAGTGAAGTTGAAATCTGTATTCAGACTAAGGGGAGGATCGGGTTCATTTTCTTGGAGAGCAGCACGCATTTCAAGTCAGGGCTCTCGGGCTGAGGCGGCGCAACCATCCCGGCATTCGAGCGTTTTCCAGGTCATCGAACGGCCATGTAAGAACGCGAGTCATTCCCCTCATGGCCTTGTTTCCACACTAGGCAAGGTGACCTGGGGCGATGCCTTGTCCTGAACGTGGCGGCCATCGCGGCAAATTTGACGGGACCGGCCACTTGCATCTCTCGATCAAACGTTAACCGTCAGTTTCACCCTCAGGATCACTCAGAAGGTCACCAATGGAAAGAGAGCCGACAGTGGTGAATCTTGAAAAACTTGCAACAGTTGTCATCGATGCGATCAAAGAGATCACTGCGGTGCAACAAAAGGTGATCACGGCAGATGCTCTCCAACGTGCCCTTTCCAGGCGAAAAGATCTCTTCGAGCTCATGCAATCAGGGCCTGCATCCAGTTATCGCGATCTGGGACCCCGCACATCCAGAAAAGCGGTGCCTGCGGTTTCGCGTGCTCAGGACTCCAACGGCGGGGACATGTCGCTCATGTTGGGAGGGATGCTCCAGAGTGAAGCAATCCGTCGTCTGAGGGACTTCCGTGCGTCCATTCTCGGCGAGGCCATGGATCAGCTCTCCGATGAGCCCCTTCAGCGTGCCTCTTCCCTGCTGGAAGCTGTGAGGAACTCCAATGAACTGGACCAGCTTCTCGCCGTGAATCCTGAGATTCTTCTTATTCTGAAGGTGGCTTTCCAGAAGGTGGGTGGCGAACTGGAGGAATTCACCCGCCTGTTTCACGAGATCGGACGCAACCTCATGGCGATGGAAACCGACCTGGTCGCTTCCTTTGGTACCGCCCAGGAAACCTTCCGTCGCAACACCGACTTCAATAACTCCCTGGAAGGCGAACTGACGGACATCAGTGAGTCGGTTCGGCAAATCAGAGAATTGAATGAGTTCAAAGAGTCTCTTCTGAAAAGGCTCGATGGCATCAGGTCCGCGGTTGAGCAAAAACGCAGGGCGGATGAGAGTCAATTGAAGAAGGCAAACAAGGAGATAAAACGACTGCGCCAGCGTGTTCGTCTGGCTAAGGAGGAACTGAACCGGGTCTCGGCGGAGGCGGAATCCCTGGAAAAGGAAGTGCTGCTGGACCCCCTGACCGGCATCCATAACCGCCGCGCTTATGAGAAGCGGATTCAGGAGGAGATCAGCCGGTTTATGGCCGATGGACGGGAGTTTTCCATGCTTCTGATTGATATCGACCACTTCAAGAACGTCAACGACCGTCACGGCCACTGGGCCGGGGATCGGTGCCTGGAGGAGTTCACGAAACTCGTGAAGAGCGCCTTGAGAGTGACAGACTTCTTGGCGCGTTACGGAGGAGAGGAGTTCATCGCAATCCTTCCGGGAATGGGCGGTGAAGGCATTGAAATGGCCTCAGAGAGGATCCGTCAGGTCATCGAACGGGCCCGGTTCATTTGCCGCAATCAGCAGATACCCATGACGGTGAGCATCGGAGGGACCTATGCCAGGCCCGAGGACCATTCCCCCGAATCCCTGTTCAACCGTGTAGACACGGCACTCTACAAAGCCAAGCAAAGCGGACGGAACCGGGTGGTCCTCCTATAATGGCGATGGGACCTCCAGCCCTGTCATATTCCCTCGCCTCATGGCCGGATTCGGCAAAATTCTCTCTCCATATCTAACTCCCATCCCCGGGTCCCTGACCCCACATTGATGATCGTGTATGCCCTTATCAGAATATTCAGAATAATTATCATTTGACTTATGCCTGTGTTTTCGCGTAATTGATTCCCGAACCCGAGGATTCACCCCCTGCTCGAACCACAATCGCACCTGTCCTTTCGAGAGACACTGCAGCCCGTTTATCGGGCTTAAGCTGAGGAGGAGAGGATTCCACCCCATGGGCAACAGGGATCTCACCAGAAAAGCACGGCACCTGTCCGAGGCCATTCTCGAGACTTTGAAGGAGTTGAGCGCGGCTCCCCACGCGATCACTCCAGTTATTCTGCACAACGCCCTGCTGAAGCGCCATGAATTCGTGGAGCTTGTCGGCCAGACCCCTTCGCAATACACCGACCCGGGCATTGGAAGAGAATCCTGTCCAGAGGCTGAAAGCCTCGTGCCGAACGGTCATGCAGCGCTTGCCTTGCCTCCGGCGTCGCTTCAGGAGCCATCGTGCCCAGTTCTGCTGCGAAAGCTCCAGGACGAGTGTCTCAGCACATTGAGCAGGTTGCGCATTGACCCGGGAAGCGAACATTCGAGTCATCTCCTCGAGCTCCGCGATGCAGTCGGCAAGACACATGACATGGAGCGGCTCATTGATCTCAGCGAGGACACGATCTCCCTGCTTCGCGTCTACACCCATGAGGTGAACGGAGAGCTTTCGCGATTCATGCATCTCATGGCAGAAGTCGGGAAGAATCTCGCGGAGATGGAAAAGCATCTCTCTTCCTCTTTCAGCCATGTGAAAGGATCCTACGAATCCAACACGTCGTTCAATGTTGCTTTGGACGAGCAGGTCGAGGGCATCGCGGAATCGCTCCAGATCAGCAGGACGCTCGCAGAACTGAGGACCTTTGTGGTCACGAAACTTGAGATGGTCCGCCAGGGCATTGAAGCCAAGCGTAAGGAGGACGAGGATCAGATCAGGAAGGTCACGAAGGAGATGAAGCATCTCAAGCAGCGTCTCGTGGCCATGAAAGAGGAAATGACCTCTGTCCGGGAGCGGACGAAGACGTTGGAGCAGGAACTGCTCCTCGACCCCCTCACGGGCATCCACAATCGCCGGGCCTACGAACAGAGGCTTGAGGAGGAGCTCAAGCGCTACCAACGATACAAGCAACCTTTTGCCATGCTTCTCATCGACCTAGACCATTTCAAGTCCATCAACGACCGCCATGGTCATTATGCAGGGGACCGATGCCTGGTGGAGATCACCAGGCTCTTTTCCAGGACTCTGCGGGAGACGGATTTCCTCGCGCGATACGGGGGGGAGGAGTTCATTGCATTACTGGTGGGGGTTCAGGAAGACGGACTCATCATTACCGCGGAAAGGGTTCGCAAGTGCGTGGAGAGTGCCTGTTTCATGTATCAGGGTCAGGAGATCCCCATGACCATCAGCATCGGCGCCACATGTGTCCTTCCTGATGACCGGGATAAGGAAGCCCTTTTCAACCGTGTGGATGCGGCCCTGTACGATGCCAAGAATGCTGGCCGCAACCGGGTGGTCATCAAGTGAATCCTCCCGTTTCGCGGATTCGTGGCTGAGAGTCTTCGACAGAAGGGACGCCAGGATCTCAACCTGCTTTGCCCGTTCCGTTCCGAGTCACCTCTACCCCTTGTTAAAGGGCGCCCTCATTTGCCTTTCCATCCTTGCTCCATAAAAAGAATTGCTTGATCTTGAGTGCATCAGCAGATAAGAATTCTTGAAACGAGAGGCGAAGGAACGCTGAAACGACATGGGAACGGGACCTTTTTGATCCAATTGGATCCAGCATGAACAAACCAACCCCCATGATGCAGCAATACCTCGAAATCAAAACGAAATATCCGGGCGCACTGCTGTTTTACCGGATGGGGGATTTCTACGAACTATTCATGGACGACGCGGTGGCCGCCTCCCAGGTCCTCGAGATTGCCCTGACATCGAGGGACAAGAACGCCGAGAACCCCATCCCCATGTGCGGGGTTCCGTTCCACGCCGCTGACGCATACATCGCCAAACTCGTCAATGCAGGGCACAAAGTTGCCATCTGTGATCAGGTGGAGGATCCAAGGAAGGCCAAAGGGCTCGTGCGCCGGGAAGTGACGCGGGTCATTACACCTGGGCTGGTTCTTGAGGATCGGAACCTTGTCGGGAACCAGTCCAATTACCTGGCAGCCGTTGCATCCGGCTCCGACGGCGCCTCCTTCGGTCTTGCCTACCTTGACGTGTCCACGGCCGAATTCAAGGTTGTGGAACTCGAGTCGGAAGCAGCACTCATGGAGGAACTGGTTCGTATTGATCCCAGGGAAGTCCTTGTTCCGGAAGAGCAGGACCGCCCTTGGGAACTTCGGATGCAAAGACGCATCCAGCCCACCTTGACTCGTTGCCCCAGAGAGGACTTTGACAGGCGTCGAGCCGAAGAGAGGCTCATTCGCCATTTCCGCGTCCATTCCCTGGAAGGCTTTGGCATCCAGAACATGGAACTGGGCATTACCGCTGCCGGGGCTGTCATGGGCTATCTTCAGGAAAACCTCCTCGGCCCCTCGGACCATATTCTCAGGATACAGCCCTACAATCGCTCGGAGTTCATGATCTTGGATGAGGCAACCACTCGCAACCTCGAGATTTTCACTTCCTCGAGCTTTCAGGGAATCAAGGGCTCGCTCCTTTCCATCCTGGACCACACCAAGACCGCCATGGGAGCCAGAAAGCTTGGCCAATGGCTGCGATATCCACTGCTGGATCTCCAAAGAATCAAAGAGCGGCAGTATGCGGTCGGCACACTGCTTGACCGAGGGGAAGCGAGGGGACAGATCCTCGACATCCTCGGCAAAATGAACGATATGGAGAGGCTCAACAGCCGAAACAGCACTGGCAATTCGACCCCCAGGGACTTGGTCGCATTGAAGAAGTCCCTTCAACTCCTGCCGTCTCTGCGGGAATCCCTCGCATTGAGTCTGGGCATGCCGTGCATCCCCGATGCGGCATCCCTGGTTGCCCCATCAGTTGCACACGTAGCCGAAACGATTGAACCACCTGCAACCCAGGCTGGGAAGGTTCCCAACCTTGATGCCCTGCCTTTGGCACCATTCAGAGAACCAGCCCCCGCTGGGGACGATGCATGCGACTGTCCCTATCTTTCCCGTCTGCTTGACTCATGGGACAATCTGGAAGATCTGGCAGAATACCTGGAGGAAACTCTTGCCGATCCACCGCCGACAACACTCCTTGGGGGCGGAATCATCAAACCTGGCGTCGATGCAGATCTCGACGACACAGTGCGCCTGAGTCGGGACGCCAAGGGATGGATGGCCGATTATGAGGCGGCGGAGCGGCAACGCACTGGCATAGGATCCCTCAAGGTCCGCTACAACAAGATCTTCGGTTACTATATTGAGATTTCCAACTCCAACCTCGGAGCCGTTCCTGGGGATTACTTCCGCAAGCAGACCCTGGTCAACGCGGAACGCTTCATTACAGAGGAACTCAAGACCTTCGAAACCCGGGTGCTGGAAGCTGAGGACAGGCGCGTCGAATTGGAGCAGCGGATTTTTTCCGAGATCCGCCAAACTGTCACCAGGAAAAGCGAGCGCATTCAGGCAATGGCTGAAACGGTGGCCAGGCTGGATTGCATCGCAGCCCTTGCCGAGGCGGCGGGGCAAAACGATTATTGCCAACCCGTGCTGGACCGGGGAGACTCCATCGAGATCGTCAATGGACGCCATCCCGTGGTGGAGCGCTTCCTTCCGGAAGGCACCTTTGTCCCCAACGATCTCCATTTGGACATGAAAGAGCGCCAGATCCTCATCATCACTGGGCCCAATATGGCCGGCAAATCGACCATTCTCAGGCAGGCGGCTCTCATCGTGCTGATGGCCCAGATCGGAAGCTTTGTTCCTGCCTCAGAGGCGAGGCTGGGCGTTGTAGACAGGGTCTTCACCCGCATCGGTGCTGCCGATGACTTGGTTCGAGGCCGTTCCACGTTCATGGTGGAGATGCAGGAGACCGCCAACATCCTTCACCAGGCCACACCTCGAAGCCTGATCATCCTGGACGAAATCGGCCGAGGCACGAGCACTCACGACGGCCTGAGTATTGCCTGGGCAGTTGCCGAACACTTGCACGATCTGGAGGGAGTGGGGGTAAAGACTCTCTTCGCAACGCATTACCATGAACTTACCGGACTGGCGGCCACTCGGCCCAGGGTGAGGAATTACAACGTCGCCATCAAGGAGTGGCAGAACGAGATCATCTTTTTCCACAAGCTCGTTCCCGGCGGAAGCAACCGGAGCTACGGCATCCAGGTGGCCAGGCTTGCTGGGCTTCCCGACGGGGTGACAGGACGTGCCAGGGACATCCTGAGCCAACTTGAAAAGGGAGAGACCTCATACACGGTGCTCTCTTCCAGGCCAAAAGCCGGATCCGGACGACGAGCTCAGAAGGAGAAGGGAGGGGCCGTGCAGCTCTCCCTCTTTAGACCTTCGTTGGAGTGGCTCCGAGACATGATCATGGCCATCGACCTGGACAGCACGACCCCTTTGAAGGCCCTTGAGAAGCTTTACTCCATCCAGGATCAGCTTCGCAGGGGATCAAGGGAACCAATCACGGTGAGAGATTTGGGGAGCAGGGGCTGAGATAACCTCAACAGAAGGATGCGGAGAATAGGGGGCTGAACCAAACCTTAGCAACAGGAGTGCGAGGGGCAACTCGAAAGAAGCGACCAACCCATTGACGGGTACGACAATGAAAAGAGGAAAGAGTTACGGGGCACGGATTAAGGGGCTAGTGGGGGTGCTGCTCCTAGGGATAGCGTGGAGCGGCTCCATGACCGCGCCTGCTGTGGCGGATGATTTGATGGCGCGGTACCTTGAACTGAAGAGAGAATTCCAGTCTTCCACGGCCCTCTCGGACAAGGAGGAGCGGAAGGAAGCACTGCAGCGTTCCCTGGCGAAGCTCGAGGAGATGCTCAAGGAGGACACTGAGCGAAAAGTCTCCGACCGCTGCCACTACCTGCTCGGTCAGGGCCGTCATCACCTCTACGAGATCACCCGAAATCGCCAGGATCTCAAGTCGGCCATCGACCAATACCGCCTTGTGGTCAAGAAATATCCTTCCAGCCCGCTTGCTGATGACGCCCAGTACCTCATCGGCATGCTCCATCTCCACGATAATCCCACCCAGGCGTACCAGGAGTTTTCAAAGGTGGGACTGTTCTTTCCCAAAGGGGACAAGAAACAGAAAGCGGAGGAGATGGCCCTGAAGCTGGAAAAGCAGCTGGGTTGCGGACCCAAAAAGAAGGAGTCCGAAGCCACCGCTCACGATGCATTCGCCGCCGCCGTTTCCTCGGTTCCGGCTTCCGGTGCGGTCGGAACAGACGCCGGTGCTTCTTCCTCCCCGACCAGTGGAGAGCGGCGCGTGAACCTTGCGCCCAAGAATGCACCGGGCAATGATCCCAAAGTATGTTTCAGCGTGAATCAGCTGGTGAAAGTCAACCATGTGAGCGGGGAGGAATACACAAGGGTTGTGCTTTACACCAACGAACCTGTCAAGTTTGACCGGGAAATCACAAAAGCGGATCCCCAGACGGGGACTGCGGCCAAGATCGAGGTGCTTCTCAAGGAGTGCGTGCTGAACCCTCAGCTCAAGGTCGAAAGCCCAAAGAACGACCCTTTCCTCAAAGCTGTCCGCGCGGCGCAACAGGAGGGCAATGTGTCCCGCGTGTCCTTGGATGTGGATTCCATTGACGCCTACAGGATCTTCTCCCTCGCAGACCCTTACCGAGTCATTGTCGACGTGAGAGGCAAGAGATCCGAGCAGACGGTGTCGGCGGACATGAAAGCCGTTCAAGACGCGGACCCCGAACGGGAGGGGAAGGACTCAGGCAAGGACCAGTTGGAACCATCCATTTCCGAACGCCCGGCCCCATCCAAGTCCAGTGCCATGCCCAGCCTTGCCATGCAATTGGGCCTGGATGTGAAGCGAATCGCCATAGACCCAGGACATGGCGGGAAGGACAAAGGAGCTTCGGGTCCCAACAAGGTTTATGAAAAGGATGTCGTTCTGGCGGTTGCCAAGAGGCTAAAGAAGGTCCTTGAAGAGCGAACCAACTGCGAAGTGATTCTGACGAGAACCCGGGACAAGTTCATGAGCCTCGAGGAGCGGACGGGGATCGCCAATGCCAAGAAAGCCGACCTTTTCATCTCGATTCACACCAATGCCCACGAAGACACCAGCCTCCACGGGGTCGAGACCTACTTTCTCAACCTCTCCAAGGACAAGAACACTGCCCGCGTGGCGGCCATGGAAAATGCCATGTCCTCGAAGAAGATCAGTGACCTCGAAACCATTCTTCACGATCTCATGACTCACACAAAGATCAATGAATCCAAGCAGCTTGCCAGGCAGGTTCACAAGAACGTGGTGAAGAACCTGAAGGTGGATTACGAGAACGTGAAGGACCTGGGAACCAAGCAGGCCCCGTTTTATGTACTGCTTGGTGCCGAGATGCCCAGCATCTTGATAGAGTCGGCGTTCATCACCAACCAGATGGAGGAGAAACGTTTGCAGGACAAGGATTACCAGGAGAAACTGGCTCAGGCCATTGCCTCAGGCGTGGAAGCATACATCCAGCAGATGCGGACTTACGCCAGAGCCGGAGACTAACCATGACCCAGCAGATGCCTCCAGGCATCACCGCCGGGAGCGTCATAGAATTCTTCGAGAACAAGGAAGTCGTCTGCGGCGTCTGCCTTGCCGTGAAGAGTCAGCGGCTCAATGTCCTCACGGAACACAACCGGGAAGTCAGTCTTTCGGGAAACCGAGTCATCCATGTGAGTGGCTCTCAATTCGACAATCGGTTGGACCGCGATGCCCTCGTTCGGAAACTGGCTGAGATCGCATCCCTGCGGCGAAGGGCCATGGCGGAGGTTCAGGTGGAAGAGTTGTGGTCCCTGCTCGAAGGAGAGGCCGACGGCTTTAGTGCTCGGGAACTTGCGGAATTCGCCTATTCCTCACCCATCACAGACCACCACGTGTCGGCGGTGCAGCGGTTGCTCTTCCAGGATCGACTGTACTTTCAATTCAAGGATGGGAGATTTTATGCCCGATCCACTGAGAAGGTGGATGCCCGGCGCCTTGAGATCGAGCGGGATGAGGCTCGGGAAATCCGGCTCAAACGCGGGGCTGAATGGCTCCATGCTTTGTGGAGTCGGAAGACCCGCCCGCCCATGCCCGAAAACGAGCAGGCTCTTCTGGTGGAGGAACTCAAGAGCTTTTGCCTGTGGAACCAGGATGCGCCGGAATCGGCCCTGACTAAGGACATGCTCAAAGGGGCCGGCATTGCTCCCATTCCGCAATCCGCTTTCCGCATCCTCGTTCGACTTGGAGTCTGGAATGAAAACCAGAATCTCTATCTCCTGGAGCACGGCTTCACCTCGAACTTCAACGATGAGGTCACCGATAGGGCCAGGCATCTCGCTGAAACTGCAGATGTCAACCACCAGGTTCGTCATGACCGCCGCGATCTTCTGAGTCTCCACACCTTCACCGTGGATAGCCCCTTCACCAGGGATTACGACGATGCCCTGAGCCTGAGGATCCTGCCTGATGGGCTTTACGAGGTGGGAGTGCACATCGCCGACGCCGCCGAGTTCGTGGCCAGGGATGACCCCATCGACCAGGAAGCGGAAGCGCGGGTGAGTTCCATCTATCTTCCAGACGAACGCATCGCCATGATTCCTCCTGAACTTTCGGAGGGCGTCTGCAGCCTGCGATCAGGCCAACCCAGACTTGCCCTCAGCTTTCTCTTCGCCATGGACACCGCCGGCACCATTCATCGTGAGGAGATCGTTCCGAGTATTATTCGGATCAAGGAGCAACTGACCTACCAGGATGTCGACGGCAGGATTGAAACCGATGAAGCCTTGAAGGCCCTGTTCGACCTTTCCATGAGGCTTCGCGCGGAAAGACTCGCCCGTGGCGCGATCATCCTGCCACTCCCAGAAATCCAGGTTCATGTGAACCAGGCGGGAATGATTCAGATCTACAGGCATGAAAAGGAAATCCCCAGCCAGATCATGGTCTCGGAATGGATGATCGCCGCCAACCGGGCCGCCGCCACCTTCCTCGCCGAGAGAGGAATTCCCGCCATTTTCAGAAGCCAGGCGGAATGCAGGCCGGAAACGGACCTCACCCAGAGTGAACATGAGCTGTTTCGAGTATATCGCCAGAGGCGCCTTTTCGCTCGCGCCGAACTCGACACGAAACCCCAGCAGCACTGCAGCTTGGGACTTCCCTGTTACACAACGGTGACTTCACCCATACGGCGATACACCGACCTTGTCGTTCAGAGGCAGCTCAAGCATGCCTTGAGTCGACAGGAGACACTCTACTCCGAAGAGGAACTCGGACAAATTCTCGCCAAGATCAACGTGACCCAGGGAAAGGTCTTCCTCGTGCAACGCAAATGGACCCGGTACTGGATTCTCAAGTACATGGAGCAAGAGGACATCAGGGCTATCAACGCACTCGTCCTGGAACAGAACGATCGCTTCGCCCATTTGCTCATTCCTGATTTTCTCCTGGAGACCAATATCCCGCTTCCGGAAAAGACCAAACTTCCCAAGGGGGACATGATTCGCGTCAAGGTGGAACGGGTCAACCCCAGAGAAGATGTCATACGACTGCAATTGGCCGAATTGCCAAGGCACGGGGAGACGACTCTCTAGAAAATCGAGTCTGTGCAGAAGACAGGGCAAAAAATGAAGGGCGGCTTTTGAGCCGCCCTTCATTCAAGGTCATGCGTTGGGTCTATCATAACTTCTACCCTGTGGAATATCGCTCATATCAGACACATCACCCCTGCATCACATCATCAGGAGATATAATCCTCTCCCACGTAACGACCTTCCAACAAGATGGTGAGATCCCCCGTGTCTTCGACCTCCGCCCCACTGTCTCGAAACCACTCAGGGTGGAGCCGATCCTGATGCAAGTCTCCACCTCCACCGAGGAGGTCAGCATAGTTCTCAACGCCAAGGTGGGTCATCCACAGAGGCCGTCCTTTTTCCCTGAGCTCGGAAATGTTCAGTTCCATCGTAGTCCTCCAATATATTCAAGCTGCTTGGTTGTCTGAATCAAATCTTCCATCGTACGTCGTCAAACTAAACACGGATCCAATGCTGTCAAGTCGATGATGATTCCGCCCCTTGTCTCAGGAAGGCAGGTTATGAAGGAGATACCCAGGAACCGCGCAGAGAAGCTGCTTTTCGACGTCCTGTGGTGAAGCTTCCACAGCATCGATCAGTCGCTAACGAAAAGATGTCCTCCTCGCCCACCTCTCTCACAATCAAGAGGCTTTCCGAAACTTCCGTCCCGTCACTACTCCCATCATGGAAATCTTGAAGTAAGCGGAGCTCCCTTCCTCGAACGATGTTCCCTTGCTCATCACAGGTGAAAGGGGTACGGGCAGGGAGCCCCTCCCAAGGGTCTTTCGCAGGGCCAGTTTTGGAGGCGGCCCGGTTTTGATAGCCCACCTCACACCTTGAACAACCCTCCGGTTCTGCTCAGCTTCCAGATGCATTAACTTTTCGCCCTTGACCCTGCCCGCCAGATGCCGTTAAATCCCGTCCGAGTTTACATGCCTTCCGTTGTTCTCACTCAAATCAGGAGCGGACCATGAGTGCCTCGGTGGATCCCAAGGACTGGGATGCCTTGATGAAGCTGCTTGGAGAGGCCGATTCCTCCCTCGCCAAGAGGAACACGGACCGGATCGACAAGAGTCTCGCCCTCTTCGCCAAAGCGACAAACAAATTGGGACTCAAGGATCTGGAAGATCTTGCAGCCAAGTTTTCCGCCTTTTTCAAGCAGTCAGTGATTTCCAAATGGGACGAGGAAGCTGTTGCCACCATGAGTTTCTCCCTAGGTGCCCTGGTCGAAAAGATGCAACGCCATTCCTATGGGGAGGCGTTCTCGTCGGGACTGACCGAAATCCACGAGTTTCTGGAAGTCTTCGATGAGGCACCAATTGGGGAGACTCCGGGTATTCTGGACGAGCCTGAGGTTGCAACGATTCCCGAGCCTCCTCCCGATCCTGTAGAACATGAAGCCGAACCGGGTCCGTCCTCAAAGGAGTCTGAGGCCGATTTGACGGAGTCAGCTCCATCTGTGGTATCAGCCGCGATTCCTCAAGACACGGGACAAATTCCCACGACCATTCAACCGCCCGTTGAAATCTCTCGCGAAAAGCCGGCAGCCAATCTGCAGGAATCCTTGGACATGTCTCCCGCAGCCTCAACCCGTCCGACTGTTTCACCGGTATCCCTAGCCGATACATCCGCATTGCCAACTCCCGCACCTTCACCGTTGCAGGCTGTCTCCCATGAAGCGCATGGCATCCCGGTCGGAGAATTCTTTTCGGGAATGAGAACCGAGGAGACGGTCCATGAGCGTGCCGGGGATTCAAAGGAATTTCTGTTGCACATGCTTGCACGGGACCCTGCGTCTCATGTTTTCGTTGATCTCGCTGAAGCGCTCTGCCATGAAAAACGATGGGACGAGGCGGTTGAGGTATGTCGCAAGGGTCTTCATCTTCATCCTCGGGTGACGAGGGCCCGTGTCCTTCTCGGATGGTCCCTCATGCAACTGGGCAAATTGATGGAATCGTCGGCGGTCTTGGAGGAAGCAAGGGAAGAGCTTGAGCAAAACGCCTTGCTTTACAGACTGCTAGCCGAAATGGCCGCATCCAGGGGAGACGCCGACGATGCCGCCCAAATGGAGAGTCTCTACATCGCACTCTCCTCGCGGGGGCGCGCAGTCCTGGCTTCCTCAGTTGAAAGGGGAGACACACCCCCTTGCGAGCCAAGGCTTAATCAGCAAAGGGCCGGGACGGTTGTGCCTTTCCACTATCCTGGACAAAGACACGCAGACCTCCTCCGTGCCCTCCTGAAAAGGTTTGAGGGAAAACACTCCAAGAGTGCCTCGAGACCCGACATTTTCCCTGATGAGGTTAGAACGGCTCTCAAGCGCATGATCCGTGGGCAGGGTTAGCCATGATCCTCCTTGCAGGCCAGGGACTCAACCCACTCAACCGTTCTGTCCATGTTTCGTGCGAAGTTGCAGTCAAGCCTGGTGGGCCAGGGCTTCGTGCCCGTCCGCTAGGCAGCGCACAAGGGGCTATGGAGGATCCTGAACTCTGCTCGATCCGATCTGGAATGCGGCTCAGTATTAACGAGAAACAACCAGGGATTGCCTTGCAGTAAGGGATGACAGGGTTTGACCCCGCTTCAGGCGCAAACGCACGGATAACATGGTCCCATTCCCAGCCGACATCCAGGTGAACCACGGTGAGCCGTGGGCTCATGATCAAGAAGGAGAGCCTTCCCATGGCCGTTCAGGTGGAACCAGGAATCCTGTGTTTTTCAAGTGATCCTCACCCTTGAATCGGTCCGGGACTCCGGTCAAAGGTTCGCCCAAGTGACGCGGACTCCCGCCCCACCGGAGCCTGCGGCCAGGCCAATCCACCGGATGTCTGGATTCGGCTGTATGACGTTTTGAAGTGGAATGCTTTTTCTCAAGACATTTGGCCGAGTATATTGTCCCATGCTGACCCTGGTTCAATACTCGTATAGAAATCTTTGGGTGCGACGCCTGACGACACTCCTCACATCAACCGGCATGGGACTGGTCGTTTTCGTCTTTGCAGCAGTGCTCATGTTGGCAGAGGGTCTGGAAAAGACTCTCGTGAGCACTGGAAGCGAACGGAATGCCGTGTTCATCCGCCGGTCCTCCGAAACCGAGGTGCAAAGCATCCTTGAACGGGAACAGGCCGTCATCCTGGAGAGCCTTCCCCATATCGATTTGGGCCCCTGGGGCGACAAACTTGTCGCCCGCGAACTGATCATTTTGATAGGCCTGACCAAGAAGAGCAGCAACAGTCTCGCCAATGTCACCGTGCGCGGTGTGAAGCCCGAAGTCTCATTCACTCTCAGGCCTCAGCTCCGCATCATCCATGGGCGTCCCTTCCGTCCGGGCGCATGGGAGGTGGTCCTGGGCAAGAGCATTGCGCAGCGTTTCGCCGTCGGGGCCATGGGCCAGACCATCCAATTCGGCACCCGTTCATGGACCATCGTTGGGATCATGGAGGCCGGTGGTGCCGCTTTCGATTCAGAAGTCTGGGCAGACGCCGACCTGCTCATGACTGCATTCCGCAGGCCGGTCTATTCCTCGGTCATCATGCGTCTGAGGGAACCCTCGCTTTTTCCCGCGATGAGGGAAAGCGTGCTGAAAGACCCGCGCCTCACCGTGGACGCCTTCAGGGAGATCGACTACTATGCTGCTCAGTCCGCTTTGATGGCAAGTTTCATTCGCATACTGGGGATCACGCTGACCCTCATCTTCAGTCTTGGAGCCATCATCGGTTCCATGGTCACCATGTATGCGGCGGTCGCCAACCGGGTGACCGAGATCGGGACCCTCCGGGCCCTTGGTTTTCAGCGACGTACAATTTTGGGCGCCTTTCTCGGGGAATCCATGTTCCTAGGCCTTATCGGCGGACTCCTTGGACTCCTCGCCGCAACGCTCATGAACCAGCTGACCATATCCACTATGAACTGGCAGACATTCTCCGAGCTGACGTTTCGATTCCACCTGTCACAGCCGGTGGTCTTGTCCTCCTTGTCCTTTGCTACCGTGATGGGCCTCCTGGGAGGAATGCTTCCCGCGCTGCGAGCTTCGCGCATGGAAATTGTCGCCGCCTTGAGAACAAGGTGACGCAACCGGCCCTCAGGGGTCAGCACATCGAGGAATTTATGCGAGGGATATCCCTTACCGCCAGAGCGCTTTTCGTCGCGTGCCTCATGTTGGTCGATTGTCTCCTTGCGCCAGCCCCCTGTTACCCACTCACACTCAGTGACGCAATCTCTCAGGCCCGGGAGTCCCTTCCCTCCCTCATGGCAACCAGAACCCAGGTGTCCTCTCTGGACGCACTCCACAAGGCCTCCCTAGGCCCATACTTCCCAAGCCTTGATGGCTCGACCACTCAGGAAATGCATGACTCCCTTCTGGGAGACTACGATCGAAGCACGTACGACCTTCAGCTGTCCCTCGACCTCTTTGATGGAGGCCGACGCAGGGCAAACCGCAGTATCTCCAGGTTGAATCTCGAATCGGGCAAAGAGGAAGTGGCCAAGGGTTTGCTGGAACTGGAATTCAACGTTAAGTCGGCCTTCTATGCCGCGTTGGCGAGGAGAGAGGTCCTTGAGCACCGGAAGACCCAATTGAGGGATGCGGAGAAGGATTACGAGGTGGCAGAGGGCCGACGCAAGTTCGGGGTCGCCAAGCTCTCGGAGGCCCTTCAGGCATCGGTGCGACTTGAAGAAGCGAGGTTCACCCTGACCCAGGCCCAGGGGGAACTAAAGAATGCCCTCGCGGACCTCAACTCTCTTGTGGGCCGCTCCCTTGAATCTCCGTTTGACCTGGAGGGAACCCTGGATCTCACCGCTTCCATCCCTGAACTTGCGAGGCTGTCCGAACTTGCCCTCAAGCGCCCTGAAATTCGGCAGGCCGAGAATTCCATCAAGATTTCCAAAAACAAGAAGTCCCTGCAAACCAGCACTTTCTTCCCGGACGTGTCCGCCATCGCTTCCTATAGCAAGCTTGACGGCGGACTCAGCAATTTTGCCAACGATGAGGACCGCTCCATCGGCCTGCGGGCCACCTGGAACATCTTCGAACTCGGGAAGTTCTACCGGCGCAAGGCAGCCGAATTTGACATCAGCGTCTCGAAGGAAAACCTGCAGGAGACGATCCGACAACTCCTGCTCGGCCTCCACAAGGCATACAACGATTTCACGACGGCACTTCAAAACATCGCCGTGGCGAGAGAGGCGCTGAGGCAGGCTGAACAGAATTACTCCCAGGCTTTTGGGGAATACAAAGTGGGCAAGGGCGACATCCTCAGCCTGGTTCAAGCTGAAAGCGCTCTTGCACTTGCCCGGGTTCAAAACACGGTTGCCAGGCTCAACCTCATGCTTTCCAAGGCATTGGTGGAAAGGGCGGCGGGGGTGGAAAGCCTGGAGTCGGTCAGGCCGTAAGTTTGCAGAACTGGTGGAGCGCCCCGTCGTGGGTCACCTGGAGGTCATCCGTTGAAAAAACTGATAATGGCGGCCCTTGTCATCGCAATGGCGGTTGGTGGCTTTCTCGGTTACCGGCGGCTGTTTCCCAAATCCGGTTATCAGATCCTCGAAACAGCAACAGTCGACAAGGGGAGCATCCGGGGAGTCCTCGTCGAAACAGGCATCATCAAGCCCCAGGTGGGAGCCGTGGTGAAGATCGGTTCCAGGATCACGGGCGCCATCGTGCAAATGAACGTGAAGATCGGAGACAAGGTCAGGAAGGGTGAGCTGATTGCTCTGGTGGATGACCGGGAGCTTCGGAAGTCCATCGAGAGGCAGAAGGCGGCGGTGGATTCTGCCAGGAAAACCCTGTTGCAGGTGGAACTCACCTATCCGGAACGCATCAATGAGGCACAGGCCAATCTCAGTTACGCCAAGGTGAACTTCGAACGGGAGCAGGCACTCCAGAAGCACGAATACACCACCGACGATTCGGTGGACAAGGCGCGAAGTCAATTCAGGGCCAACCAGGCCAACTTGAAGCGTCTGCAGGATGAGTACAAAACGCAGCTTGACATCTCAAGGGCCCGGCTCGAAGAAGCTGAGGCACAGCTCAAGCAACTGGAGGTAAACCTTTCCTACACCAGAATCGTGTCCCCCATTGACGGTGTTGTCTCTGACGTCACAATCCAGGAGGGCGAAACCATCGTAACGGGTCTCCAGGTTGCGAATCTAGTGACCGTACTGGACCCCACCCTGCTCGACATGTGGATCTATGTGGATGAAACGAACATTGGAAAAGCCCAGGTGGGACAAAAGGTGGAGTACACGGTGGACGCATTTCCCGCCAAGACCTTCTCCGGAACCATTCAAAAGATCTATCCCCAGCCCGTAACCAAGGACAACATCGTCTACTACCTGGCCATCGTGGAGGTTGCCAGGCAGGACACCGCATTCCTGAAACCCGAAATGACAAGCCAGGTGAAGATCATTTTCCAGGAAAAGGAGGATATACTTACGGTGCCCAACGGAGCTGTCAAGTTTGATGAGGGCAAACAGGTCGCCTACAAGGTGCTCGGACCGGGTCGGGTTGAAAAGGTCGAGCTCAAGACGGGCATTCGGGGCGAAGACCGGACGGAGATCCTCTCGGGGATTCGGGAGGGGGATGAAATTGCAACCAGGATCATCCTCCCGATCTCTCCGGTGAAACCATAGGCTTGTAGAGAAGGTCATCCAAGTCCAAGAGGTTCCACTTGACGTGATTGGGACTTCATCTCCTCGATGGGAGGGGAATTGAGCATGAAATCTTCTCAAATGTGCGCCCCACCAAGACGCACCCTCGCTGGCCCTGGTGTTGAAACACGACTCAGACCTTTCATCCGGGAAGAGACTCATGCCCCTTTGCTTGCTGGAGGATGTCAGAAAGAAATACCCAATCGGTGAAGAGGAAGTGGAAGTCCTCAAAGGGATCGACCTGTGCATCGAACGCGGCGAGTTCATCGCCATCATGGGTCCTTCGGGTTCTGGCAAGACCACGCTCATGAACATCCTCGGCTGCCTCGACGTTCCCTCGTCGGGGCGATACATCCTGGCGGACAGGGAAGTGAACAGTCTCTCGGACGACGAACTTTCGGTACTCAGAAACGAGCACATCGGGTTCGTGTTTCAGAACTTCTACCTCCTGTCCTACGCAACTGTCATGGAGAATGTCCTCCTTCCCACCCTTTACGTCGAGCGCGCGCGCGATGGCACAGCCAGGAAAAGGGCCATGGAGATCCTGACCCTCGTGGGGTTGGGCGACCGGGCCAAATTCAAACCCACGCAGCTTTCTGGGGGGCAGCAGCAGAGAGTCGCCATTGCACGTGCTCTGATCAATGATCCGGATCTCATCTTGGCCGACGAACCCACCGGGCAACTCGACTCCAAGACCGCTGAGGAAATCATGCGACTCCTCACCGCCATGAACGGGCGCGGGAAGACTGTCGCCGTCATCACCCATGATGCCGCCATCGCCGCGCATGCCAGGAGAATGGTGCGCATCCTGGACGGACTCATCGTCGAATGATTCACCATGGATAGACTCGCCAGCATCCTCGGGCAGTCGCTGCGCGCGGTGAGGGCCTTCAAGCTGAGGACCTTCTTCTGCCTCGTGAGCGTGGCCCTTGGGATCTCCTCCATCACCATCATCGTTGCGGCCACAGAAGGGGCTTTCAAGAAAGCGTTTGATATCGTTGCCCTTTTCGGTCCAGACTCACTCCTTGTCATTGGTGGCAGCGAGGAGGCACGCGCCATCGGGCAAAGAGAGAAGACCATCACCCTCGAAGATGTGCAAGCGGTGAGAGAGGCGTTTCCCAGCGCCTACGTCGTCATTCCCATGACCGCTCTGGGCGATGTGACGGTTTCTTACCGTGACCGGAAAGAACAGACCACCGTGGTGGGTTCCACCGGTGATTACAGCAGGGCCTGGACATGGCCCGTGGTGGAAGGGTCCGATTTGTCCCCCGAAGACATCCAGGGGTTGCGAAATGTGGCCCTGCTTGGCAGCTACCTTGTCAAGGAACTTTTTGGCGATGAGAACCCGGTGGGCAAGTATGTTTTTGTGAAGGGGATCCCGGTGCAGATCATCGGAGTCCTGTCGGAGCGCGGTGCGGCGCCGACCGGCCAGAACATCGACAACCGGGTGGTGATGCCGATCACCACTGTCATGCGGAAGATGCAAAATGAGACCAAGTACGTTTCGGTTTTCCGCGCTCGTTTCATTGATCAGGGAAGGCTCGAGCAGTTCCAGAATGAACTGAGGCTCTTCTTGCGGAAACGACACCAACTGCCGGACAACGAGCCTGATGACTTCAGGATCATCTCTCCGAAGGAAATCATCAAGTTCCTCGCTGCGTTGACTGGTTCTCTCGTGGTTTTCCTCGGCATCGTCGGCATCATCTCCCTCATTGTCGCCGGTTTTGTGCTGGCAAACCTGTTTCTTCTCTCCGTGAAGGAGAGGACCAAGGAAATCGGGATCCGTCGATCCGTGGGAGCCAAGAAGAGTGACATCCGCCTCCAGTTCCTGGGAGAAGCGGTCACGCTGACCACCATAGGCGGGTTTATCGGCTTTGTCGCAGGCCTCGGAGGCGCGCGCCTGCTCACACTGATTGCCGAATTTCCCATCCATTTTTCATGGAAAGCCTTTGCGGTCGGACTCATCCTGTCATGGCTCGTGGGCATCGGCTTTGGGCTGCAGCCTGCCTCCAGGGCAGCGAACCTGGAACCCATCGAGGCCATTCGGTCATGAAGCGGATCGTCCTCAACCTCAGGATCGCACTCCGCTCCCTGTACAGTTTCAAACTCAGGACGGCCCTGGCTGTTTTGGGAGTGTTCCTCGGCACGTTTTCACTCATCCTGGTGTCGAATCTCTCGGCATCTCTATCCCGCAAGGGTCAAATGGAGATCGAAAAGCTCGGCAAGGACCTGTTGGTGGTCAGGAGCGGCAGGGTGCTGCGCCACGGCGGGTCCACCCGGCTCCTGAGCGAAGCCACCACGCTTACCTTGGCCGATTCACGGGCGATCGCCGAGGGGGCCCCTTCTGTACTGGACGTGTCACCCTCCAGTTACAAGAACTTTCCTGTGCGGTACGGTGGCGTCGTGCTCGCTTCGATTCTCGTCACGGGAGTCACGTCCAACTATCCGGACCTGAGGAATTTCCTCGTGAAGGAGGGCGCGTTTTTCACCGCCGAAGACGACCAAACCCTCAAGCGTGTCGTCGTGCTGGGAAAGAAGGTCGCGGACAAGCTTTTCGGGGATGAGTTGCCCCTTGGCAAGAACATCATGATATGGAGAGTACCATGCCAGGTCATCGGGATCATGGAGGAAAAGGGAGTTGATCTCTCGAACGTGGATCAGGACAACCAGATCTTCGTTCCCATCAACACCTTTTTGCGGCGATTCGTGAACAGGAGCTACATCAACACGATCTATGTCCAGAGCACCTCCGCCGAGGCCATGAGTGCCGCCAAGGAAGAGATCGAAAACATTCTTCGCAAGAGGCACAGCATCAGGGGGGGAAAGAAAGATGACTTCACCGTCATTGATTCCAAGGACGTGATGGCGCTGCGTCAGCAGGCCACAGAGATGATCACCGTCCTTGGAAGAATCGCCGCCGGCATTTCTTTCACCATCGGGGCCATCGGCATCCTCTCCATCATGATACTCATCGTGAACGAGCGCCGTATGGAGATAGGCATCAGGAGGGCGGTTGGGTCCCGCAGACGGGACATCGTCATTCAGTTTCTCGTGGAATCTTCCTTCATTTCACTCATGGGCGGTACTGCGGGTGTGGTCCTCAGCGTACTCGTGAGCCTCATTGTTTTCCATGTTTCGAAGCTTCCGTTCGAGGTCAGCCCAGCCGGCCTGCTGGTCTCTTTTATCGCGTCGGTGATCACGGGGGTCCTTGCGGGCATCTATCCATCCCGGAAGGCAACGGGCATCCAGCCCGTCGATGTGATTCATTCGTGACTTTTCTGAAGGATTGACATGAAAATCATGATTTACAGCCAGCATGTCCTCGGTGTCGGGCATTTCTTTCGAAGCATGGAGATTGCCAAGGCCCTGTCCGCCCATGACGTGCTTTTCGTGGAAGGGGGTGATCCCATTGCGGGATTGATCCCGCCAGACCATGTGAAACGCGTTTTCCTGCCTCCGCTCATGATGGATGCCGAGTTCACGAAGATGGAATCCCGAAGCGGTGATCTGGAGGACATCAAGCAGCGCCGGGCCAGGAGCCTCAAGGAATCCTTTTTGCAATTCGACCCGGACCTTTTCATCACGGAACTCTTCCCGTTCGGCAGGAAGCAGTTTCGGTTCGAACTTTTGCCACTGCTTGAAGAAATCAGCGGAAGGCTTCGATGCACCAGAGTGGTGTGCAGTCTGAGGGACATCCTCGTGGAGAAGAGGAATCAGGCAGAATATGAAGAGGGGGTCCTTGCCATGCTCAACCGTCACTACGACCTGCTCCTGGTTCACTCCGATCCAAGGCTCGTCCGTCTTGAAGAAACCTTCGCCTCCGTGGAACAGATTGGCATTCCCGTTCGCTACACCGGCTTTGTCGTGAGGACGCCGCCTGGATCCCGGAATCTCCCCGCATACAGAACGGTGGTGGCGAGCAGTGGCGGAGGCAAGGTCGGTGCCGACCTCCTGGAATCGACCATTAAAGCTGTTCGCGGCATGGCTCAAGAGGATTTGCGACTCAAGGTGTTCGTTGGTCCCTTTATGGAACCCCACGACCGCGAAAGACTGGGAAAGCTGGCCGCATCCGATACACGCATCACCCTTTGCCCATTCAGCACGGACTTTCTCGTGGAGCTGGCGGAGGCGGACCTTTCCGTGAGCATGGCAGGCTACAACACCTGCATGGACATACTGAGTGTTGGGGTGAAGGCCCTGGTTTATCCGTTCGCCCAGAACCGGGAACAGGCCATGAGGGCTTCAAAGCTTCAGGAACTCGGGATAGTGAAGATTCTCGGCAGCCTCGACGAGGGTGAAGTCCGTCGAAGGATCTGGGCAGGTCTTGAGGATCGGCGGCCTGTCAACAAAGAATCTCTGAATCTTGCGGGGGCAGCTAATACAGCCCGTTTGTTGGAGGAGTGTTTCAGCTCCTCGGGAAGACCGTCTATTGGGAAAGATACAGCCGATCAGGAATGAGTGGAAGCCCTGCGGTTTCAGGCTCATCTTACCAATTCAGCCATCGAATTCACTCTTTGACTGGCGACCCCCATCCCCATTCCCTCCCCGGTGTTCCAGCCATTGCATGAATTTCGATTCGGACTTCATGAGGCAGGCCTTCTCGATTTCGCGACAACTCATGGGCACGTTGAAAAGAAAGCCCTGTCCCAGTTCACAACCCACCTCCTTGAGGCAATGACACTGATCAGAACTTTCCACTCCCTCGGCCAGGAGCTTGAGGCCCAGATTCGCCGCCAGGTTAACGAAAGTCTTGATGAGTGTCTTCGTGCGTTGGTCTTGTTCACCAATGTGGCCCAGTTCATGGATGAAAGACTGATCGATCTTCAAACAGTCCACGGGAAGCCATTGCAGGTAAGACATGGATGAGTACCCATTTCCAAAATCGTCTATGGCGACACTCACACCCTCGGATCGGATCGAAACCAGAGACTTGCTGACGGACTTGACGTCCTTCATCAGAACGCTTTCGGTGACTTCGAGTTCCAGCCATTTTGGGTCCAGGCCTGTCTCCTTGAGAACATCCAGGAGCATCTCGGCGAAGTCCGCCTGACTGAGCTGAAGAGCGGAAACGTTCACCGCAACCTTGAAAGGTTCGAAACCTGACAATTGCCATTCGGCGTTCTTTCTGCATGCCTCCGTCAACACCCATCGGCCGATGGGAATGATAAGCCCCGTCTCCTCGGCGATGGGAATGAACCGGGAAGGAGGAATACACCCCAATTCCGGGTGGTTCCAACGGATGAGGGCTTCCACGCCCACGAGCCTGTTGTGGACCATGTCGTACTGCGGTTGGTAATGGAGTTCGAACTCGTTCCGCTCGAGAGCCTTCCTCAAGTCATTCTCAAGTTCAAGCCTCTCGATGACTACAGCATTCATCTCAGCGGTGAAGAACTGAAACCGATTGCCTCCCTCATTCTTTGCGCAGTACATGGCAATGTCTGCATGCCTCTGGAGGGTCGACGCATCTTGTCCGTCATCCGGGTAGACACTGATGCCGATGCTTGCCCCGACGTGCAGTTCATGGTTTTCGACCATGACCGGTTCCTTCAGAACATCCAGAAGCCGCTGTCCCGTCTGGGAAATATCCTCATCGTCTGTAACACCGACCAGGACCAGCATGAACTCGTCGCCCCCCATGCGAGCAAGAGTGTCGCTCTTTCTGGTGCAACTCTTGAGGCGCTCGGCAATTTCCTTAAGAAGCATATCTCCGGTGTGGTGGCCGAGGAAGTCATTGACATGCTTGAATCGGTCCAAGTCGATGTATATGACGGCGGCTTTTTTTCCATAGCGTTGAGCCTGAGCCAGGGCGAGGTCAAGGCGATCCGAGAGAAGCACTCGGTTGGGCAACCCTGTCAGCGCGTCGTGGTGGGCCTGATGAGCGAGTTGCTTGGCCATCTGGCGCTGTTCGATCCCCACGGCCGCCAGCTTGGCCGCAATTTCCACGAGGTTGTGATCGAAGCGTGGAGGAGGGCCGGGTTCGGGGTACATGAGGGTGATCGCCCCGAGTATTCGGCCTCGACCCGAAAGGATGGGCATGGACAGACTCGCCCGGATACCGAGATCGACGGCGATCTGCCGGTAGTTTTCCCAAAGCGGACTATCACAGATGTCGGGAACGACCGTCTTTTGCCCGAAGTATACGCACGAGCCGCAACAGACATTTCTTGGCCCCACCAGCAAACCATCAAAGGCCTTAGCAAGCTTCAATGGCAAGCGCAGTGAAGCTCCCACTAGGAGTTGGTTACCATGAAGGGTGAACAACGAGCAGATGGCTTCCGATCTCAATTGCTCTACCATGGTGACGAGCCGCATGAGAATATTCTTGAGGGGCTCCCCGCTGATGATTGTCTCCAGGATCTGGTTGCGCTCGGCCTCGAGGAGTTCCATCCGCTTTCGGTCGGTAATGTCCTGAACCGTCCCTGCGATATGCTGTGGGTTGCCTTCTGAATCGAAAAGGACTTCGATCCTGTGGGAGACTATGCGCTCCCCTCGATCAGGCAGGATGACCCTGTGGTCGAGTTCGATGGCCTTCCCCTTCCTGAGCGCGCTGTCTACGGCATTGCTGAGGGAATCCCTGTCTTCCGGATGCACGAACTCCAGGAACGCGCGTCTCCCAAGCCGCGTCCCGTTGGGTTCCATACCCAAGAGAAAGTAGGTTTCATCAGAGCAGTGGAATTCGTTCTTTTCGAGGCTCACCTCCCAACTTCCCATGTGGGCGATCCGCTGGGCCGTGGCGAGCCGCGCCTCACTCCTGCGATAACTCTCGAAGATCCGACCCACTCTGAGCATGTAGCGGATCCGTTCACCCAGGACAATGAGATTGAAGGGCTTGGTGATGAAGTCAGTTGCTCCGGCCTGGAAAGCCTGCTTGATCGCATCAATGTCCTCAACCCCTGTGACCATGACAATGGGCACGTGCTTGCCGCCCCGCGCGGAGCGGATTCGGCTGCATACCTCGAAACCGTTCATGTCCGGCATCATCACATCGAGGAGCACGATGTCCGGACGCAGTGCATCGAACTTCTCGAGAGCCTTTTTGCCGTTTTCTGCGGTTTCAACGACGAAGCCACCGGTTCCAAGGGCCTCGCCGAGCACGAACCGCGTCATCTCATCGTCGTCAACGACGAGGATCAGTGCGGACTCCGCCTTCGTCGGGCTATCGTGCATCCGGGCAACTCTTTTCCTGGGTGAATGAGGCGATTTGGAAGAGATGCAATCACTCAGAATATCGATCCATCTGGGTGCCAACTTGAGAGCTTTCATTTGGCAGTAAGGATTCGCACGAAGGTTCAAGAGCAGCCATGTATCCGGGGCTTGGTCAACCTGGGGTCCACACGGAATAATCGAAATATGGCAACACCTTGCAAATTAGTGGCGCTACCACTATTATTACGGCGTATCCTGAAGCGCCGCAGATCCGCTTCCGTCGGATCTTTGTGGCTTATGCCCTCACGCCGAGGCAAGTACTGTAAAGACAGGTTGCGATTGGGATGCACAGGCAATGAAAGGTTCACCCATCAACTTTCTCAGATGCAGGCCTTTCACTGTCCGTTTGGATGGGCGATGAGCATTCCAGCGACACCCGCGTGGCACTTGACGCTTGCCGGGAGGGCAGGCAGCCTTTAGTCGGTTGGACTGATTCCCCCCAGTACCAATGGAACACGCCCAGTGAAGCGATCAGTGGAGAGACAAGTCGTTCTGCCCTGGATGCAGGTGGTGAAGA